>CAMDHY010000043.1 GCA_945898215.1 Pseudoxanthobacter soli DSM 19599 | reverse complement strand
CGCCGCCTCGGCATCGTGCCGGACCAGGCGATGGCGCCGGCTTCGGGTGGCGGCCTCGTCGCCGGCATCTCGACCGCGCTGACCGACGCCTTTCCCGACGTCGCCGTCTATGCCGTCGAGCCCGAGGGCTTCGACGACCACGTGCGCTCGCTGGCGCGTGGCGAGCGGCTGACGAACGAGCGCCTCGGCGGCTCGCTCTGCGACGCGCTGATGTCGAATGCGCCCGGCGTGAAGACATTCCCCGTCAACCGCCGCACGCTCGCCGGCGCGGTCGCCGTCAGCGACGCCGAGGCGCTCGCCGCCGTCGCCTTCGCCTTCCGCGAGCTGAAGCTCGTGCTGGAGCCCGGCGGAGCGGTTGCGCTGGCGGCGCTGCTGACGGGCCGCATCGATGGCCGCGGCAAGACGTCGGTGGTGGTGCTCTCCGGCGGCAACGTCGACGAGGCGGTGCTGGCGCGGGCGCTTTCGGAGAACCCCGCTTGACCGCAGCCCCGAGGGGGGAGCGCGCCGCTGTGGACCGCCCGGTTGCGGATCGTCCGGCCACGGCCGCAGCCGGTCTCCCCGCGCCGTGGACGATCTCGCTCTATTTCGCCGCGATCTTCCTCTCCGTCGGCGTCCATCTGCCGTACTTCCCGGTCTACCTCGCCGCCGTCGGCCTGACGCCGGGCGAGATCGGCATCGTGCTCGCCGTGCCGATGGCGGCCCGCGTCGTCACGCTCGCCGTCATGGGGCAACTCGCCGACCGCCTCGGCTCGCTGCCGCGCGCGATCCTCGCCTACGCCATTGCGTCGCTGGCGATCTTCGGCCTCGTCGCGGTGTCGTCGGGCGTCGTCGCGCTCCTCGTCGTCAGCCTCGCCTTCACCGCCGTCTGGACCACGCAACTGCCGATCGCCGACGCCGCCGCGATGGCGGTGGCACGGGCCGGCCGCGCCACCTACGGCCGGATGCGCCTCTGCGGCTCGGCCGCCTTCATCGCCGCCTCGCTCGCGGCCGGCGCGGTCCTCGGCGTGCTGCCGGCGACCGCCGTCTGGCCGATGATGATGGCGACGCTGGCCCTCACCGTCGTCGCCGCCGGCATCATGGTGGCAAGCGCCCGCGGCGGCAGGGCGGAGCGGCCCGCCGAGCGGCCACGCTTTTCCGACGCCGTGCTGGCGATCCGCCCGGCGCTGCCCCTCGTCCTCGCCTGCGCCCTCGTGCAGGGCAGCCACGCGATGATCTACGGCTTCGGCTCGATCGCCTTCGAGGCGCGCGGCTTCTCGGGCGCCGAGATCGGGCTCCTGTGGGGCATCGGCGTCATCGGCGAGGTGATCCTGTTCGCCCTGCCGCACCGCTGGACGTCGCGCCCCTCGGCCTCGCTGCTCGCCGTCGTCGCGGCGCTGGCGGCGATCGTGCGCTGGGTGACGATCGCCGCCGAGCCGGCCTTCGGCGTCCTCGTCGCGGCACAGGGCCTGCACGCGCTCTCCTTCGCCGCCACCCACCTCGCGCTGGTGCGCCGCGTCTCGGAAACGTCCTCGCCGGCCCGGGCGGGCGCCGTCCAGTCGCTGGCGGCGAGCGTCATCGCCCTGGTGATGGCGAGCGCCACGGCTTTGTCCGGGCCGCTTTACATGGCACTCGGCTCAGCAGGATTCCTGACGATGACGGTCCCGGCCGGGGCGGGCCTGCTGATCGCGATCTGGGTGATCGCGACGGAGCGGCGGTAGGGGGTGAATCTGAGGCGAGGGTTTGGCCCTCCCTTCTCACGCGTGAGCGGGAGAAGGTGGCGCGTAGCGCCGGATGAGGGCGGCGCGCGCAGCGCGCCGTAGGCCCCTGCGACGGACGCCCGCGCGGCTTCGCCGCGCGCCCTCATCCGTCCTTCGGGCACCTTCTCCCACCCTGCGGGCGGGAGAAGGGGGGGCTTCGGCAATCTCTGGCGCCGTACCGCCGCGCTCGCGCGCGGCGGCCCCCTCCGGCCGGCTTTGCCGGCCACCTCCCCCACGAGGGGGGAGGGGTCACGCGCCTGCGCGCTGTGCCCTCAGCCCCACAATTCCGGCCGCGGCGGCATCAGCGTCGAGCCCTCGAAGACGAGGCCCGGTTCGCAGTCGCGGGCGAGCAGCAGCGGGCCGTCGAGGTCGACGAAGTCGGCGCCCTGCGCCACCAGCACGGCCGGCGCCATGGCGAGCGACGAGCCGAGCATGCAGCCGACCATCACCTTCAGGCCTTGCGCGCGGGCGGCCGCAGCGATCGCCAGCGCCTCGGTGACGCCGCCGGCCTTGTCGAGCTTGATGTTGACTGCGTCGTAGAGCGCCGCGAGGCGGGGGATGTCGGCGGCGGTGTGCAGGCTCTCGTCGGCGCAGACGGGGACCGCGTGCGGCATGTCGGCGAGCATGCCGTCCGCACCGGCCGGCAGCGGCTGCTCGACCAGCGCCACGCCGGCCGCCGCGCAGGCGGCCATGTTCTCGGCGAACAGCGCGTCGGTCCAGCCCTCGTTGGCGTCGACGATCAGCGTCGCGTTCGGGGCTCCGGCGCGAACGGCGGCGAGGCGCTCCGGGTCGCCGGCGCCGCCGAGCTTGATCTTCAGGAGCGGCCTGGCGGAGGCCGCCGCCGCGGCGGCCCCCATCGCCTCGGGCGTGCCGAGGCTGAGCGTGTAGGCGGTGACGACGGACTGCAGCGGCGGCAGGCCGAGGAGGGCGGCGGCGCTCGTGCCGGCCCGCTTCGCCGCGAGGTCGACGAGGGCGCAGTCGAGCGCGTTGCGCGCCGCGCCCGCCTTCATCGCCCCCTGCAGGGTGGCCGCATCGAGGCCGGCGGCGACGGCGTCGGCCATCGCCCTGACGTCAGCCTCGACCCCCTCCACGGTCTCGCCATAGCGCGCGTAGGGCACGCACTCGCCGCGGCCGACGTGCGGTCCGTCGGCGATCTCGGCGATCACCACCACGGCTTCCGTCTTCGAGCCGCGGGCGATCGTGAAGGTGCCGGCGATCGGCCAGCGCTCGACGCGGGTGGTGAGGCGCGCGGCCATCGGGGCTCCTCGGTGGTCAGCGCCCGAAGTCGGCGGCGATCTTGTCGACGAGCGGGCCGACGCCGGTGCGGATCGGGTCGACCGCGGGCAGGCCGTGCGCCGCCGCCGTCTCGGCCAGCACCGTGTGGGCCGCCGCGTCGTCGAGGTGCTCGGTGTTGACGGCGATGCCGACGCAGCGGATGTCCGGATTGGTCAGCCGGCCGCAGGTGACGGTGAGGTCGATCACCTGCTGGATGGTCGGCAGCGGCGTCTTGACGCCCCGCATGGTGGTGCGGGTCGGCTCGTGGCAGACCACGAAGGCGTCCGGCTGGGCGCCGTGCAGGAGCCCGAGCGACACGCCGGCGAACGAGGGGTGGAACAGCGAGCCCTGGCCCTCGACGAGGTCCCAGTGCTTCGGATCGGCGTCCGGCGTCAGCCATTCGACGGCGCCGGAGATGAAGTCGGCCACCACCGCGTCGATCGCCACGCCCCGCCCGGAGATCAGCACGCCGGTCTGACCCGTCGCCTTGAAATCCGCGTCGAAGCCCTTGTCCCGCATGCCTGTTTCGAGCGCGAGGGCGGTGTACTTCTTGCCGACCGAGCAGTCGGTGCCGACGGTCAGCAGCCGTCGTCCGGTGCGATTGTTGCCCTTGCCGGTGGCGAACCTCACCGGCGAATGGCGGACGTCGAACAGCGCCAGCCCCTTCTCCGCCGCGCGCTCGCGGATCGCCGGAACGTCGGAGAGGCGGCTATGCAGCCCGGTGGCGACGTTGAGGCCCGCGTCAAGCGCCGCCAGGATCGAATCCACCCAGTGCTCCGGCAGCACGCCGCCGGCATTGACGGCGCCGACCACCATCGTCTTCGCGCCCTTGGCGGCGGCCTCGGCGGCCCCCATGTCGGTAAGCCTGGCGTCCGCCTTGCATCCCGGCAGACGCCACTGGCCGACGCACCAGTCGCGGCGCCAGTCGACGACGCCGAGGCCGGTCTTGGCAGCGAGCGCGTCCGGCACGTCGCCGAGGAAGATGAGGTAGGGACGTGGAATATCCATCAGGGAGCGCCCCGTTGTTCGTCTGCCGGCCGCGAAGGGGAAGGCGGGGGTGATTTGGCGTGGGCGAGCCTCCCACGGACGCCGCCATCCCTCGACGGTGCGGCGCCGACCAAGTAATAGGCTTCAAGTGGGCCGAGCGACAAGAGACCGAAAGCGGTGGCGATGAGCCGGACGCAAGCCGACGACGCGCCCCGGCTCGACGTCGAGGACACGGGCGAAGAAGTCCGTCTGGTGGCGTCGGGTGCATGGCATCTCGCCAGCGGCCGGGCGGCGGAGAAGCTCGTCGACGGCGTGCAACTCGGCCAGAAGCGCCAAGTCGTCATGGACTTGTCGAAAGTCACCGAACTCGACACCGCCGGTTCCTGGCTGCTGCACCGCCTGCGGGCTTCGCTGGAGTTCGCCGGCGCCCGCGTCGAGCTGACGGGGCTTCCGGAGAATCGCCGCACCCTCATCGCCGAGGTCGAGGGCCACGTCCCCGAACCGTGGGCGCCGCGGCGGCAGCCGTGGACATGGACCCGCGTCCCGGAGATCGTCGGCCGTCGCACGGTGATGATCGGCGAGGACGTCGTCGCCGTCCTCAACGTCCTCGGCGCGTTCTCGGTCGGCCTCGTCGGCTGCCTCGTCCATCCCTCGCGGATGCGCTGGAATTCGATCCTCTATCACCTCGACACCACCGGCCGTGGCGCCGTGCCGATCATGGTGCTGATGTCGACGCTGATCGGTGCCATCGTCGCGCAGCAGGGGGCCTTCTACCTGAAGCGCTTCGGGGCCGACGTCTTCGTCGTCGACCTCGTCGGCGTGCTCGCGCTGCGCGAGCTCGGCGTGCTGCTCACCGCCATCATGTTCGCCGGCCGCTCCGGCAGCGCCTTCACGGCCGAGATCGGCTCGATGAAGATGCGCGAGGAGATCGACGCGCTGACGGTGATGGGCGTGCGCCCGCTCGAGGTGCTGATCATCCCGCGGCTGATCGCCCTGATGCTGGCGCTGCCGGCGCTCACCTTCATCTCCGACATGGCGGCGCTGTTCGGGGCGATGATCGTGGCGATCAGCTATGTCGGACTGTCACCCGACGCCTTCATGATCCAGCTCCTCGATGCGATCGACCTCGAGACATTCATGATCGGTATCGTCAAGGCGCCGTTCATGGCGCTGATCATCGGCCTCGTCGCCTGCGTCGAGGGCCTGAAGGTGGAGGGCAGCGCCGAATCGCTCGGCCGCCAGACCACCACCTCAGTGGTGAAGGCGATCTTCATGGTGATCGTCGTCGACGGCATTTTCGCCGTCTTCTTCGCCACGGTCGGCATATGAGTTCTCCCCGCAGCGCCCCCCCGCCGCCCGCCGCGCCGCTCTCCAACGAGCGCGAGGCGATCATCCGCGCCCGCGGCATCACCGTGCGCTTCGGCAGCAAGACGGTGCTCGACGGCCTCGACCTCGACATCTATCGCGGCGAGGTGCTGGGCTTCGTCGGCGGCTCGGGCATGGGCAAGTCGGTGCTGATGCGGACCATCCTCGGGCTGGTGCAGAAGCAGGCCGGCACCATCGAGGTGTTCGGCAAGGACCTCGATTCGCTGAACGACCGCGAGCGGGCGATGGTCGAGCAGCGCTGGGGCGTGCTGTTCCAGATGGGCGCCCTGTTCTCCGGCCTCACCGTCAAGCAGAACGTCCAGGTGCCGATGCGCGAGCACCTCGACATCAGCCCGCGGCTGATGGACGAACTCGCGCTGCTGAAGATCGAGATGGTCGGCCTCGCCCGCGACGCGGCCGAGAAGTTCCCCGCCGAGCTCTCCGGCGGCATGATCAAGCGGGCAAGCCTCGCCCGTTCGCTGGCGCTCGATGCTGACCTCTTGTTCCTCGACGAGCCGACCTCGGGCCTCGATCCGATCGGTGCGGCGGAGTTCGACCAGTTAATCGCCAAGCTGCGGGAAACGTTGGGGCTCACCGTCTACATGGTGACGCACGACCTCGACAGCCTGTACTCCGTGTGCGATCGAATAGCCGTCCTCGGCGAAAAGCGCGTTCTAGTGGCTGGAACTCTTCGAGAAATGCTGGCGTTCGATCACCCTTGGGTCCGCGCCTATTTCCACGGCGTCCGCGGCGGCCGTCTGGCCGCGACGATCGAAGCGTAGGGAGCGGCCGGCCGGATGGAGACGCGGGCAAACTACGTGGCCGTCGGGGTGTTCGTGCTGATGGTGCTCGCGGGCGCCTTCGGCTTCGTCTACTGGCTCTACTCCTCCCGCTCGATCACCAACCGTACCGCGGTGGACATCCTGTTCCCGGGCTCGGTGACGGGTCTCGCCGTCGGCGGCGCGGTCTATTTCAACGGCATCCGCATCGGCGAGGTGACGCGCCTGCGCTTCGCCGGCGACGGCTCCACCGCCGTCCAGGCGAGGACGATGGTCGATCCGAGCGCGCCCCTGAAGAAGGACACGCGCGCCGAGCTCGGCTTCACCGGCCTCACCGGCATCGCCTATGTCTCTCTCACCGGCGGCACGCCGAACTCGCCCTCGCTGTTCGAGGACGAGGAGGTGCCGCTGATTGCCGCCGACCGCTCCGCCTTCGAGGACCTCCTCAAGGGCGCGCGCGACATCCTCACCAAGGCCGACACGACCTTCAGCGAGATCGAGAAGCTCGTCACCGACAACGCCCCGGCGGTGTCGCGGACGCTGCAGAACGTCGACGATTTCACCTCGGCGCTCGCCGCCAACTCCGACGAGGTGCGCACGATGTTCACCGACGTCGGCCAGGCGGCCCAGACCATCGCCGACCTGTCGAACCGGCTCGAGGGCATCGTCACGCGGGTCGAGCAGCTGGTGCAGGAAGTCGACCCGCAGGCGGTCAAGACGATCGTCGACAACGCCGTGTCGTTCTCCAACGATCTCAGTGGTGTCGGCACAGACGTTCAGGCCGTGGTGCAGACCGTGCGGGAGGCGGCCGGGCGTCTCGGCGAGTTCACCGCCGGCCTCAACGAGAGCCTCGCCGACGTCGACCGGCTGATCGCCGCCATCCCGGCCGAGCGCATCGGCACCATCGTCACCAACGTCGACACCATCACCGCCGGCTTCGCCGGGCGGATGCCGCAGATCGAGGCCTTCATCGACAGCGCCCGCGGCGCCACCGCCTCGATCGACGCCATTGCCGGCCGCATCGCCGCCCGCGGCGACGACCTCGACGTCATCATCACCAACGTGCGCACCGCCACCGACCGCATCGATGCGCTCGCCTCGAGCCTGTCGCCGGCGGTGGCCGACCTCGCGCAGATCCTCGAGGCGGTCGACCCGACGCGGGTGTCGTCGATCGTCCAGAACGTCGAGACGCTCAGCGCCAACCTCGCCACAAAGGGCGGCGACATCGACGTCATCGTCGCCGACATCCGCGCCGCCGCCGAATCGGCCCGCAAGTTCGCCGCCGACGTCGAGGCCCAGACCGGCAACGTCGACGCCATCGCCACCCCGGCGCGCGAGATGGTGGAGAAGCTCAACGCCGCCTCCTCGCGCATCGCCGGCCTGATCGACAAGGTCGAGACGATGGTGGAGGGCGACGGCCAGGGCCTCGTCTCCGAGGCGACCGGGGCGGCGCGCGCCATCCGCCAGGTCTTCGAGAGCTTCCAGCCGAGTGCCGGCCAGATCGCCGGCGGCCTGTCGCGCTTCTCCACCACCGGCCTCACCGACCTCGCCGCGACGATCCAGCAGGCGCGCCAGACCCTGTCGGCGATCGAGGCGGCGGTGAACTCCATCGAGCGCGACCCGAGCCGCGTCATCTACGGCGGCTCCGGCCAGCCGACCTACCAGCCGCAGCGGCGCTGACAGCCGTGAACAGGGAAGGGCAGAGCGTGCGAGCAGGCTTCGAGCGAGGCGCGGACAGGCGACGCGGCGGCGTGCGCGCGCTGGCGCTGATGCTCGTGGCGCTGGCGGTCGCCGCCTGCGGCGGCGGGGCAGCCACCACGGCGATCTACGACCTCACCGCCACCGCCTCGGACGCCGGCGTCGGGCGTGCGCGCGCCAACGTGCAGATCCTGGTGCCCGAGCCGCGCGCCCTGCAGGCCCTCAACACGGAATCGATCGCCGTCAAGCCGACGCCGCAGACGATCAGCTACTACGGCAAGGTGAAGTGGGCCGACCGGCTGCCGAAGGTACTGCAGACGCGCATCGTGCAGTCCTTCGAGGACACCGGCCGCGTCCACGCCGTCGGCTTCCCCGGCGAGGGGCTCTTGATCACCTACCAGCTGCCCATCGAAATCCGGAACTTCCAGCTCGAGAGTGGCGGGTCCCCGACCGCCGTCATCGAGATCGCCGCGAAGATCCTCGACGACCGCAACGGCCGCGTCGTCGCGACCCGCGTCTTCCGCGCCGAGGCCCGCTCCTCCGGCGACGGCGTCGACAGTGCCGTGGCGGCGATGGACGTCGCCTTGAAGCAGGTGCTCGACGAGCTGATCGCCTGGGTGGTGGCGGAGATCTGACGGCATCGGCAGAGCGTGATCGCGGACCCGGCGCGGGCGGGTCCGATCGGAACTCCATCCACTTCAGGAGTTGGCATGGGTAGCGGTGCGCAGGACTTCGATCTCCTGGCGGAGATCGCGGCGGAGGCGGGGCAGGTGGTGCTGCCGCACTTCCGCACCTCGGTGGCGGCCGACGACAAGGGCAGCCGCGGCCAGTACGACCCCGTTACCGTCGCCGACCGCAAGGCCGAGGAGACGATCCGCGCCATTCTGCGCTCGGCCTATCCGCGCGACGGCATCATCGGCGAGGAATTCGGCACCGAGCGCGGCAACGCCGAGCGCGTCTGGGTGATCGACCCGATCGATGGCACCCGCTCCTTCCTCACCGGTATCCCGCTCTGGGGCACGCTCGTCGGCCGCGTCGACGGCGGCCGTCCGGCCGTCGGCATGATGTCCCAGCCCTACATGGGCGAGGTCTTCCTCGGCGACGGCGACCACGCCGAGTGGCGCCGCGGCACCGCGCGTTCTCCCCTGAAGGTCCGCCACGACCGCTCGCTGCCCGAGGCGACGCTGATGACGACGGCGCCGGCGATGTTCGGCGCCGAGGACCTCGAACGGTTCGGCCGCGTCGCCGAGAAGGCCCGCCTCCTTCGCTACGGCGCCGACTGCTACGCCTACTGCATGCTCGCCGCCGGCCAGGTCGACCTCGTCGTCGAGGCGAACCTCGAAATCTACGACATCGCCCCGCTGATCCCGATCATCGAGGGCGCCGGCGGCGTCGTCGCCACCTGGGAGGGCGGTCCGGCGACGAAGGGCGGCCGCGTCGTCGCCGCCGCCACCGAGCGCCTCCTGGAAGCGGCGCTGACGCTGCTCGACTGCCGCGGAGCGGATTGACGGCGGCCCCGGCGACGGCGACTCTCGCTCCCGCCGGGACGACCCGGCCTCATTCTCCACACCGCGGGGACGGCCCCCGGAACCGGGAGCGTCGTTCATGGCGTGGCTCATCCTCTTCGTCGCGGGTCTCTTCGAGGTCGGCTGGGCCGTCGGCCTCAAATACACCGAGGGCTTCACGAAGCTCTGGCCGTCGCTGTTGACGGCCGCCTCGATGGCCGCCTCGATCTTCCTGCTGGCGCTGGCGCTGCGCACCATCCCGCTCGGCACCGGCTACGCCGTGTGGACCGGCATCGGCGCGCTCGGCACGGTGACCTTCGGCATCCTCTATCTCGGCGAGAGCACCGACCTCCTGCGCATGGCCTCGATCGCGCTGATCCTCATCGGGCTGGTGGGGCTGAAGCTGGCGTCGCCGTAAGGGATGGTCATGACCACGATCGAGATCGACACGAAGGGACGGGTGGCGCTGCCGGAGGAAGTGCTCCGCCACCTCGGGGTCGGCGCCGGCGGCAAGCTCGCCGTCAATCTCCGGTCCGATGGCGCGGTGGTTCTCCGGGCCGTGAGGGGGACGCGCCCGATCAGCGAGGCCTTCGGCATGTTCAACCGACCCGGCGGCCACTCGCTCAGCATTGAGGACATGGGCGGCGCCGCATCGAGTGGCTGGGCCGGTGAGGACGACTCTCTTCTCCCGGCCGAAGGCGGGGAGAAGGTGCCCCGCAGGGGCGGATGAGGGCGGCGCGCCTGCGCCGTACCCCGCGCGAACCCAGCCTATGCCTCCCGCGCCGCTCGCGCGCCGCGGCCCTCACCCGACCTTCGGGCACCCTCTCCCACCCTCTGGGCGGGAGAGGGGGAGAACCAGCAGGGACGAATGAGGGCGGCGCGCTCGCGCCGAAGGCGGCCGTCACCCGAGCTCGAACGTCGTGATGCCGAAGATGCGTCCGATCGGCAGGTCCGGTGCCGGGCCGCGATACATGCGGGCCGTCTCGAAGACGGGCGAAAGCCCGAAGCGGCGGGCGAGCGCCGTCGCCGCGGCGTGCGGCTCCGGCGGGTCGAGGAAGATCTCGCCCTCGGGAAACAGCCCCGCCAGCGCCCGGAACAGCGCCTCCGCCCCGGCCTCGTCGTCGGCAAAAAGCGGCCCGATCTTCGCCCCCGTCCGGCAGCGCCGCGCGACTCCGTAGCCGCCGACCGCGCCGTCGCGCACCAGCGCCAGGCCGCGACGGGTCGTCGTCGGCGTGATCCAGGCGGAGAGGAAGGCCGTGCGGTCGGCGGGGGTGAACGGCCGGTCATAGGCGATGACCGCCGGTGCGAGGGCGGCGCCGATCTGCACGAGTGTGCCACCACCGGGGGCGGCGAGGGCGGCTGCGCCCTCCGCCGTCAAAAGCGCCGCCGGATCGACGCGGCCGCCATAGCGGACGTTGCGGTGGGCGAGGACGAAGCCGGACTTCCTGTAGCTCGGCTGCTGGTCGACGACGCCGTCGAGGCCGATGGTTTCGAACCGCCGTCGCTCGAGCGCGGCGTTCCAGATCGCGAGCCCGTGGCCGCGGCCGCGGAAGGCGGGCGCGACGATGTAGAAGCCGAGGAACCCGAACGCCGGCTCCGGCCCGACCAGCGAGATCGTCGCCACCGGCTCGCCGTCGATGGTGCCGATCAGGAACCCGTCCGCATCCGCCGCCGCGAATGGCCTGGCATCGTCGAGCCCGGGGTTCCACCCTTCGGCCGCCGCCCACTCGACGGCGAGGGGGACCTCGGCGGGGAGCATGGGGCGGATGTGGAGGGGGGAGGGGGGCATCTCAACGCTTCTTCTTGTCGGCCATCCGCCGCGAAATCTGCAATCACGGGACGTATCGCTCGCCCGGCGCGCTTGCTAGCGTGAGGCCGGTGGCGGGTGAGCAAGCGTCCATGAGGACATTCGAGAGCTTCATTGGCAACTTCGACGGCAAGGCTTGGTCCGATGACATCTACGACAAGCTGATTTCGGCCATCCGCGACGACCGCGCGGCGCTGCCCGAGATCGCGCACTGGATCCTCGCGACACCGGGCCGGCACTTCAACCTGCTTGCCGATCTCATCCCGCACTTGACCGAGGCGGAGTTCGCGGCATTGGCTGAGGACGCGGTCCAGAGGCTGGCGAACGACGAGGACTCGGACGACGTGCGGAAGTGCATCGAGCGCGCGTCCCTGCAGATTCCGCAGGCGCTGCGGCCGCATCTGGCGCTCCTCGGGGAGCAGGATGATCTCTATCGCAGCGCCTTTGCCTGGCGGGCGTCGGACCAAGGCGGTGCGGATGCTCTGGCGGCGACTGTCGCGGAGGAGTGCGAGCAGGCCGACTGCGAGAGGCTCATGGAGACGGGCAACGCCGCTGCCATCCGGCGTGCGTACGAGCGCCTGTCGCCAGACGGACGGGCCGACCTTGCCTATTGGGCCTTGATGCACGACGTCGAACTCGTCGACGGCGAGGCGCGACCCCTGACCCTCGGCCGGTGTCATCACCTTCAGTTCGACACGGAGCGCCCGAGCTACGCGAAGTGGCTCGACGAGCTTCGCAGCCTGCACCCGACGTTGCGGCTCCGCAGTGCCGAAGACGTCACAGGCCTCGCCGGGGGAAAGACGGAGGCGCCGTGTGGACTTTGCGGCGGCGAGGTCGCCGTCTTCCTGCGCTTGCGCGAGGCGCCGCCGGGCTTCGCCGTGTCGGCTCGGCCGTTGACGCTGGCGGTCTGCGTGGCGTGCCTCACGGACTATGCCGGTGGGCCGATCGTCCCATTATTCTACGACCATCGGAGCGGCGAGCCCGTCACCCTCAATCCAACCGGTCAGCAGCGCACGCCTGAGATTCGCTGGCTCCCCATGCCGGTGAGCCGGATGCGGGCGTCGCCGACGCCGCCGCGCTGGGAGGTGCAGGACGACGGGCTCGCCAACAGCCGCGAAAATCTGCACCGCCTCGGCGGACGCCCGACCTGGGTGCAGGAGGCCGACTACCCCAACTGCCCGACCTGCACGAGGCGCATGCCCTTTCTCGCCCAGCTGAGCTGCGAGTTGCCCGTCGGTCCCGGCGCCGATTCCGGTCTCAACGAAGACGGGCTGACCTACTTCTTCTGGTGCGACGCGTGCCAATTGAGTGCTGTGACGGAACAGTACACCTGATCGGTGACACCCAGCCCCCCCCTCACTCCGGCAGGCAGAGGAGCGTCAGGCGGACGGATTGCGCGGTGTCCGCGGCGGTGTTTTCCGTTCCCCAGCGCCCCTCGGGGATCATGCCGAAGCCGTTCCCCTTCTGGGCGAAGCCTGCGAACATGAAGCTGTAGGGCTGGTCGGGCGCGCCGCCGTAGGTCACGGCGTGATAGAGGATGGTGCTCACCGGGCAGAGGGCGACGCAGTAGAAGACGTTCGGCTGGTCTTCCCGCTCGACCCAGCCGCCTTCGGGCGTGCAGACGCTCTCGACGATGATGGTGCTGGCGAACGGCCCGTCGGAGGGCAGGCCCTGGGGGCCCATCGGTCCTGTCGGTCCGGCGACCCCCTGCGGACCCTGCGGCCCGGTCGCGCCCTGGGGGCCGGTGGCGCCGGTCTCGCCCTGCGGGCCCGCCGCGCCGGCGTCGCCCTGCGGCCCGGGAGCGCCGGTCGGTCCCGGCTCGCCTTGCGGACCGGTCGCGCCCGCCGGTCCGTCCGGCCCGCGCGGCCCCTCGGCGCCGCGCATCACCAGCAGCGACCAACTCGCCGGCGTCGTCTCCGGATCGGCGCCGAGGCTCGGGGCGAGCGCCACATAGGCCGCGCCGTTGCGCTCGACGAGGTCGTCGGCGACGTATTCGGTCTCGGCCGACCAGGCGGAGCGCAGCGTCAGGCCGCGGGCGCCCTGCGGCCCCTCCGGCCCCACGGGTCCCTGCGGGCCTTCCGGCCCCGTCAGGCCGATCGGCCCCGTCGGTCCCGCGTCGCCGGCCGGCCCGGCCGGACCCTTCGGTCCCGCCGGCCCGACCTTGCCGGCCTTGCCGCGCTCGCCCGGCTCGCCGCGCGGGCCGCAGTCCGCGACGACGAGCGGCAGCACGCCCTGCTTGGTGGCGAGCTCGACCGTGCACGTCTCCGGCAGGTGCAGGACGTTGAAGGCGAACTTGCCCTTGGCGCTGGTGGTGGCGGTGAACGCCGTGCCCGCGATCGTCACCTTGAGGCCCTTCGTCTTCGCCGTGCCGGTGATGACGAGGCGCCCCTCGACGATCGCCACGAGGTCGACGGTGAGACCCGCCCCGCTCGTCGCCGAAAGCGCCGGCGCCGCCGCCAGCTGCGAAAGGCTGATCGCTGTGACCGCAAACATCCCCGTCCGAACCGCCTTCATCGCCTGTCCCCCGGCCAGCCTGTGCTGGTGCCGTTATGATGGTCTCCGCGGTCCTCGCAGACCGGCACCGACACGAGAGAGGCGAGGGGGAGGCGGAGATCGCGAGAGCGGGTGTCGGGCGGTTGAAGGGCCCGACGCCGCCGGCGGAAGTGTAGCCCGCAGATTGCAGCCGCGTGTGTTCACGCCTTTGTGCATCCGCGTCGGTGGCGGGCGCCGCGCGGCTGGTGGCGGGCGCGGCCGGCGCCCGCGCGTGACGCCGCCCCCCGGACCCCTTACACACATCCCCCGGGCGGCAGCGCCCGCGGGGAAACCGCCTTGATCGACAAGCTCGAATTCCTCCTCGCCCTCTCTCGTGAGCGGCACTTCGGCCGGGCGGCGGAGGCGTGCGGGGTGACGCAGCCGACGCTGTCGGCCGGCGTGCGCAGCCTCGAGGACCAGCTCGGCGTCATGCTCGTGCAGCGCGGCAGCCGCTTCATCGGCTTCACGCCCGAGGGCGAACGGGTGCTCGAGTGGAGCCGGCGCATCGTCGCCGACAGCCGCGCCATGCGCCAGGACGTCGCCGCCCTGCGCCAGGGCCTCACCGGCCACCTCCGGCTCGGCGTCGTGCCGACGGCGGTCGGCTTCGTCCCGGCCCTGACGGCGCCGTTGCGCGCCCGCCACCCGGGCCTGCGCTTCACCGTCTATTCGCGAACGTCGGAGGAGATCCTGACGCTCATCGAGAACCTCGAGATCGAGGCCGGGCTCTCCTATGTCGACAACGAGCCGGTCGGCCGCGCGCGCACGGTGCCGCTCTACCGCGAGCGCTACCGGCTGCTGACGACCGCCGACGGCCCGCTCGGCGACCGCACCTCGGTCACCTGGCGGGAGGTCGGCGAGGTGCCGCTTGGGCTCCTGCCGCCCGACATGCAGAACCGCCGCATCGTCGACCGGCTGCTGCGCGGCGCCGGGGCGGAGCCCGACCCGATCCTCGAATCGAACTCCGTCATCGTGCTCGCCGCCCACGTGCGGGCGGGGGGCCTCGCCACCGTGCTGCCCGAGCGCCTCGCCGCGACGCTCCTCGTCGATGCCGGGGTGAAGTCGATCCCGATCACCGAGCCCGAGGCCGTCCACACCATCGGCCTCATCGTCCCCGTCCGCGAGCCGGCCACCGCCATGGCCGCGGCACTGCTGACGGAGGCCCAACGCCTGTCGGAGGCGCTGGAGACGGCGGGGTAGGGGGCGGGGCGCGCTGACCCCTCCGTAGTCATTCCCGGGCTCGTCCCGGGAACCCATCCCTCGCGGCGAAGACGGCCGCCCGAATACCTGTGGCCTGCCTCGGATGGGTTCCCGGCACAAGGCCGGGAATGACCCCATATGGAGGTTTGGTGGCATCTCCATCGATAGACGTCTTCTATCGCGGCACGCCGGACGGCCGCTTGAATCCGCCGGGGGCGCGGGCCTAGATTTGAACCAATCAAGAGTGCCTGGGCGCGGTGGCATGAGAGCCCCGCGTGATCGGGGCATTCCGGTTGGGACGGGACACCGTCCGGTGCCGACCGGGGGGAGACGAGGAAGCGACGCCGAGATGACCAGCCTTCCCACGGCCGCCAGCGCCACCGCCGGGCCCGGCGGCACCGCCAACGCCGCTCCCGGTGCCGCGCCCGCCGGCGGCGGTGCCGGATACGCTGCGAGCACGGGTCTCGCCGCCGCCCGCGTTCCCGGCCGCCACGCCCCGTGGGGCGAGGCGGAGGCGCGCGCGATCATCGCCGGCTTCGACGGCGTTCCGGGCGCGCTGCTGCCGATCCTGCATGCGCTGCAGGAGCATTTCGGCTGCGTGCCGGAGCTGGCCAAGCCCCTGATCGCGCACGCCTTGAACCTGTCCCGCGCGGAGGTGCACGGCGTCGTCACCTTCTACCATGACTACCGCGCCGAGCCGGCCGGCCGCCACGTCCTGAAGCTCTGCCGGGCCGAGGCCTGCCAGTCCGTCGGCGGCACGGCACTCCACCGCGACGTGCTTTCGAAGCTCGGGCTCGACTGGGGTGGCACGACGCCGGACGGTCGCCTGACGGTGGAGGCGGTCTACTGCCTCGGCCTCTGCGCCACCGCACCCGCAGCGTTGCTGGACGGCGCGCCGATCGGCCGTCTCGACGCCGCCCGCCTCGACGGCGTCATAGCTGGGGCGATGGCGCCATGAGTGACGCTATGACAAGCCCGGCCGTGAAGATTTTCGTGCCCTGTGACATGGCCGCGCTCGCCGTCGGTGCCGACGGCGTCGCGACCGCCATCGCCGCGGCCGCCACGGCCGCGGGGCGGACGATGAAGATCGTCCGCAACGGCTCGCGCGGGCTGTTCTGGCTGGAGCCGATGGTCGAGGTCGCGACCAATGCCGGCCGCGTCGCCTTCGGGCCGGTGGCCCCCGCGGACGTGGCGGGGCTGGTGGCCGACGGCCTGTTCGACGGCACCGCCGGCGGGCCGCTCTCGCTCGGCCTCACCGAGGAGATCCCCTGGCTGAAGCGCCAGACGCGGCTCACCTTCGCCCGCTGCGGCATCGTCGATCCGCTCTCGCTCGATGACTACAAGGCCCACGGCGGCGAGGCCGGGGCCGGTCTCGCGGGCCTCGCCCGGGCGATCGAGATGGGCCCAGCGAAGATCGTCGAGGAAGTCACCGCGTCGGGCCTGCGCGGCCGGGGCGGCGCCGGCTTCCCGACCGGCATCAAGTGGAAGACCGTCGCCGACACCCCGCCCGGCCAGAAGTACATCGTCTGCAACGCTGACGAGGGCGACTCAGGCACCTTCGCCGACCGCATGATCATGGAGGGCGACCCGTTCGCCCTGATCGAAGGCATGGCGATCGCCGGCATCGCGGTCGGGGCGACGAAGGGCTACGTCTACGTCCGCTCGGAGTATCCGCACGCCATCCGCACGCTCTCCGCGGCGATCGAGATCGCCCGGCGCGCCGGCGTGCTTGGCGTCTCGGTGCTGGGCTCGGCCCACGCCTTCGACATGGAAGTCCGCGTCGGGGCCGGCGCCTATGTCTGCGGCGAGGAGACGGCGCTGCTGGAAAGCCTCGAGGGCAAGCGGGGCATGGTGCGCCCGAAGCCGCCACTACCCGCCCACGTCGGCCTGTTCGGCAAGCCGACCGTCATCAACAACCTCGTCTCGCTCGCCACCGTGCCGACGGTGCTCGCCCGCGGCGGCGCCTTCTACCGCGACTTCGGCATGGGCCGGTCGCGCGGCACGATGCCGATCCAACTCGCCGGCAACCTCAAGCACGGCGGCCTCTACGAGACGGCCTTCGGCGTGACGCTGGGCGAGCTCGTTGACGACATCGGCGGCGGCACGCTCTCCGGCAAGCCGGCGAGGGCGGTCCAGGTCGGCGGCCCGCTCGGGGCCTACTTTCCGCGCGCGCTGTTCGACACACCGTTCGACTACGAGGCCTTCGCCGCCCGCGACGGCCTCGTCGGCCATGGTGGCGTCGTCGTCTTCGACGACAGCGTCGACATGGCGGCGCAGGCGCGCTTCGCCTTCGAGTTCTGCGCGATCGAATCCTGCGGCAAGTGCACCCCCTGCCGGATCGGCTCGACGCGCGGCGTCGAGGTGATCGACCGCATCGTCGCCGGCGAGGACGCCGCCGCCAACCTGACGCTCGTCGCCGATCTCTGCGAGACGATGAAGTTCGGCTCGCTGTGCGCGCTCGGCGGCTTCACCCCCTATCCGGTGATGAGCGCCGTCCGCCATTTTCCCGAAGACTTCGACCGCCCGGCGCTCGCCGCCGCGGCCGAGTGAGGAGGGCCCGACCATGGACCGCCACGAGTTCGATCCGCACGCGGGCGACGACCACCACCACCAGCCGCCGATGGCGCTGATCGAGGAGGTCGACTACGGCACCCCGGCCTCGAAGGCCGAGAAAACGGTGACTCTGACGGTCGACGGCTTCGCGGTGACGGTGCCGGAAGGCACCTCGATCATGCGGGCCTCGAAGCTCGCCGGCGTCTCGGTCCCGAAGCTCTGCGCCACCGACATGCTGGAGAGCTTCGGCTCCTGCCGCCTCTGCCTTGTCGAGATCGAGGGCCGCAACGGCACGCCGGCCTCGTGCACGACGCCGGTGGCCGCCGGCATGGTGGTGAAGACCCAGACGCCGCGGCTGAAGAAGCTGCGCAAGGGCGTCATGGAGCTCTACATCTCCGACCACCCGCTCGACTGCCTGACGTGCGCCGCGAACGGCGACTGCGAGCTGCAGGACATGGCCGGCGCCGTCGGCCTGCGCGACGTCCGCTACGGCTATGCCGGCGACAACCACCTCGGCCAGCCCAAGGACGAATCGAACCCCTATTTCACCTTCGACCCGTCGAAGTGCATCGTCTGCTCGCGCTGTGTGCGCGCCTGCGAGGAGGTGCAGGGCACCTTCGCGCTGACGATCGAGCACCGCGGCTTCGACAGCCACGTCTCGGCCGGCATGCACGAGAGCTTCTTCGAGAGCGAGTGCGTGTCGTGCGGCGCCTGCGTGCAGGCGTGCCCGACGGCGACGCTGTCGGAGAAGTCGCTGATCGAAATCGGCCAGCCCGAGCACTCCGTCGTCACCACCTGTGCCTATTGTGGCGTCGGCTGCTCGTTCAAGGCGGAGATGCGCGGCGACGAGGTCGTCCGCATGGTGCCCTACAAGGACGGCAAGGCGAACCGCGGCCACTCCTGCGTCAAGGGCCGCTTCGCCTGGGGCTACGCCAGCCACCGCGACCGCATCACCAAGCCGATGATCCGCGCCAAGATCACCGACCCGTGGCGGGAGGTGTCGTGGGAGGAGGCGATCGGTTACGCCGCCTCCGAGTTCCGCCGCATCCAGGAAAAATACGGCCGCAACGCCGTCGGCGGCATCACCTCCTCGCGCTGCACCAACGAGGAGACCTACCTCGTCCAGAAGCTGATCCGCGCCGGCTTCGGCAACAACAACGTCGATACCTGCGCCCGCGTCTGCCATTCGCCGACCGGCTACGGCCTGAAGACCGCCTTCGGCACCTCGGCTGGCACGCAGGACTTCGATTCCGTCGAGGAGACGGACGTCGTCATGATCATCGGCGCCAACCCGACCGACGGCCATCCGGTTTTCGCCTCGCGCATGAAGAAGCGCCTGCGCGACGGGGCGAAGCTCATCGTCGTCGATCCGCGCCGCACCGACATGGTGCGCTCCGCCCACGTCGAGGCCGACTACCACCTGCCGCTCCGCCCCGGCACAAACGTCGCGATCGCCAACGCGCTCGCCCACGTCATCGTCACCGAGGGCCTCGTGGACGAAGCCTTCGTGCGCGAACGCTGCGACCTCGCCGACTTCTCGGCGTGGGCGGAGTTCGTGGCGGAGGAGCGCAACAGCCCGGAGGCGGTCGCCCAGTTCACCGGCGTCGACGCGGCGCTGGTGCGCGGCGCCGCGCGGCTCTTCGCCGAGGGCGGCAACGGCGCCATCTACTACGGCCTCGGCGTCACAGAGCATTCCCAGGGCACGACGATGGTGATGGCGATGGCGAACCTCGCCATGGCCACCGGCAATCTCGGCCGTCGCGGCGTCGGCGTGAACCCGCTGCGCGGCCAGAACAACGTGCAGGGCGCCTGCGACATGGGCTCATTCCCGCACGAGTTCACCGGCTACCGCCACGTCTCCGACGACGCCACCCGCGAGACTTTCGAGAAGCTTTGGGGTGTGGCGCTGCAGGAGGAGCCGGGTCTGCGCATCCCCAACATGTTCGACGCCGCCGTCGAGGGCACCTTCAAGGGCATGTACGTGCAGGGCGAGGACATCGTGCAGTCCGACCCGGACACGCACCACGTCGTCGCCGGCATGGAGGCGCTCGAGTGCCTCGTCGTGCAGGACCTGTTCCTCAACGAGACGGCGAACTTCGCCCACGTCTTCCTGCCGGGCGCGACCTTCCTCGAGAAGGACGGCACCTTCACCAACGCCGAGCGGCGCATCCAGCGCATCCGCAAGGTGATGGCGCCGAAGGCGGGCCTCGCTGACTGGGAAGCGACGATGGCGCTGTCGAACGCGCTCGGCTACCGCATGGACTACCAGCATCCGTCCGAGATCATGGACGAGATTGCGGCCATGACGCCGTCCTTCCGCGACGTCTCCTATGCGAAGCTCGACGAGATGGGCTCGGTGCAGTGGCCGTGCAACGCGGCGGCGCCGGACGGCACGCCGATCATGCACGTCAACCACTTCGTGCGCGGCACCGGCAAATTCATGCTGACCGAGTACGTGCCGACCGAGGAGCGCATCGGCCCGCGCTTCCCGCTGCTTTTGACCACCGGCCGCATCCTCAGCCAGTACAATGTCGGTGCCCAGACCCGGCGCACCGAGAATGTTGCCTGGCACGGCGAGGACCTGCTCGAGATCCATCCGCACGACGCCGAGGCGCGCGGCATCCGCGACGGCGACTGGGTGAAGCTCGACAGCCGCTCCGGCTCCACCTCGCTCCGTGCGACGGTGACCGATCGCGTCGCGCCGGGCGTCGTCTACACCACCTTCCACCATCCCGAGACGCAGGCGAACGTCATCACCACCGATTATTCCGACTGGGCCACCAACTGCCCGGAATACAAGGTGACGGCCGTGCAGATCTCACCCTCGAACGGCCCGAGCGAGTGGCAGCGCCACTACAAGGAGATGTCCGACGCCAGCCGGCGCATCGCGCTGCCCGAAGCAGCGGAGTGAGCCGGGCGTGACGCGGCCGGTCACCGTCGACGTTCCGCGCCTCGCGCTCGACCGCAATGGCGCGCTCGGCTTCGGCACCCGCCGGGTGCCGGAGGAGACGGCCGTCGCGCTCACCTTCAACGGCACCGGCCACGCCGTGATGATGGCGACACCGGCCGACCTCGAGGACTTCGCCGTCGGCTTCGCCCTGACCGAGGGCATCATCGAGCGGGCTGCCGACGTCGACAGCATCGAGGTGGCCGACCTCAAGGCCGGCATCGAGCTCCGTCTGTGGATCGCCGAGCACCGCATGGCCCGCCTCGCCGAGCGGCGGCGGCGGATGGCCGGCCCGGTCGGCTGCGGCCTCTGCGGCATCGAGAGCCTCGAGGAGGCGATGCGGAGCGTTCCTCAGGTTTCAGCGGCACTGGTGCTGACGCCGGCCGAGATCGCCGCCGCCGTCGCGGCGATCACCCCCGCCCAGGTGCTCGGCCGCGAGACCCGCGCCGCCCACGCCGCCGGCTTCTGGCGCCCGGGGGCATCCGGTCCGTCGTTCATCGGTCAGACGTCCGCGGGCCAGTCGTCGGGCTCCGGGGCCGCCGGCGGTGCGCTCCTGGCGCTGCGCGAGGACGTCGGCCGCCACAACGCCCTCGACAAGCTCGTCGGCGCGCTCGCGCGCGACGGCATCGCGGCTGCCGCGGGCGCGATCGTCGTGACGAGCCGCCTGTCCGTCGAGATGGTGCAGAAGACGGCGGTCGCCGGCTGCGGCGTGCTCGTCGCCGTCTCGGCGCCGACCGCGCTCGCCATCCGCGCCGCCGAGGCGGCCGGCATGACGTTGATCGGCATTGCCCGCGGCGGCGAGTTCGAGGTCTTCACCCACGCCCGCCGCATCGCCGGCTTCGCACCGCCCGGCGACGAGACCGCGTCGTCTCTTGTTTCGTCACCAGCCGCCCCCCTCGCAAAGGCCTCCCATGTCGCCTGACAAGCTCGTCCGCATGGCCAACCAGATCGGCACCTTCTTCGCCCACCAGGGCCACGAGCCGGACGCCGACGAGACGGCGGTGGTGGCGATCGCCAAGCACCTCGACGATTTCTGGGACCCGAGCATGCGCCGCGCCATCGTCGCCCACGGCGCGACGGGCGGGGCGGGGCTCGACCCGCTGGTGAAGCGGGCGGTGGACCGGCTGGCGGCGGAGGCGGGGGCCTAGGCGTCGCAGGAACTCGCCGTCATCGTCCTTCTCCCAGCCTGGCTGGGAGAAGGTGCCCGAAGGGCGGATGAGGGCCGCGCCGCGCGAGCGGCGCGGAACGCCTGAGCAAAGCGCGCCGAAGATCGCACCGGAATCCGCGCTCGCGCGCGCCCTTGTCCGGCGGTGCGCGCCATCGTCTCCCGCTCCCGCGAGAGACGGGAAAACCCACACGCTCCTCACTCCGGCCGGCAGTTCACCGCGACGTACGTCATCGTCCGCCCGCCCTTGCCGTCGCAGCCGAGGCGGCCGGTCGTGCCGAACGGCGGGTCGAGATAGTATTCGAAGTCGTCCGGATCGTTGTGCTCGAGAATGCGGTAGAGCTTGTAGGGCCCGACCGGGCAGATCAGCTCCTCGCTGTCGACGAACAGCGCCGCCGGCAGCACCAGAACGTGTTCCGTCGTCGCGTCGGCGGCACAGAACTTCTCCTGCAGCTCGGCCGGAGACGATGCCGTGATGATCGAGGACGGTGACGTCTCGGCGCCACTCGCCGGGCCCGTGGCGAACGCCGCCGACAGGCCGAGGGCCAGCGCGAGCGCCGCGGACCCCGTGATTGTCTCCGAATCGGATGTCCGTTGACGCATGTCGCTCCCCCGCCTGCGTGCCGCCGCCAGCTTACGCGGTGCTGTCACGCTTGGCGACGGCGGCGGTCCGGGTTCGCCGGCCGAGCAGATCCCTCCCGTTCCTTGTCGGCGGCTCGAGCAGACGGCTTCGCCGTCGGCTGGCTCATATCCCCAGGAGGCGGGTCAGGGCGGTGGAGTTGTGCAGGAAGCCCTGGACGATCCAGTAGATCCACATGCCGGGCCAGACCGCCGCGAACACCACGTCCGAGGTGAAGATCGGCATCAGCCGCTGGCTCCACGTCTCGTGGTGGGTGAGGTCGTCGTAGACGAGGATCGCGTAGGTCAGCGGCCACATCATGTAGGCGCCGTACCAGAGCCAGTCGGCCAGCCGCGTGCGGTGCTGCGTCATCCCGGATCGTCCGTCTCAATCTCCGCGCCGTCTGTTCGCACGCGGCGCGCCGTCCGTCCAGCCGGGAGGTCTCAGGACGCCCTGGCAGGGCATGCGAGGGGGCGCGCTCGCGCTCCGCGTTGCAGGCGTGGCGGTGGCGGATTTGGGCGGTGAAGGGCGCCGACGGCGGCGCCCTTCACCGCTCGGGCCGAGGGCTCGGCGATCTTGCGGGCGAGGTTGCGAGGCCGGCGGCGACGCATCACCCGGCCGGCGCGACCCCGCGTCCCGACGGTCCACCCGGGGAGGGGGCTCCGGGTCGGACCGCACCCTGTCCGGCGCCGCCCTCAGGCGGCGCGGACGAAGTCGACGAAGCGGACGACCTCGCCGCGCAGCATTTCCGACAGCTGGGCGAGCTCGGAGGCCGACGACAGCACCTGCGAGGCGGCCGCCGACGACACCCCGGCCGCCTGGGTGACTTCCGCGATGTTGGCGGTCACCTCGCTCGCGCCGGCGGCGGCCTGCTGGACGTTGCGCGCCACCTCGGCCGTCGTCGCCTCCTGCTCCTCGACGGCGGCGACGATCGCCATCGCCACCGTGTTGATGTCGGCGATGATGCGCCCGATGCTGGAGATCGCGGCCACCGCGTCGACCGTCGAGCCCTGCATCCCGCCGATCTGGCCGGAGATTTCGGACGTCGCCTTCGTCGTCTGCTCGGCGAGCGTCTTCACCTCGTGGGCGACCACCGCGAAGCCCTTGCCGGCCTCGCCAGCGCGCGCCGATTCGATCGTGGCGTTGAGGGCGAGGAGGTTGGTCTTCGAGGCGATGTCGCCGATCAGGCCGACGACGGCGCTGACCTTCTCGGCGTCGGAGCGCAGACCGCCCATGCGGGCGTTGGTGCTCTCTGCCTCGCTGACGGCGCGGCTCGCCATCTCGGTCGACTGGGTCACCTGGGCGCCGATCTCGCTCGCCGACGCCGAGAGCTCCTCGATCGCCGCCGCCACCGTCTGCACGTTGCTCGCCGCCTCCTCGGCGGCGGCGGCGACGGTCGTCGCCTGTGCCGTCGTCTGTTCGGCGGCTGCGGTCAGGCTCTGCGCCGCCGCCTGCAGCTCGACGGCCGCCGCCGAGAGGGTGCCGACGATGCTGCCGACGGTCCCCTGGAAGCGATCGGCGAGGTCGTTCATCTCCGCCCGCCGGCGCTCGGCCGCGAGACGCTCGGCCTCGATCCGCTCGGCGCGCATCCGCTCCGTCTCGGCGAGGTTGTCGCGGAACACGGCAAGGGCCCCCGCCATGTCGCCGATCTCGTCCTTGCGCCCGGCATAGGGGACCTCGCGGTCGAGATCGCCGCCGGCCACGTCGGTCATCGCGGCGGTGACGCGCGCAATCGGACTGGTGACGCCGCGCAGCACGTAGACGAGCGTGCCGAGGCCGATCAGGACGGCGGCGGCGAAGGCGCCGATCGTCATCATGAAGACGAAGTCGGCGGTCGCGTGCCCCTCGGCGGAGGCGTGCTTGGCGCCTTCCTCGTTGACGCGGACGAGTTCGCGCAGATCCGCGATGGCGGACTGGTACTCCGCCTGCAGGTCGCCGGTGAGGAGCGTCGCCGCCTCGGCCTTGTGGCCGTCCTTGGAGAGGTCGATCAGCGCCTCGTGGCGGCCGAGATAGTGGTTCCAGTCCTTGCGGAAGCCCTCGAACGCCACGCGCTCCTTCTCGGTGACGATGGACGCTTCGTAGCGCTCGATCAGCCGCGAAACCTCGCCGACGGCGGTCGCGATGGCGCTCTCGCTGCGGGCGATGTCCGCGCTGTTCTCGGCGAGCACGTGCAGGGCCTCGCCGGCGCGGAAATCGCCGACGGCCACCTCGAGGTCGCCGACCATCTCGCAGCTCGGCATCCAGTGCTCGGTGATCTCCTCGAGATCGTGCTCGATCGTCTTTACCCCGCTGAGGGCGGTCCAGCCGAGCCCGCCGACGGCGGCGATCAGCAGAAGGAGGGCGGTGGTGAGAAGGCGCTTGATGGTCAGACGCATGGTCGTGTCCGGAGCAGAGGGGTGTTGCCGGCCGGTGCCGGGGCCCTCGGGAAACGGGGCGGGAGCGAAACGCAGCGCCACGTGCCCTGCGACCCGTCTCCACGGCCCAGTCTTATGGAGCCCCTGGCTGCCACGGGGCTTGCGTGGGGGTTGCCGGCGGCTGGCTTCGGCTGGCCCCATCACCGCGGCGGCTGCCCCGGATCACCTCACGTCATTTCCCCCGCCGCCCGGCGCGCCTTAGGGTCCGCGGCGATCGGCAGTGTCAGCAGCATCTCGTTGATTCGCTGCTCGAGCTCGACGTCGAGGTTGGCGGTGCCCTCGTCGATGAACAGCACGCGCGGCCGCCGGTAGAGCGCGCGGGCGAGCAGCAGCACGCGCTGGCGGCGGCATTACAACGCCGTTCGTCCACACTCCTCGCTCGGCTACCGGCCACCCGCACCCGAGGCCGGCGTGACGAGCGCGCGCCCGCTTGCGCAACCCCGGCAAGCTCCAGCGGGCGCGCTCACCATGGCGGACAGGCCACCCATGAACTAACAATCAAACCTGACCACCGACGTGGGGCAAGTCAGGATGTTGCTGCACGGCCAATCTTGATCTGCGTCGACCCGCCGAACCGAGGGCGGCTTCTCGCCGAACAGGGAGGCTCCGGCTGGCATGGCGCGCTTTCTGGTTCGCCCCATCCCTCCCGCGTCGCCGCTTCGGCGACGCATGGGCGGTCCGCGCGGTAGAATGGCTGGTGGATTGACTTCCCCGAGAAAGCCGACATTCCTTCCGCAGCGTCGGGGGGCAGCCATGAACGATCGTTGGGGGACGAGCGCCCTCGTCTGGGTCATCGCCACGGTAGCCGTCTGCGCGGCCCTCGCCGTGGCCGAATCGGTGTTCGCGCCGATCGCCTTCGCGCTTTTCATCATCGCCATCGTCTGGCCGCTTCAACGTGTGCTGCAGGCCTTCATTCCAGCAATCGCCGCGCTCGCGATCTGCATCGTCGCCATCGTCCTCGTCATCGCGACGGTGGTCAGCATGGTGGTCTGGGGCGGCGGTCACGTCGGCCAGTGGCTGATCGCCAACGCCGGCCGGTTTCAGGTGCTGTACGCCGAAGCGGACGCATGGCTAGCGGGCCACGGCTTCGTTCTCGCCGGGATGGTCACGGACCACTTCGATGCACGCTGGGTGCTGCGCCTCGTGCAGGACATCTCCGGCCGCGTGCAGACCCTGTCGAGCTTTCTCGTCGTCACCGTCGTCTTCGTCATCCTCGGCCTGCTGGAAGTGAGTGTCTTCAAGTTGCAGTTGCGGTCCCTCGGCCGGGACGGGGGCGAATTCATGCTGCGCGCGGGTGCGGAGATCGCGCAGAAGATGCAGCGCTACATGGTCGTGCGCACGGTGATGAGCATCGGCACCGGCGCGGTCGTCTGGGCAGTCACCCTGGCATCGGGACTCGAGCTCGCCGCGGCTTGGGGCGTGCTGGCCTTCGCGCTGAACTACATCCCGTTCGTCGGCCCGTTTGTGGCGACCCTGCTGCCGACGCTTTTCGCCCTCGTGCAGTTCGAGTCTTGGCGGATGGCGCTGGTCGTCTTCGCCTGCCTAAACCTCGTCCAGTTCCTCTCCGGCAGCTACCTTGAGCCGCGCATTGCCGGGGCAAGGCTCTCCGTGTCGCCCTTCCTGGTGCTGTTCGCGGTGTTCTTCTGGGCCTTCCTATGGGGAATCCCGGGCGCCTTCATCGGCGTGCCCATCCTCATCGCGGTCCTCACCCTGTGTGCAAATCACCCGTCGAGCCGGTGGATCGCCGACCTGTTCTCCGGCCGCGAGCCGGACAACCCGCTGACCTGAGCGCCGGGCCAGGACGTCCGCAAAACGTCATCCGACCTGTGGCAACATCAGTTCCGGGGAGGAGGCGGTAGTGGCATCTTGACGTCCCCGAGCAAGGGGATGTGACTTGCGTATCGGTACGTTCCGTCGGACGGTGGTTCCGGGACATCCGGAGTCGCGGAGGCGATGGTGGATGGCGGCAGCGGACACCCGCAGTCATGCGTACCGGCTCCCCGATGGAGCGGAGCAGCCCGTCAGGGTTGATTCGGTAGTTTATCGTATCCTGGCGGCTTAGATGACCGATCCAAGCCTGAATAAACCATGTTCTATGGTCGGTGATTCGACAATATATGTCGATAACCAGCTCGTTTGCCCGATAGATTTAAACACAATCCAGTATCCAGTTTCGGAACAATTTGACGTGTTTCGCAATGCGTACCAGAACGTGCTGGAAATCGACCTCGTGCGAAGCCAGGATGCTTCTTTTCCTGCGCGACAGATGGTGTGGGATCTCGGCCGAATGGTATTTGCATCGACCGAACTACCAGGAAAAGGCAATTCCCATCGCCGGCGCCATCTGAAGAAATCCACTCTCGATCACTGGTACGTGATGGTACCCGTCCAAAACGCACAATATTTCATGAGTGATCTCAAGCTGCCGATTCCCAGCTTGCACTGCCTCGCAAGGCCATTCGAGGCGGAGATGGAAGATGATGAATTCCTCACTCTCTTTGTGCCGAATGACCTCCTTTCTTCGGTACTGACGGAGAGCGACATGCGGAGTGTGCGGGTCGACGGTGGATGCGGCCTGCTGCTGGCGAACTATCTGCTGCTGCTCAAGCGGTCTTTGCCGGGACTTCGAATCACCGAAGTTCCCCATGTCTTCGAGGCCACCCGCCACCTCATCGCGGCATGTCTTGCTCCATCGCGCGACAGATTTGCCGAGTCACAGAGACCCATCGACACCGTCATTCTGGAACAGGTCAGAAAGTACATTGCTCAAAAGCTGGCTGACCGGGATCTCACACCGGAAACCCTGTGCGCGGGACTAGGCCTGTCCCGTTCTCGCTTGTACAGAATCTTCGAGCCACTCGGCGGCGTGTCCACCTGTATCCGCCAGCAGAGACTGCTGAAGACGCGCGACGCGCTCGCCGACAGCTCCGACAGGCGGTCCATCTCCCGCATCGCCGAGGAATGGGGCTTTGTGGATCCATCGGCCTACAGCCGGGCATTCCGGCACGAATTCGGCATTTCACCGAGTGAAGCGCGCCAGGAAGGCTGGGTAAACGGCACTTCTCTAACCCGGCAGACCGTCCAGCATTCGAGCAACGGAAAGCTCAGTCTCGGCCACCTGTTGCAGGCGCTGGCCCACTGATTTCCAGGCACCAGACGGCGCTTGCAGGCGAGCAAAGACTGGTGCGTCAGAACCGCCAGACCAGCGGGACGTAGAACACCGCCATCACGAAGAACCAGATCATCAGCGGCACGCCGAGCTTCCAGTAGTCGCCGAAGGCGTATCCGCCGGGTCCCATCACCATCAGGTTGGTCGAAGCCGCAATCGGCGTCAGGAAAGATGCGGAGCCCGCAATGCACAGGCTCATCAACACCGGTAGCGGCGAGATGCCCATGCTGGTGGCCGCCGCCATCGCGATCGGGATGACCAGCATGGTCGTCGCCGTGTTGCTCATGATCTGGCCAAGGCTCGCGGTGAGGACGAAGAGCCCGGCGAGGAAGACGATAGGCCCCGCCGTGCCCGTCATCGCCACGAGATGATCCGCCACGAACTGCGCCGCACCCGACTGCACCATCGCAATCGACATCGGCATCATGGCGCCCACCAGGATCACCGTCGTCCAGTGGATGGCACGGTAGGATTCCTCGACCGTGATGATGCCGGAGACGATCAGAATGCCGGCAGAGACCAGCCCGGCAATCGCCGGCGGCACGATGCCTGTCGCCAGCACCACAATGAGCCCGGCCAGCACTGCGACCGCGACTCCGGCTCCTGCGCCCATCGGCACGGCCTGCCGCCTGACGAGATCGGGTGAATTGACGACCAACACATCCGGGTCCTCGAGCCGGAGGTCGAGCGCCTCCCAGCTTCCTTGGAGCAGGATGGTGTCCCCCGCCCGCAGTTGCGGTTCCTCGGGTCCGATGTCGACACCGCCTCGCTGCACCGCGAGGACGACCAGATCGCCGCTGTCGGTCGCCATGCCCGGATGCATGGCGCGGCCGATCAGGGCGGAGCGCGGCGGGATGATCACCTCGGCGAGGCCCGAACGGCGGTCGAACATCGCGGTTCCGCTCTCGCCCGCCTCCTCCTCGCGCAAGGCGAGGTGCTGCTCGGCCGCGAGCCGAGCCGCCGCCTGGGCCTCGCCACGAACCAGCAGGTAGTCGCCCTCGGAGATGCGGGCGCCCTCCTGCAGCGGCGATCCGGATGCGCCGGCTTGCACGGACATGACCTGCAGTCGTGACGGCTCGCCGAACTCGAGGTGGGCCGGTTCCACTCCGACAAGGGGCGAGCTCTGCCGCACGCGCATGCGGAAGACGCCGTCGCTGAGCCCGTAGTGCTCCACCAGCGTCTGCGCGTGGCGGCTGAAATCGGCCGGCAGCCTGGCGCTCGTCTGCTGCGGCAACAACCGCTTGCCGAGGAGCAGGATGATCAGCATCGTCCCCACGAGCAGGGGCACGCCGGCGAAGGCGAACTCGGCAAAGCCAAAGCCATCGAAACCGGCGTCCTCCAGGGCTTCCGAGACGAGGATGTTCTTCGGGGCGCCCGTCAGCAGGATGTTGGAGCCGGCGTGGGCCGCGAAGGCCAGCGGCAAGAGAAGTTGCGCCGGAGACAGGTGCAGCCGGATCGACGCCATCACCACCACCGGCATCAACGCTGCCACCGCGCCTCCGCCGCTGATCAGCGCCGCGAGGCACCCGACGGCGCCCATGATGATGATCAGCAGGCGCGAACGATTGTTCTCGCCGGCCTTCGCGATCAGGAACTGCCCGGCCCACGCCGTCACACCGGTTTTTTCCAGTGATGCGCTGACGATGAACAGGCTCGCGATGAAGAGGACGGCCCGGTCGCCGAAACCGGCCAGCGCCTGCTCCAGCGTGACGATACCCGTCGCCCAGAGCGCGAGCGCCGCCGAGATGGCGACGATCACCACGGGCAGCCTGTTCCAGGCGAACAGGGCAATGGTTGCCGCAATGACGATGCCGGTACTCTCGATCGGAGTCACGGATCATCCCTTCCGATGGTCGTCGCGCGCCATGCGCCCCGTATCAGGTGCGCCAGATCAACGCCCCGCCCAGCAGGATCGCAAATCCGATCAGCAGCAGGCTCGCCACTGGCCACAGCCGCAACGATCCGTCGATTTCGCTGAGCCACATTGCCCAGTTGCGCCCGAACGGCAAGGCGCGTCGTCCCAGCACCAGGATGTCGCCTTCCGGGATCGCCCCGGGAAGGCTCTTGATGCGGCTCAGGCCCAGTATGCCGATAGCGCCGAGCGCCATCGGCCACGCCAGCTTCCAGAGCGCGTCGATCGACAGGAGATCGCCTAGGCTTTCGTTCGCGACGGAGGGATAGAGCGTCCAGGGAACGACCAGCGACGCCAGCGCGACGAGCAGCCATGGAAGGATTTCACCCATCGGCGCGCGAGAGGCGGTTGCGGGGGCAGCGTCCCGCCACAGCACCCGTAAAAAGTGCAGCATCAGCAGCGTGCTTCCCGCCGCCGCAAGCGAGGTGGCAAGGCCAACGACGCCAGAGCCCAGCATCGGCTTCGCAGCGAGCTTGGCGAGGGCACCGCTGGTCAGCGGCATGCCACCGAGGCTGAGCGCCAGTACGCCGGTGAGCAGCAGGACCGGCCACCGGCGCGGGCCGCCCGACACGGCCACGATCCCGACCGACAGGAACAGCGCGCCCTTCACCAGCGTGTGGTGGACGCCGTAATACGCGACGAGGTCGAGCCCGCCCGAATCCGCAGCGCCGAGCGCCGTGCCGATGAGAACTGCGAGCAGGCCCATCTGGCTGACGGTGGAGTAGGCGAGGACCGTTTTGGAGCGCACTTGCGTGAAGCCGACCGCTGCGCCGTAAAAGGCAGTCACGAGGCCCGCCACGATGAGGAAATCTCCCCAGCCCGGCAGCCCTGCTTCGAAGGGTAGGAAGCGCATCAGGCCGATCACGCCCGCCTTGACCACCACGCCGCTCAGCACGGCCGAGGCGGGCATCGGCGCGGCCGGATGGGCGAGCGGTAGCCAGACATGGACCGGCACCAGCCCCATCTTGATTGCGAAGCCGAGGATGAGCAGCGTGACGATTCCGTCCCGCATCGGCGAGAGGGGCAGGCCCGCCACGACGTCGCGGATCAGCGGGTTCGGTTCGGGGCTGCCGGTGGCGAGCATCACGAAGGCGAGCAGCAGGAAAGCCTCGCCGAGCAGCGCCAGAACGACATAGACGCCGCCCGCCCGGCGGGCGCCCGCCGTCTCCTCGTGCGCGATCAGCCCGTATGCCGCGAGGCTGAGGAGCGTGAACAGCAGGTAGAAGCTGGCAATATCGGCAACGACGAAGATGCCGAGACAACCGGCCAGCGTCAGCAGCCACCAGATCGAGAAGCGCGCCGCGCCGGGCTTCGACCCGAGATAGGAGGAGGCATAGGCGCCGGCCGCGCTCCAGAGGAGTGCGGCACCGACGAGCAGCATCGCGCCCGGCCGGTCGACTTCGAGCATCATGCGGAACGGCGCGGGAAAGAACACCATGGTTCCGGCCGGAGCCACGGCCGCGACGAGCAGCGCCGGTAGCGGCGCCAGCGCGAGAAGGAATGGCACACGCCGGCGGAAGGACGGTAGGAGGCACGCCGCCGCCATGCCGAGCGGCAGCAGCACGGACGTGGCGAGGAGGAGGCTGGCCGCGGTCATGGCGCGCCCACCATCGGCATCGCGAACCGGCCGACCTGCAGGAAGCCGAAGGGCTGGAGCGGCACGAAGCCGAGCAGCACCGCCGCCAGCGCCAGCGCCAGGGCCACCAGTTCGAGCCGGCGCGGAATCGGCCGGCGTGCCAGCAGCGGCGTCGCTGGCGTCGCCAAGGCGCGGTCGAGCACGCGGAACACATAGCCAGCCGCGAGCACGCCACCGGCGAGGATCGCGCCTGCGAGAAACGGGTGGCCGCCGATGACGGCGGCGGTGAGCAACAGGCATTTCGCCACGAAGCCGCCGCTGGGCGGAAGCCCCATCAGCGAGAGCCCGGCGAGTCCGAAGGCAGCGGCGCTGATCGGCAGCACGCGGCCGAAGCCGCCGAGGTCGGAAATCCTGTCGTGGCCGAAAGCCTCGGCGATGACGCCGGCCGCCATGAACATCGCGGCCTTGGCGAGCGCGTGCGAGAGGAGCTGAAGCGCGCCGCCCGTCCAGGCGATGGTGCCCCAGGCCGGCAGCGCCTCGGTTCCGGTCGCCAGTGGAAAGACGATGAAGAGGTAGCCGATCTGCGCGAGCGTCGAATAGGCGATCAACAGTTTCAGTCGCGCCTGCCGGAGCGCCATGACGCTGCAGAACAGGATGGCCGAGACGCCGAGGACAGCAAGGACCTCGCCCGCCAGGGCCATCGCCTGTGGGGGCGCAACGTCGAGCATCAGGCGCAGGATCAGGAAGATCGGCGCCTTGACGACGAGCGCCGACAGGATCGCGCTCGCCGCCGCCGGCGCCCCGGCATGGGCCGGCGGCAGCCACAGATGCATCGGGAACAGCGCGGCCTTGGCGATCAGCCCGGCAATCATCAGGGCGAGCGCCACCGACAGGACAGGACTGCTCTCGCCGGACAGTCTGCTGATATCGAGCGTGCCGAAACCGCCGTAGACCAGCGCCGTCCCGAGCAGATAGAGGAGCGAGCCCAGCAATGCGAACATCAGGTAGCGCAGGGCGGCGGCGATCACCTCCGCCCGCCCGTCGAGGCAGACGAGCGGGATGGCAGCGAATGTCAGGAGCTCGATCGCGACATAGAGATTGAACAGATCCTCCCCGAGGAAGATCATGTTCAGCGCGCTCCACAGCGCCATGAGAAGCAGCCAGAACGTCGTGGCGGACCGCCCGTCGCGTGTGTCGGGGTCGAGATCGTGCATGCCGCGCGCGAACACGCCGACCGCCGAGACGATCCCGGCCGTCATCGCCAGCATCGTGGCGGAGAGCCCGTCCGCGCGGAGCACCAGCCCGAGCGGCGGTTGCCAGTTGCCGATGACGTAGACGAGTGCCGCCTCCGTCCTCACCATGTCTGAGACGATTGCGATGGCGAGCCCCAGCCCGGCGCCCATCGTGACGAAGGCGATGTGGGCGGAATGGCGGCGGTCGAGCGCGAGCATCAGGAGCACCGCGACGACCGGAAGCACCACCGCCAGCACGAGCAGGAAGCCGCCGGGCGTGGTCGCATGAACCGGCGACATCATCCGGCGCTCCGGTCCTGCTCGGACGGGTCGGGGCGAGGCTCGAGCGTCTGGCGTCCGGCCAGTTCGAACAGGCGCCGCAGCAGTGCCACGGCCAGGGCGGTCGCAGAGAAGGCCACGACGATGCCCGTGATCACCATCGCCTGCGGCACGGGGTCGCCAGCGAAGCCCGCTGCCGCACCGCGACGGGCGATTGCACCGAAGATCAGAAAAATTCCGGCACCGAGGATGTTGAACCCAACGATCTTGCGCAGCAGGCCGGTGTGCGCGATTGACCTGCCCCACGTCGGTGGTCCGGTTTGATTGTTAGTTCATGGGCGGCCGGGTTTCCATGGTGAGCGCGCCCGCTGGAGCTGGCCGGGGTGGCGCAGGCGGGCGCGCGCTCGGCACGACGGCCTCGGGCGCTGGGGGCCGGTACCC
>CAMDHY010000042.1 GCA_945898215.1 Pseudoxanthobacter soli DSM 19599 | reverse complement strand
GCTCCGCTGACAGCGGCTCCATCCGCTTGCAGTCCGGGCAGAGGATGCGCACCAGGCGCTGGGCGACGATCAGCCGGAGGCTGGCAGCGAGTAGGAACGGCTCGACGCCGAGGTCGACCAGGCGGGTGATGGCGGCAGCCGCCGTATTGGTGTGCAGCGTCGTCAGCACCAGATGGCCGGTGAGCGAGGCCTGGATGCCGATGCGCGCCGTCTCACCGTCGCGCATCTCGCCGACCATGATGACGTCCGGGTCCTGGCGCAGGAAGGCCCGCAGCGCGTTGACGAAGGTGAGCCCGATCGCCGGCTTTACCTGCGTCTGGCTGACGCCCTCCACCTCGTACTCCACCGGGTCCTCGATGGTGAGGATCTTGCGCGTCGAGTCGTTGAGGCGGGCGAGCGTGGCGGCGAGCGTCGTCGTCTTGCCGCTACCGGTCGGGCCGGTGACGACGACCATGCCGTGCGGAGCCTCGAGCTCCTCGGAGAACACCCGGAAGTCGCGTTCGGAAAAGCCGAGGCCGTCGAAGCCGACGAGCCGGCGGTCGCGCTCCAAAAGGCGCAGGATCGCCGCCTCGCCGTGCACCGTCGGCATCGTCGCAACGCGGATGTCGATCTCCCGCCCCGCCGCCTTGAAGCGGGCGCGGCCGTCCTGCGGCAGCCGGCGCTCGGCGATGTTGAGGCCGGAGAGGATCTTGACGCGCGACACCACAGCGCGGGCGAGATCGGGCGGGAAGGTGCGCATCGCCTGCAGGATGCCATCGATGCGGATGCGGACCCTGAGCCCGGCCCTGACCGGCTCGAGATGGACGTCGGTGGCGCGCCGTTCGACCGCTGCCTCGAGAATCTCGTTCACGGCCCTGACGATCGGCGCACCGCTCGCGAGATCGCGCAGGTTCTCGATCTCGACGTCCTCGCGCTCGCCGTCGCGCGGACCCGCGGCAGCGGCGGTCGCGTCCTCCGCGCTGACACCGACGCGCTTCAGCGCGATGTCGATCTCCTCGAACGAGGCGACCTCGAGCGTGCACGGGCGCTCCAGCGTCCAGCGCACCGTCTCGACGAGCGTCTCCTCGCTCGGGTCAGCGAGCGCCAGTCGCGCCTCGCCGGCGGCGGTCTCATAGGGAAACAGCGACCAGTCGCGCAGGAAGCGGCCGGAGAAATGCTCCGCCAGCGGCTTGCCCGCCAGCATAACAGCGAGTGTTGCGCGCGGGAGACTGTGGTGGGCCGCGACCTCCTCGGCGAACTCGGACGCCGGCAATCCGGACCGTTCCAAAAGCTCTCGATAGAAAGAGTGGCGGCGCGCACCCGCGCCACCATCGACCTCGGCCGCCGCGACACCCGACAGGCCAAGCGCCTCCGCGAGTCCCGAGGTCGGCTTGTGTTTCACATCGCTCATCGAACGCGCGTCTTTCCGGCTTCGCTCACCGTTCCATCACGACTAAACGAAAACTCTTCAAGTAAAACGCGTCATGGTTAACAAGACGACATGCCGAGTATTAAGGATTTGGTTACCACGTAGAACATTGACGTGTCAAGTTCAGCCCCGTATGATGCTTGCCTGCGCAGTATGGCGGCGAGAAAGTAGTGGCGTGTCGAAGGGCTGGAGTCACTGGCGGGGTTTGGCCGCCACGGTGTTGATGGTGGCAGCCCTCGTCGGCTGTGCCGGTACGAACACGGACGGCACCCAGGAACCGCCGACCTTCCTCGACGGCGTGATGTCGATGGACCTCGCGGCACGCAAGCAGGAACCGGTCCGCGGCATCGCCCAGAGTGGCCGGGACGGCCGCGTGCCGCAGGGCGAGATCTACCTCGGCAGCAATTCGACCGACTCGACGGCCGCCCGCCCGGCGATCTCCCCCGGCGTCGGAGCCGCCGCGGCGGGTGGAGACGCCTTCGATCTCAACTTCGAGAACGCCGACGTCACCACGGTGGCGAAGGTGCTCCTCGGGGACGTGCTGAAGGTCGACTACATCGTCGATCCGCGGGTCGAGGGGACGATCAGCCTCTCCTCCGCCAAGCCGATCGCCCGCAAGGACGTCCTGCCGCTGCTCGAGAACGCGCTGCAGCTGAACGGCGCCGTGGTGGCGCGCCAGGGCGACGTCTACCAGATCGTCCTCGCCTCCGAGGCGGCGGGCTCCGGCTCGGTCGACGTCGGCTCCCGCCGCGTCAGCCCCGGCTACGGACTGACGGTGCTGCCGCTCGAGAACGTCTCGGCCGATACCGTGATGAAGCTCGTCGAGGGCTTCGGCGCCCGCGCCGGCACCGTGCGAGTCGACCCGAGCCGCAACCTGCTCCTCGTCCAGGGCAGCGCGCCGGAACGGCGGGCGATGATCGAGACGGCGCTCGCCTTCGACGTCGACTGGATGCGCGGCCAGTCGGTGGGCGTCTTCCCGCTCACCAACGCGACGCCCGAGGTGATGATCGCCGAACTTAACCGCATCATGGATGCCGGCTCCGGCGGGCCGGGCGCCGGGCTCGTGCGCTTCCAGCCGGTGAGCCGCCTCAATGCGGTGCTGGCGATCTCGCAGTCGCCCAAGTACGTGCAGCAGGTGGCGACCTGGGTTCGCCGCCTCGACCGCGCCGACGAGGACAATACGCGCCTGCGCGTCTACCGGGTCCAGCACGGCGACGCCCGTCGGATCGCAACCATCCTCAACACCGTCTTCACCGGCGGCGCCGGCTCGGGTGCCGGGGCCGACGACCTCGCCCAGCTCGCCCCCGGGACCGATTCGGTCAGTTCCGCCGCCCTGACGACGCAGCCGGCGGAAGACACCGAGGGCGGCCAGCAGACCTCGCAGCAGTCTCGGTCCGCCTCGCTTTTCGATCGCTCCGGTGCCTCGGAAGGCGACGATCCGACGGGCTCGGAGACAGGCTTCGGCGCCTCGTCGAACGCGCTGGCGGCGGGCGCCGATGCGACGGCGGGCGGCGGCACCGGCGAAGCGGTGCTGCGCAACGTCCGCATCACTGCTGACGTCGGCAACAATTCCCTGCTGATCTATGCCGACCGCGCCAGCTGGCAGATCATCGAGCGCGCCCTCGCCGACATCGACCGTCCCGGGCTGCAGGTGGCGATCGAGGCGACGATCGTCGAGGTGACGCTGAGCGGCAACCTGCAGTACGGCGTGCAGTTCTACCTGAAGAGCAAGGACTTCGGCCTGCCGGGCAACATCGGCTCGATTGGCCTGTTCAACAAGGCCGACGAGCCGCCGCTGCAGCGCTCGACGCCGAACTTCGAGTTCGTGCTCGGGCCGAACAACAGTCCGCGCGCCATCATCGACGCGCTGCGCACCGTCACCGACGTGAAGGTGCTGTCGTCGCCCTCGCTCGTCGTCTCCGACAATCAGGTGGCGACACTGCAGGTCGGCAACGAGGTGCCGGTTACGACGCGCTCGGCGCAGTCCGTCCAGGACCCCGATGCGCCGACGGTGAACGAGGTCGAGTACAAGAACACCGGCGTCATCCTGCGCGTCACGCCGCGCGTCAGCGCCAACGGCACGGTCAACCTCGAGGTCGAACAGGAGATCTCCAACGTGCTGCGCAACGGCACCGAGGACTCGCTCACGCCGACGATCTCGCAGCGCCGGGTGAAGAGCGCCGTTTCCGTCACCAACGGTCAGACGGTGGTGCTGGCAGGCCTCATCCAGGAACAGATCGAGCGCACCAAGCAGGGCATCCCGGTGATCATGGACCTGCCGGTGGTCGGCGATTTCGTCTCGACCCAGTCGAACCGCTCCGACCGGACCGAGCTCATCATCTTCATCAAGCCGCAGATCATCCGCGACAGCCTCGACGCGCAGCTCATCGCCGAGGAGTTGCGCCTGAAGGTGATCGGCGGCGCCCGGCCGTGACGTCCGGCGTTGCCGTGATCGCGGTCGTCGCATCGCGGCCGACGCTTTCGCCTCGACCGTGACCCGCCGCTCTCCCCTGCCCGCGAACGTGCTCGCGGTCGCCTCTGCCGCGGCCCTCACCTGGGCTGTTTTTGCCGCCGGTTTCGCCCCAGGCACGCTGGCTGACGGCGTACCCCTGTTCGCAGCCGTGTTCGCCGGCCTGAGCGCCTGGGTGGTGGTCGCCGACCTGCGTACCTTCGAGATCCCCGATGAGGCGAACGTCGCCCTGCTCGTCGCTGGCCTCGCGTGGGCGGCTTTCGTCGCTCCGCCGTCCGACCTGCCGCTGACGCCAGCGCTGGTGTTCGGAACGGCCGCCGCCACGCCGGCCTGGGCGGGACCTGTCTTCGGCGCCATCGATGGTCTCGCGCGCGGCGCGATCGCCGCCGGGACGTTGCTCGCGGTGCGGAACTTCTACCGACGTGCGCGTGGGATCGAGGGCCTCGGCTTCGGCGACATCAAGCTCGCCGGGGCCCTCGCCCCGTGGCTCGTCTGGCCCGACCTCCCGACGGCGCTGTTCGTCGCCGTCCTCGTCGCGTTGCTCGTCACCGTCGTCGCTTCGCTCGCGGCACGACGACGCCTCGATGGCGCCGCCTGGATCCCGCTCGGAGCCTTCCTGGCGCCGGCCGCCTGGTTCGTCTGGGCACTCCGCGTCGCCGGGCTGCCGATCCCCTTCCTCGGCTGAGCCGACCGCGCGGATCAGGCGGCGAGCGCCGGCGCCGCCCGCACCAGCCGGGCGATCGCCTCGTCCAGCGTCGCCTCGTTCTTGGCGAAGCAGAAGCGGACGACGTGGCGGACAGCGTCGCCGGAATAGAACGCCGACACCGGGATCGCTGCCACCTTCGCCTCGGCGACGAGCCGCTTGCAGAAGGCGGCGTCGTCGGACAGCCCGAGCGGCTTGAGGTCGACGCAAACGAAATAGGTTCCGGCCGACGGCAGCACGGTAAAGCCAGCCGCCTTCAGCCCAGCCGAGAAATAGTCCCGCTGCCCCTGCAGCCGCGCCCGCATGTCGACGAAGTAGGCGTCGTCCTTGCCGAGGCCGTAGGCGACCGCCGTCTGCAGGTTGGGTGCCGTGGTGAAGGCGAGGAACTGGTGCGCCTTGGCGACGACGCGCAGGATGGGCGGGGCCGCGACGACGAGGCCGACTTTCCAGCCCGTCAGCGAGAAGATCTTGCCGGCCGAGCCGATCTTCACCGATCGCTCGCGCAGTCCCGGCACCGACAGCACGGTGACGTGCGGGCGGCCGTCGAAGATGACGTGTTCCCAGACCTCGTCGGAGACGACGATCGCGTCCGTCCCCTCGATCGCCTTGGCGAGCGCCTCGAGGTCCTCGCGCGGCCAGACGGCGCCGGCGGGATTGAGGGGGTTGTTGATGACGAGGAGCTTGGTCTTCGGCGAGATCACGGCGGCGAGCGCCGCCGGGTCGAAGCGCCAGTCCGGCGGCGACAGCTTGACCAGCCGCGGGATGCCACCCGCCTGGCGGACGAGCGGCAGGTAGGCGTCGTAGGCCGGCTCGAACAGCACTACCTCGTCGCCCGGTGCGACGAGGCCGAGGATGGACGCGGCGAGCGCCTCAGTGGCGCCCGACGTCACCATGCACTCCGTGTCGGCGTCGATGTCGAGGCCCTGGTGATGGCGGTAGTGCTCGGCGATGGCGCGCCGGAGCTCCGGGATGCCCATCATCGACGGGTACTGGTTGTAGCCGTCGACGACCGCCTCGGCCGCCTTGCGCCGCACGTCCTCCGGGCCCGGATCGTCCGGAAAGCCCTGGCCGAGATTGATGGCGCCGTGGGCGCGGGCGAGTTGCGACATCTCCTCGAAGATGGTCGTCGGCAGGGAAGCAAACAGCGGGTTCATGGCGCTCGGTCGTTGTTGGTGGCGGCCGTCGATGACGTTCGGCCGCGCAAGGTGCACCCGCAGCCGGTGCCGGGCAAGGGTGGCGTCCAACCTGTGTGACGGTGTCGCCACGCCACGCGTGCACGTCAGTGCAAGGCGGCGCATCCGAGGTCCTTCGCCAGCTTGGAAAGCCGGCGGTCCCGTGTCCACAGGGCAGCACCGGGCGTCAGACGGAGCGCAGCGAGAATGTGGGCATCGACGTAGCCGATGCCGGTGCCGGCGAGAGACTGCGCCGAGATGAAGGTGAGAACCTCGGCGTCGGTCGCCATCACCGCCTTCGGCAAGTCGCCGAGGTCTCGAAGGATCCTCGCGGGCTGTCGAAGATGGCCGAGCGCAATCTCGCCGATGACGAACGGATGCGTCAGGACCCGCCCCAGATCGAGAAGCCCCGCCAGTTCCACCTCATTTTGCCGGAGATGGTCGATCCAGACGGACGTGTCGACGAGGATCACTGTTCAGCCGTTCGCCGCCGCGGCACGGCGACGAGGTCGGGTTCACTGGCGCCCAGCCGGGCGAGACGGCGGGCGCTTTCCCGTTCGATCAGCGCCTTAAGGGCTTCGCGGACCAGCGCCGACTTCTCGGTCAACCCGGTCAGTGCCTGTGCCCGTGCGACTTGCTCGTCGTCGAGGGCGATCGTGGTTCGCATGGCGCAACCTCACACGGTAGGCACGCAGAATGGCATCGATCGATGCCCCCTTCAATGCCAAGGGGGCCGGCGAACGACCTCGCCGGCCCCGTATTCCACTGGCTTCAGTCCTCTCTCCGCTCACTCCACTTCGATGTTGGCAACCTTGATCGAGGTCGCCCCGGTCAGCGTCGCGACGGGCACCGGCTTCTTCGATCCCGTGCCGTCCCGATCGAAGCTCAGGCGGCGGGTCGCGGCGTCGAACAGGAAGGTCGGCCCGATGGAGGTGGCGGCCGGACCGGCGACGACGCGGAACTCGCCCGCCTCCAGCCCCCGCCAGCCGGCGGCCGGCAGGACGATGCGGTCGATCGCCTCGAAGTCGGTGATGGTGTCACCCGCTTCCTTCTGCGTGGCGATGCGGAAGCGGTCCGGGCCGGCGCCGCCGGTGAGCGTGTCCTTGCCCGGGCCACCGTCCAGGATGTCGGACCCTGGTCCGCCGTCGAAGACGTCGTCGCCCTTGCCGCCGCTGGCGCGGTCGTTGCCCGGCCCGAAGGTACGGCTGTCGGCCTTGCTGCCGCCGGCGAAGAACGCGCCGTCGACGAAGGCGCCGGGGTCGCGGCGGTCACGGTCGGGGATCGTGTTGTCGCGGCTCCAGGCGGTGATCGCGTCGAACTTCGCCGAGCGCTTCTGGTAGACGCTTTCGAGTGCGCCCCAGAAGCCGAACTCCGTGTAGGGCTCGACGTCGGCGAAGTAGGCGAAGCGGGTGCCGCCGGCGTCCTTGAAGAGGTCGAGCATCTTCGTCACGAGATCGCCCATCCGCTTGTCGCGGTTGAGCTTGGCGAAGAAGTCGGTGAGGTCGCGCGTCGTCTCGAACGAGGAAAACAGGTGCGGCCCGCCTTCGTAGGCGACGAGCTCGAGGCCGTTCTCGCGGGCGACGTCGGCGTGGTAGGCAAACAGGCCGCGCAGGCCGGTGGTGACACGGTCGTCGGAGGGGTCTTCGAGCGAGATGAAGCCTTCCTGCGTCGGGAACAGGTCGCCCTTGTCCATCTGGCGGAAGGCCTTGGCGAGCCCCGCCTCGCCCTGGCGGGCGAAGCGGCGGACCTCCGGCACGTTGTCGATGAACGAGATGTTGCCGTCGGCGTAGAGACCGCCCTCGAAGTAGCCGGTGACGGCATAGGCGTCGAAGCTCGCCTTCGGCGCCGGCTTGCCCTCGCAAACGGCGAGCGACGCCTCGAGCACCGCCTGCTCGAGGCCGAGGAAGGCGGTCTGCGTCGCCGCCACCCGCACCAGGCGCCGCTTCGCCTCTCGGCCGAAGGCGTCGGAGAAGATGTCCATCACCTCGGCGGCGCGGGTGCCGTAGAGCTGCATCCAGGCGGTGCCGCGATCGGGGTTGCCGGTGCAGCGGCGGGCGAACGCCTCGCTCCAGCGCGCCTGCGCCGCGTCGAACGTCTCCTGCGCCTGGCCGAAGCCGAAGTTCCACACCTCGTTCGAGTACTCAACGAACACCTTCAGGCGCGGGTCGAGCCGGTCGCGGACGATCTCCGCGTACTCGCGCACCAGGGCGTCGTCGGCGCCGTGGGGCACGTTGATCCAGGCATCCGCGCCGACGCGGTTGGCGAGTTCGACGACGATCTCGATCGGCACGCCGGCACGCCGGCTCGATTCCCAGACGTTCTCGTTCGTCCACGAGGCGTCGGTGACGCGACGGCGGGTGTCGGGGGTGGTGACGACCGAATCGTTCGTCCCCATCCAGTCCATGAAGCGCAGCAGGGTGAAGTCCTTCAGCCGGGCGAGGAAGGCCGGGTTGAAGATCTCGCCGGCCTCGAAGGCCTTCAGCTGGTCCTCGCGGACGACGCGGATGTTGCGGATGGGATCGCCGCGCTGAGTGCGGGCGATCAGCACGAACAGGTTGGCGAACCCCTCGCCCTCGTCCGTGTTCATCTCGATGCGGTGGCGACCCGGGCGGTCTTCGATCACCGTGGCGCCGAAGTACTCGAGGGTGCCTTCGCCGTCGAACAGCACGACGTAGCGGTCGGTGATGCCGTCGTCGGTCGGGTCGACGCCCAGCGCCGTGATCAGCTGGCGGCCGGCGGGCACCTCAGTCGGCCAGCCGTCCTTATCGAGCTTCAGGCTCGGGTCGAACACGGCGAAGGCGCCGTTCGGGTCGTGGATCGCCCAGTCGCGGGCTGTCTTGTAGCGATCGAGGAACGGGTGCTGGGTGGCGTAGTCGCGGACGCCCGAGAGATGCACGCCGAGCGAGGGGATGTCGGAGGCGGAAGCCGGCGTGCCAGTGGCGACGGCGGCGGCGAGAACCGCGGCGCTCGCGGCGGCCCGAAGCCCTGAGACGGTCTTGCGGACGATGCTGCGGTCCGCACGCGGAACGGTGGTCGACATGGTGCTCCCCTTCGTGTGACGGCTCCGAGGTCTCGGAGCGCTTCAGTCACGAAGGAGGCTAGCCGGCGGGCGGCGGGTCGGCTGTGAACGCGGACACAGGCGCCGCGCGTCGGCGCCGGGGTCCGAGAAGGGCTGGCTCAGCTGCCGGGCGTCCAGGCGTCGTAGTCGCCGGTTGCCGCCGGACGGTGCGCGTCCTTCAGGATCGAGCCGGACGGACGGTAGGCGGCAGGCGTGCCGGTGAGGTTCGGCTGCGCCGGCAGCTGCCACGGGCGCGGCACGTAGGTCTGTTCGCTTGGCGGCGTGTCGACGCGGTGGTGCATCCAGCCGTGCCAGCCGGCCGGGATGGTACTCGCCTCCGCCGGACCGTTGTAGATCACCCAGCGGCGCTGGAAGCCGAGCGTCGGGTCCACCTTGCCGCCACGGGTGCGGTAGTAGACGTTGCCGAACTCGTCGGTGCCCACCTGTTCGCCGTAGCGGCTGGTCCACAGCTTGGTCCCGAAGGTCCAGCCGTTCCACCAGGTGAACACGTGGATGAGAAAGTCGCGCATCGGCGCCCCGTCACGGGTGATCGGAAGTCGGCCGGACCATGCCAGCGGCCCGGGCCCAAGTCCAGACGGCAGGGCGCCGCGGGCAGAGGCTGGCTTCAGGCGCGAGGCGCGACCGCCGCTGTGACGCTGTAAAGCAAGGCATCGTGGTTGCGCGCGGGTGCGTCGCCGACGACCGCCCGAACCTTCGCCTGAAGGGCCGCGATGCGGGCGGACACGTCGGCCACGCGCCGCTCCCGTACCACCTGCTCGCGCTCCAGACGGTCCCGCAACGCCGTCGTCACGGTTTCGTCGGCGTCTCGCCGGTGAGCTTGGCGAGGTCGTGCGCCATTTGCTCGGCCTCGCGGTTCTTGATGTTGAGGGCCATCGCGTTCACCCACGGCGTTGTCGCCGCATCACAATCCAATGACGGTGAACCGGCGCGGCGTCGCCACCCCGATCCACCCCGCGGGAGCAAGCGCATTCGGTGCGCAAAACGGGCGAGCCCGCGCCTTTCCCCGCTTTCCCCAGTGTCAAGCGACATACTAGATATTGTGCCGTCGAAATTGCGGCCACCATCGCTTGACCCGTTTCGGCGAGTCGCCCTAGTCTCCGACCACTGACGCCGCTCCGGCCCGCCGGGCGCAGCCAAATCCCCGAGAAGCCTCCCCCGATCGGCCGCCGTTCGTGGCACTGTCCACGGACCGCGACGCCGCGTGCGGTTGTCTGCGGGGCGCGTCGGGGGACGAAATTCGGACTCGCTAACACTATATTTAGTGGCATCGAGTCCATACTGACACCGGATGCGGTTCAACCGGAATCGCGATCCCGCCATCCCGGGGGCCCGCTGGCCCCCGGACCTGAGCATCGGACCCCCAGCCACTCCTGCGGCCGGGCGGGTTGAGAGGACGACGAAGATGCGGATCGAGCGGCGATACACCACCGAGGGCCAGGACGCCTATGCGGCCATTCCCTTCCGCACGGTGACGAGTGAGATCCGCAATCCCGACGGCTCGGTGGTGTTCCGTCTCGAAGACATCGCTGTCCCCGAGGCATGGAGCCAGGTCGCCTCCGATGTGCTGGCGCAGAAGTATTTCCGCAAGGCCGGCGTGCCGGCGAAGCTGAAGCGGAACAAGGAGAAGGGCGTTCCCGCCTGGCTGTGGCGCTCCGTCGCCGACGACGCGGCGCTGGCCGAGTTGCCGGCCGGCGAGCGCAGCATCGGCGAGACCGACGCCCGCCAGGTCTTCGACCGGCTGGCCGGCACCTGGACCTACTGGGGCTGGAAGGGCCGCTACTTCGACGGCGAGGCTGACGCCCGCGCCTTCTTCGACGAGTTGCGCTTCATGCTTGCCACACAGAAGGTGGCGCCGAACTCGCCGCAGTGGTTCAACACCGGCCTGCACTGGGCCTATGGCATCGACGGCCCGAGCCAGGGCCACTTCTACGTCGATCCTGACAGCGGCAAGCTCGTCGCCTCCCAGTCGGCCTACGAGCATCCGCAGCCGCACGCCTGCTTCATCCAGTCGGTCGGCGACGATCTCGTCAACGACGGTGGCATCATGGACCTGTGGGTGCGCGAGGCGCGCCTGTTCAAGTATGGCTCCGGCACCGGCTCGAACTTCTCGGCGCTTCGCGGCGAAGGCGAGCGGCTGTCGGGCGGCGGGCGTTCGTCCGGCCTGATGAGCTTCCTGAAGATCGGCGATCGTGCCGCCGGCGCCATCAAGTCGGGCGGCACCACCCGCCGCGCCGCCAAGATGGTCGTCGTCGACGCCGACCATCCCGACATCGAGACCTATGTCGACTGGAAGGTGCGCGAGGAACAGAAGGTCGCCGCCCTCGTCACAGGCTCGAAGACGGTCGCCAAGCACCTCAAGGCGATCATGAAGGCCTGCATCAACTGCGACGGGCCCGGCGATTCCTGCTTCGATCCCGAGAAGAACCCGGCCCTGAAGCGCGAGATCCGCGCCGCCAAGAAGGCCGCGGTGCCGCAGAACTACATCCTGCGCGTCGTGCAGTTCGCCAAGCAGGGCTACACCGACATCTCCTTCCCGATCTTCGACACCGACTGGGATTCGGAAGCCTACCTGACGGTCTCGGGCCAGAACTCGAACAACTCGGTGCGCGTCACCGACGCCTTCCTGAAGGCGGTCCAGGACGACGGCGACTGGGCGCTGATCCGGCGCACCGACGGCAAGGTGGCGAAAACCCTGAAGGCCCGCGAGCTGTGGGAGAAGATCGGCTATGCCGCCTGGGCCTCGGCCGATCCCGGCATCCAGTTCCACTCCACCATCAACGACTGGCACACCTGCCCGGCCGGCGGCGACATCCGCGCCTCCAACCCATGCTCCGAGTACATGTTCCTCGACGACACGGCCTGCAATCTCGCCTCGCTGAACCTGCTGCAGTTCCGGGCGTCCGACGGTGTCTTCCAGGTCGAGGCCTACGAGCATGCCGTGCGGCTGTGGACGGTGGTCCTCGAGATCTCCGTGCTGATGGCGCAGTTCCCGTCGAAGCGCATCGCCGAGCTCTCCTACGAGTACCGCACGCTGGGACTCGGCTACGCCAACATCGGCGGCCTCTTGATGACCTCCGGCATCCCCTATGATTCGGCCGAGGGCCGCGCCATCTGCGGCGCGCTCACCGCCATCATGACGGGCGTCTCTTACGCCACCTCCGCGGAGATGGCGCGCGAACTCGGGCCGTTCCCCGGCTTCCCGGACAACCGCGACGCCATGCTGCGCGTCATCCGCAACCATCGCCGCGCCGCCCACGGCGAGGCTGATGGTTACGAGGTGCTCGCCACCCATCCGGTGCCGCTCGACCACGCCGCCTGCACCGACAAGGTGCTGGTGGAGCACGCCCGCGCCGCCTGGGACCGGGCGCTGGAGTGGGGCTCGGCCTTCGGCTTCCGCAACGCACAGACGACCGTGATCGCGCCAACCGGCACGATCGGCCTCGTCATGGACTGCGACACGACAGGCATCGAGCCGGACTTCGCGCTGGTGAAGTTCAAGAAGCTCGCTGGCGGCGGCTACTTCAAGATCATCAACCGCGCCGTGCCCGAGGCGCTGCGTTCCCTCGGCTACCGCGAGAGCGAGATCGCCGAGATCGAGGCCTACGCGGTCGGCCACGGCACGCTGGCCCAGGCGCCGGCGATCAACCATTCCACCTTGCGCGCCAGGGGCTTCACCGACGACGTTCTGGCGAAGCTCGATGTCGCGCTGAAGTCGGCCTTCGACATCAAGTTCGCGTTCAACCGCTGGAGCCTCGGCGAGGCCTTCTGCACCGAGGTGATGCGCTTCACCACCGCCGAGCTCGACGATCCCTCCTTCGACATGCTGGCGAAGCTCGGCTTCTCGAAGAAGGACATCGATGCGGCAAACGTCCACGTCTGCGGCGCGATGACGCTGGAGGGCGCGCCCTTCCTGAAGGCCGATCACCTGCCGGTGTTCGACTGTGCCAACCCGTGCGGCCGCATCGGCAAGCGCTTCCTCTCGGTCGAGAGCCACATCCGCATGATGGCGGCCGCCCAGCCGTTCATCTCGGGCGCGATCTCGAAGACCATCAACATGCCGAACGACGCCACGGTGGAGGACTGCAAGGCGGCCTACACGCTGTCGTGGCGCCTCGCTTTGAAGGCGAACGCCCTCTACCGCGACGGCTCGAAGCTGTCGCAGCCGCTCAACTCGCAGATCCTCGCCGATGACGACGACGTCGACGACGTCGTCGAGGCGATCATCGCGGAACCGGCGGCGATGCGCGCCGCCCACGTCGCCGAGCGCATTGTCGAGCGGATCATCGAGCGCGAGGTGCAGGTGCGCGAGCGCGAGAAGCTGCCGGGCCGCCGCAAGGGCTACACTCAGAAGGCGATCGTCGGCGGCCACAAGGTCTATCTGCGCACCGGCGAGTACGACGACGGCAGGATCGGCGAGATCTTCATCGATATGCACAAGGAAGGCGCCGCCTTCCGCTCGCTGATGAACAACTTCGCCATCGGCATCTCGCTCGGCCTGCAGTACGGCGTGCCGCTCGAGGAGTATGTCGACGCCTTCACCTTCACGCGCTTCGAGCCGGCCGGGTTCGTGCAGGGCAACGACTACGTCAAGAACGCGACCTCCATCCTCGACTACATCTTCCGGGAGCTGGCGATCTCCTATCTCGGCCGGCACGACCTGGCGCACGTCTCGCCGGATGACATCGGCTCCACCGCGATGGGCACGGGCGTCGACGAGGGCAAGGCGCCGGGTCCGGAGCACGTCGTCTCGAAGGGACTGGTGCGCGGCCGCACCACCGCCTTCCGCGTCCTCGAGACGCCGGCTGGCGAACTGCGCGGCGGCCCGAAGGCCTCCGGCGCCGCCGCCCCGGTCGCCCACGGCCACGGCTCGGTGACGGCGCTGCGGGGCGGCGCCAGCGCGGCGCTCGCCTTCCACCGCAGCGAACCGCTGTCGGTCGAGGACGACGAGGAAGACGCCGAGACGGCGCTCGCCCCCTCCCCGGCACCGCAGCCGGCTCAGAAGTCGGCCCGCGCCGACAAAGCCGAGAAGGCGGCCCTCGCCCGCCTGAAGGGCTACGAGGGCGAAAGCTGCGGCGAGTGCGGCAACTTCACGATGGTCCGCAACGGCACCTGCCTGAAGTGCGACACCTGCGGCGCGACGAGCGGCTGCAGCTAAGCGAGCGGAAGGACCTAATCGGCGGGAGGGTCACAGATGGATGTTCCTGCCAACAGGCCCAAGCTGCTGCTACTCGAGGGAGGCGGCCGGCAATCATCATGGGTGCTGGTGCTCGGTGCCTTCTGCGTCTACGGCGCGGCATTCGCCCTCGGCCTCCACGACCAGTCGCCACTCGCGGCGAGCACCTTCGCCATCACTCTCGGACTGACGGGCGGCTTCTTCCAGGTCTTCCAGGCAGAGAGCGACGCGGCCCTGCACACCATCAGCCGTCAGAACCTCGCGCTCGAGGCCGCCGCCCGGCAGGATGCGCTCACCGGACTGTGGAACCGACGGGCGCTGCAGGAAAGCCTGCAGAGCCGCTTCGTGGCGCACCCGCCGGCGGGCCGCGCGGGCGAGAAGGGTGTCCTCTCCCTCGCCTTCGTAGGCGTCGACCACTTCAAGGACATCAACGACCGGTTCGGCCACGCCGCCGGCGACGCCGTGCTGGTCGCTATCGCCAAGATCCTGCGGACGGTCCTGGACGGCACCGACGCCGTCGCGGCGCGCATCGGCGGCGAGGAGTTCGCGATCCTGTTGCCGGACGCATCCCTCGCCGAGGCCTTCGCCGTCTCGGAGGCGATCCGCACGGCCGTCGCCGACGCGGACCTCGGCGCGGTTCCGGACCTCGGCAGGGTCACCGTCTCGATCGGTGTCGCGAGCTCCGAGGCCGTCCAGCGCTCGGCAGACGCGATCCTGCGGGCGGCGGACACGGCGATGTACATCGCCAAGCGCGACGGCCGCGACCGCGTCGTCGCCTGGACCGGCTGACCGTCCCTACCCGGACCCACGGCCTCGACGTCGGTGCGGGATTCGCGGCCCCTCCCCCAGACTTGATCCACATCAGCGACGTGATTTCCGAACGCCCCTCATGTGCGGCTATCGTGGTGGCAGGGATGCCGCGCGCAGAAGCGGCGCGGGGTGCGTCGCCCGATCGATCGCGTGAAGGGGAAACATCATGGCCGAGAACGACACCGCTGCGCCGGGTCAGCCCGTCAGCGCCGAGGCGCTGCGGATGATGATGCTCGAGAAGCAGATGAAGGAGGTCGACGAGCACATGGCTCGTCAGAAGCTCGAGCAGCAGAAGCGCGCCCAGTTCGCCGAGGACTTCCTCAAGGGCCACCTCGGCGAAGAGGAACGGGCGATGATCCGCCGCGTCGTCATGCAGGCCGTGACCGCCGGCAAGCTCGAGGCGATGATCTACACCTTCCCGTCGGAACTCTGCACCGACAGCGGCCGCGCCATCAACAGCGCCGACCCGGACTGGCCCGCGACTCTGCAGGGCAAGGCGAAGGAGCTGTTCGACGTCTACAAGTCGGTCGCTCAGCCGCAGGGCTACAAGCTGAAGGCCGCAATCATCAACTTCCCTGGCGGCATGCCGGGCGATGTCGGCTTCTTCCTGTCCTGGGCGCCCGACGCCGCCTGACGCCCGGCTCCGGCGGCGCTCCACGCGCCGCCCCTTTCTCCGTCCGCAGAGCCCGGACCGGGCAGCCGGCCCGCCCCCGTCACATCACGTGCGGTACGATGTTGCGGAAGCTCGTGTCGTCGGTGAAGTCCTTCGGCCGCGTCTGGCGGTCGCCGAGCTTCGGCTTGTCGAACTTCACCTTTTCGTAGGGGATCTGCCCGAGCAGGTGGGAGATGCAGTTGATGCGCGCCGCCTTCTTGTCGTCCGACGGCACCACCCACCACGGCGCATGGACCGTGTCGGTCATGCGGATCATCTCGTCGTAGGCGGTGGTGTAGTCCCACCAGCGCCGGTAGGACTCGATGTCCATCGGGCTCAGCTTCCACTGCCGCAGCGGATCGTCGATGCGCTGGCGGAAGCGCTTCTCCTGCTCCGCGTCGCTGACATCGAGGAAATACATCAGGAGGATCAGGCCGGATTCCACCAGCGTCGCCTCGTAGCGCGGAATCTGCTCGAGGAACCGGTGCGCCTGGGTCGCCGAGCAGAACCCCATGACGCGCTCGACGCCGGCGCGGTTGTACCAGCTGCGATCGAAGATGACGATTTCGCCGGCCGCCGGCAGGTGGGCGATGTAGCGCTGCAGGTAGATCTGTGTCTTCTCGCGATCGCTCGGCGCCGGCAAGGCGGTGACGCGGAAGACGCGCGGGCTGACGCGCTCGGTGATGCGCTTGATGACGCCGCCCTTGCCGGCGGCGTCCCGCCCCTCGAAGATCACGACAATCCGCGCGCCCGTCTTCTTCACCCACGCCTGTAGATGGGCGATCTCCACCTGCAGGCGGTGCAACTGCTCCCCATAGCCGCCGGAACCGGTCTCCGCCGCGTCCGTCCCGACCTCGGCGTTGCGATCCTTCCCGTCCTTCTTCTTCTTGCCCATGCTCGACCCCTCCCGCCGTCATGCGCACGGCGTGCGCTCAGACTAGGCCGAAACCGGCGTCTTGGAAAATGCGCCGGCGCAAGCTTGTGACGCCGGTGCGACGCCTCGGTGCTTGACGGCCTCGCCGCGAAGGTCGAATGGACGGAACCCCGCCGCCCCAAAACAGGACCCCGTTTCCGCATGGCGCTGAACACCATTGAGGAAGCCGTCGCGGCGATCGCCGCCGGAGAGCTCGTCGTCGTCGTCGACGACACCGATCGCGAGAACGAGGGCGACCTGATCATGGCGGCGGCGAAGGCGACGACGGAGCGCATCGCCTTCATGATCCGCCACACCAGCGGCATCATCTGCGTGCCGATGCCCGGAGAGCGCGCCGAGGCCCTCAATCTCGCCCCGATGGTGGCCAACAACCGCGATCCGATGCGGACCGCCTTCACGGTGACGGTGGACTACAAGGTCGGCCTGACCACCGGCATCTCGGCGGAAGAGCGGGCGAACACGATCGCCGCGCTCTCGAACGACAACTGCACGGCCAGCGACTTTCTCCGCCCCGGCCACATCTTCCCGCTCATCTCGCGCGACGGCGGCGTCCTCACCCGCTCCGGCCACACCGAGGCGGCCACCGATCTCGCCACCCTCGCCGGCCTCGAGCCGGTCGGCGTGCTGGCCGAGGTCGTCAACGACGACGGTACGGTGAAGCGGCTGCCGGAGCTGATCGAGTTCGCCCGCGAGCACGGCCTCAAGATCGTCTCGATCGAGGAACTGATCGAGTACCGGATGCGGCAGGAGATGTTCGTCCGGCGCATCGACTCATTCGACGTTGCCGCGCATGGCCGCACCGCCCGCGTCTATGTCTACGAGACGCCGTTCGACCCGCTGCAGCACGTCGCGATTACCGTCGGCAACGTCGTCGGCGCCGACGACGTGCCGTGCCGCATCCACCGCGAACACGTGCTGTCGGACCTCTTGCGCGGCTCCGCGACATCGAAGGGCTGGCTCGACCAGGCGCTGTCGCGCTTCGACGGCGGCAAGGGCGGCGTCTTCGTGCTCATCCGTGACCCGGCCGTGCTGCGTCCGGAGGATGTGCCGATGGCGCCCGGCGATCCGGAGGCGGAGCGCCACATGTCGGCCCGCCAGCGGCGCGCCCGCTGGCGCGAGGTCGGCGTCGGCGCGCAGATCCTGCGTGACCTCGGCGTCACCTCGATCGCGCTCCTGTCGTCCCACGAGCGCCAGTACGTCGGCCTCGCCGGCTTCGGCATCAAGATCGGCCGGACGGAAAAGGTGTCGGGCGCCACGGCCTGACGGCCGGGGTCGTCGGCGTCAGCGCGCCATCGTCGCGAACAGGATCACCGTGAGCGCGACGTAGTCGATCGCCGGCTCCGACGTCGACCACGACGTGGCGTCGTCGACGTAGCGCGCCTTTTCGCCGTCGAAGGCGCGGAACCGGTCCTTGCCGCCGGCCGGGCAGCGCCGCTGTTCGTCCGACGGTTCCGAAACCTCGACTTCCGACGCAGCGCCGGGACCGGCGACCACCGCCCCGAGCAGCAGCGGCGGCTTGCCCGCGAGGTTGCCGGCGAGGTTGGCGATCTGGTGGTGCAGGCAGCGCGGGAAGGTCGTGCCGGCCCCGACGACGAAGCTCGTCCCCCAGGCGTTGCGGCCGAGCAGCCAGTCGCGCTGGTCCTGGGCGAGCGCGGCAAACCGCTGCTTGCCGGTCTCCTCGTCGAACAGCATCGCCGTCACGGTGAGCCCGACGAGGTGCTGGACGTGGTCCCACCCCTTCGGGGCGTAGGCCCAGCCGGAGCGGAACGGGTCGCGGGCGGCCTGGCGCTCCGCCCGCTTCAGCTGGTTCTCGACGTCGCGCACGAGATCGGCGCGGGTGACAGCGAGATCCTGCGGATCGCCCGCCGCCTCGAGGGCGCGCATCAGTTCGATATGGGCGAGCGGGCCGACGTCGAACATGTCGAGCGTCTGCCACGTCGACGAGCCGCCGTCGATGTGGACGCGGGCCCAACGGGCGGCCTCGCGCAGATAGAAGTCGGCGCTCTTCTCGGTGCCGCCGATCTTCGCCAGGAAGTGCAGTTCGACGGCGCCGAGCTCGAGATCGTCGGCGAAGTTGTCTTCCGGGTAGTAGTCGTGCGGCGAGGCGGCGAGCAGCGCCTTCGGCTTGCGGTCGGCGAGCGCGTAGACGTGCTCCGCCGCCGCCGCGCACATTTCGCGGTCCGCCTCCCGGCCAACCATCGCGCAGAGCGCGAACGACGAGGCGAGACGGCCCGCGAGGTTGGGGCTGACGGGGCTGCCCGGCTTGCCGGCGCGCAGGGCGGGGCGGAACTTCACGTAGTACGCGGCGTCGCCCGGCTTCACGCTCAGCTTGTCGTCCGCCTGTGGCAGCCGCCAGAGGTCGTGGTCGCCGACGAGGCCGACGCCGCCGTCGCCGAGGCCCACCTGATAGAAGAGCGTGCGGGTCTCGTCGTCCCACATCTTCATCAGCCAGTCGGACCCGAACGCCGCCTCGTCGAGGAGCTTCGGCCACGGTCCGCGGTCGCGCACGGCGAGGTAGAGCGCGGTGTCAACGAACGAGGCGGTGGCGACGAACTTCAGGTAGTCGCCGGCGTCGAACCAGCCCCCCGAAACGTCGCGGCGGCCGCCGACCGCCTCCGGCTTCGCAACGAGCCGGTAGCCCTTGTAGCTGAGCGGCGCGAACGCCTTCGCCGTCGCGTCCGTAAGGTGGGAGGGCTCGCGGTCGAGGATCTCGGGATCGACGCCCGGCCCGTCGCGCTGCGCCCGGTAGAAGGCGATGGCGTTGTCGACGAGCGGCCCGTAGAGCGCCGCGCCGTCGCCGACCCGAAACTCGGGCGACACCGACGGATCGGCGCCCGCGACCCGCAACCGGTAGAGACCGGGCTCTGTGAGCCCGGAGAAGTCGAGCTGGTAGGTCGAGACGAACTTTTCGTTCCAGCCCGCGCCGGCCTTGCCGACGCGCCCCTTCAGCACCGTCGTGCCGTCGGCGTCCTCGACGGTGAAGCGCGTGTCCGCCGGCAGCGCCGCCTCGCGGCTCATCAGGGTCGCGACCTTCGCCTCACCGGTCAGGTAGCCGACCTGGTTGAGGCGGATCTCGCCGGCCGTTGCGGCCTGGCAGAGCGCGAGCGCCGTGGCCACGCCCGCGAGCAGCACCGACCGCCCGCCCAACACGCCTGTGAAGACCTTGGTCATGGGATCACCGCCTCGATCAGGAACGGCCCACGCGCCTTCAGCGCGGCGGCGAAGACGTCGGCGAAGTCCTCGGCCGTGTCGACCCGGCGGGCGGGCACGCCCATGCCCTCCGACATCTTCACCCAGTCGAGAACCGGATCGTCCATGTCGAGCACCCGTCCCGACCGCTCGGCCGCCGTCACGCCGACGCGGCCGAGCTCGACGTGCAGGATCTTGTAGGAGCGGTTTGCGAAGATCACCGTGACGACGTCGAGGCGCTCGCGCGCCTGCGTCCACAACGCCTGCAGCGTGTACATGCCCGAGCCGTCGCCCTCGAGGCAGACGCATTTGCGGTCCGGGCAAGCGACGGCGGTGCCCGTCGCCAGCGGCAGGCCGATGCCGATCGAGCCGCCGCTGATCCACAGGATGTCGTGGGGCGCCGCCGAGGGGCCGTACTCGCTGGTGAAGGCGCCCGACGTGATGCACTCGTCGGAGACGATGGCGCCTTCCGGCAAGAGCCGTGCGACGATCGCCCCCACCTTCTGCTGGTCGAGCGGGCCGGACGGCCTCCCCGGCACGTCGAGGGCGTAGCGCTCCGCCTTGCCGGCCTTGCGCGGCGCGCCGAGCGCGTCGGCGAGGTCCGTCAGCGCCGCGACGACGTCCTCGTCCGGGCTCGCCAGCGTGTGAATGGCGCAGCCCGGAGCGGCGAGGAAGCTCGGCTTGTTCGGATAGGCGAAGAAGGAAACCGGGGCCGTCGTGCCCACCAGAACGAGCACGTCGAAATCGGCGAGAGCCGCAGCCGCGTCTTCCGCGAAGTAGGGCATCCGCCGCACCACCGGCCGTCCGGCCCCGCGCGCCATGCGCGGCGCGAAGGTGTCGCCGAACAGCGCGGCGCCGGTCTTCGCCGCGATGCGGCCGAGCGCCTCCAGCCCCGCCCCGTGCAGGGCAGGGCCGCGGCCGAGGATCGCGGCCTTGCGCGCCCCTTTCAGCGCCCGCGCGACACCCTCGACGACCGCCTCGCCGACCGGCCGTGGCGGCACGGGGGCGATCGGCGCCACGGGTCCGGTCGACGGATCCCAGGAGATGTCGGCGGGGACGATCAGCGTCGCCGTTCCGCCGGACAGGCTGGAGGCCGCCGCCACCGCCTCGGCGGCGTCGTGGGCGACGGTCGCCGACGACTGGCTGGTGCGCACCCAGCGCGACACCGGCCGGGCGATCGCCTCGATGTCGGCCGTCAGCGGCGCGTCATAGGCGAGGTGCGTGGTGGCGTGCTCGCCGACGATGTTGACGATCGGCGTGCGTGCCTTGCGGGCATTGTGGAAGTTGGCGATGGCATTGCCGAGGCCGGGACCGAGGTGCAGCAGCGTCGAGGCGGGCTTGCCGGTCATGCGGCCATAGCCGTCGGCCGCCGCGGAGGCGACACCCTCGAACAGTGTCAGCACCCCGCGCATCTCCGGCACCGTGTCGAGCGCGGTGACGAAGTGCATCTCGGATGTGCCGGGGTTGGTGAAGCAGACCTCGACGCCGGCGCCGACGAGCGTGCCGAGCAGGCTCTCGGCGCCGGAGGGCGGCCGCGCGCCCTCGCCGGCCGGCTGTCGGCGCGCGCGCACGGGTGCCGCGCGCTTCGGAGATACTCGCTCGTTCATCGCCACCTGGTCCCTGCTGCTGCCGATCCGGCATCGCCCGCCGCACTGGCAGCATCGACCGGTCGCGCCGCCACGTCCAGCCCGCGGCGACATCCTCACGGCGGCAGCGGTCGTCCGCCGGTCTCGTGGAGGGAGCGGATTGCGACAAGCGAGACAACCGACGCCGCGATGATGAGGTAGGCCGGCGCGATCGCCTCCCCGGTCACGCCGATCAGCCAGGCCGCAGCGAGCGGCGCGAGGCCGCCGACGACGCCGACGCCGAGATTGAACGGGATCGCCACGGCCGAGACGCGCACCGGGCCGCTCACCGATTCCACCATCAGCGCCGGCTGCACCCCGAAGGCACCGACCATGACGGCGAAGCCGAACTGACCGAGGAGCGCGCCGGCGAGCCCGCCGTCCCGCATCAGCACGAACAGCGGCACGGCGAGGACGAGGCCGGCGATCGTCGCGCCGATCAGGATCGGGAGCCGCCCGATGCGGTCGGAGAGCGCGCCGAAGCCGAGGATCAGGGCGAGCAGCAGCCCCATGTTGAGGGAGTTGACCGCCAGCGCCGCCGCCGCCGACAGGCCCGCCTGCTGCTGCAGCCACGTCGCGACGAAGACGAAGCAGAGATAGAGCCCGGCGGCGTTCAGCACGGTCAGGCCGGTGAGGGCGACGATCTCGCGCGGATGGCGCCGCACCGCCTCGGCCACCGGCAAGCGGACGATGTCGCGGCCACGGCGGTCCGGCTCCAGCAGCGCACGGCGCAGCAAGAGCCCGGCGACGGCGAGCAGCGCCCCGGCGAGGAACGGCAGCCGCCACGCCCATGTCGCGACGTCAGCTGCATCGAAGACGGCGTGCAGCAGCGCGGCGACGGTGGAGCCGAGCAGGATGCCGCAGACGGCGCCGAAGGTTGCCGTGGCGCCGAACAGACCGCGGCGACCCTCCGGCGCGCTTTCCACCAGGTATACCATCGAGCCGACGTACTCGCCGCCAACGGCGAGGCCCTGCGCCACCCTGAGGATCAGCAGCAGGATCGGCGCCGCGACACCGATCGCCTCATAAGTCGGCAGCGCGCCGATCAGCACCGTCGGCACGGCCATGCCGGCGACGGTGAGGATCAGCGCCGGCTTGCGGCCGTAGCGGTCGCCGATGTGGCCGACGAGGATGCCGCCGACCGGCCGCATCAGCCCGCCGACGGCGAAGACGGCGAAGGCCGCGAGCACGCCGAAGCTGCCCTCTCCGGCCGGAAAGAAGTTCACGGCGATGACGGGGGCGAGAAAGCCGTAGACGGCGAAATCGTAGAGCTCGAGCACGTTGCCGATCGTGCCCGCGGCGACCTGGCCGAGCCGGCCGGATCCCGCCCGCGCGGCTGCCGCGCTTCGCCCGACTGTCCCCACGCGCTCCCCCCGGACGGCTGACGGCCCGCCCTTACCACGCCCTGCGCCGCATCCTCAGCCGAAAGATCCGGAGAGGCTCACGGCGGCAGCGGCCGCCCGAGGGTCTCGTGCAGGAAGCGGGTGGCGAGGAAGGAGACGGCGCCGGCGGCCATGACGAAGTAGGCCGGCGCGATCGCCTCGCCGGTCGTGGCGATCAGCCAGGTGGCGACCAGCGGCGACAGCCCGCCGATGACGCCCATGCCGATGTTGAAGGCGAGCGCGATCGCCGTCACCCGGACCCGCCCGCCGACGGCCTCCACCATCACGGCCGGCTGCACGCCGAAGGCGCCGACGATGACGACGAAGCCGAGTTGGCCGAGGAAGGCGCCGGCGAGGCCACCGTCGCGCATCAGCACGAACAGTGGCACGGCGAGGACGACGGCCGCGGCGGTCGCCACGGCGAGGATCGGCAGGCGGCCGATCCGGTCGGACAGCCAGCCGAAGGCGACGAGGAGCGCGACGAGGATCACCATGTTGAGGGTGTTCATGGTGAGGGCGACCGAGGGGCGGATGCCGTCGGCCTCCTGCAGCCAGCTCGCGAGAAAGACGAACGCGACGTAGAAGCCGACGGCGTTGAAGGCCGTCAGTCCGATCAGCGTCACGATCTCGCGGGGATGCCGCTGCACCGCCTCGAGGACCGGCAGCCGCACCGGCCCCGTCGTCGCGGCACGGGCCGGCTCGGCCAGATGGCGGCGCAGCAGGTAGCCGGCGAAAGCGAGGAGGATGCCGGCGAGGAAGGGCAGCCGCCACGCCCACGCCTCGACAATCTCGTGGCCGAAGATGTTGAGAAGCAGCGCCGCGGATGCCGATCCGAGCAGGATGCCGGAGACCGCGCCGCCGGCGCAGCAGGCGCCATAGAAGCCGCGCCGGTCAGCCGGTGCGCTCTCGACGAGGAACACCATTGAGCTCACGTACTCGCCGCCGACGGACAGTCCCTGGACGATGCGCAGGACGAAGAGCAGCACAGGTGCCGCGACCCCGATCGTGTCATAGGATGGCAGCAGGCCGATCAGGACCGTCGGCACCGCCATGCCGCAGACCGACACCAGCAGCGCCGGCTTGCGCCCGTAGCGGTCGCCGATGTGGCCGATCAGGATGCCGCCGAGCGGCCGCATCAGGAAGCCGACGGCGAACACCGCGAAGGTGGCGAGAAGCCCGGCCACCGCGTCCTCCGAGGGGAAGAAGTTCGCGGCGATGAAGGTGGCGAGATAGCCGTAGACGGCGAAGTCGTACCACTCGAGGACATTGCCGATGGTGCCGGCGGCGATCTGGCGGGCAGGCGACGGCGCCTGCTCGCGGGTTGCGTCCGTCACCACCATCCCCGCCTCCCCCGCAGGTTGGACCCGACCCGGCGTCGTCAGGCCGCGAGCGCCTTCGCCTCCTTGCGCCGCTGGTGCAGCAGGGGCTCGGTGTAGCCGCTCGGCTGCGCGCGGCCCTTGAAGACGAGGTCGCAGGCGGCCTGGAAGGCGACACCATCGAAGGTGGGCGCCATCGGCCGGTAGAGAGGGTCGCCGGCGTTCTGCTGGTCGACGACGGCCGCCATCCGCTTCAGCGCCTCCATCACCTGCTCCTCGCTGCAGATGCCGTGGTGCAGCCAGTTGGCGATGTGCTGCGAGGAGATGCGCAGCGTCGCGCGGTCTTCCATCAGCCCGACGTCGTGGATGTCCGGCACCTTCGAGCAGCCGACGCCCTGGTCGATCCAGCGCACGACGTAGCCGAGGATGCCCTGGCAGTTGTTGTCGAGTTCCTGCTGCACCTCCTCTTCCGACCAGTTCGGCCGGTCGGCGAGCGGGATCGTCAGGATGGCGTCTAGCGAGGCACGCTGGCGCTTCGCCAGCTCCTCCTGGCGCTTTGCGACATCCACCTCGTGATAGTGGATGGCGTGCAGGGTCGCGGCAGTGGGCGACGGCACCCAGGCAGTGTTGGCGCCGGACTGCGGGTGGGCGATCTTCGCCTTCAGCATCGCCGCCATCAAGTCCGGCATCGCCCACATGCCCTTGCCGATCTGCGCCTTGCCGCGGAAGCCGCAGGCGAGGCCGACGTCGACGTTGCGGTCCTCGTAGGCGGCGATCCACGGCGTGCCGCGCATGTCCGCCTTGCGGATCATCGGGCCGGCCTCCATCGAGGTGTGGATCTCGTCGCCGGTGCGGTCGAGGAAGCCGGTGTTGATGAACACCACCCGGTCCTTCGCCGCGGCGATGCAGGCCTGCAGATTGACCGTGGTGCGCCGCTCCTCGTCCATGATGCCCATCTTGAGAGTGTTGGCGGCCATGCCCAGCACGTCCTCGATGCGGCCGAACAGGCGGTTCGCGAACGCGACCTCCTCGGGCCCATGCATCTTCGGCTTGACGATGTAGACCGAGCCCGCCCGGCTGTTGCGCGGGCCGGCCGTCTTGTTGAGGTCGTGCAGCGCGATCAGCGACGTCACCAGCCCGTCGAGGATGCCCTCCGGCGCCTCGCTGCCGTCGGCCATCATCACCGCGTCGGTCGTCATCAGATGGCCGACGTTGCGGATGAGCATGAGGCTGCGGCCCGGCAGCGTCAGCTCGCCGCCGTCCGGCGTCACGTAGGAGCGGTCGGGATTGAGGGCCCGCTCGACCGTGGTGCCACCCTTCGGGAAGGCCGCCGTCAGCGTGCCCTTCATCAGGCCGAGCCAGTTGCGGTAGACGGCGACCTTGTCCTCGGCGTCGACCGCGGCGATCGAATCCTCGCAGTCCTGGATGACGGTCATCGCCGATTCCAGCACCACGTCGGCGACGCCGGCCGGGTCGTCCTTGCCGATCGCGTGGTCGCGATCGACGACGATCTCGGCGTGCAGGCCGTGGTGCTTGAGGAGCACGATGTCCGGCGCGCCCGGATCGCCGGCATAGCCCGCGAAGCCCGCCGCATCGGCGAGACCGACGCTGCGGCCGTCTTTCATGGAGACGACGAGCTTGCCGCCCTCGACGGCGTAGCCGGTGGCGCCCGCGTGCAGGGCGCCGCCGGCGAGCGGGGCGATCTGGTCGAGCAGCGCCTTGGCGAAGGCGACCACCTTGGCGCCGCGCTTCGGGTTGTAGCCGCGGCCGCGCTCGGCGCCGTCGGTGTCGGGGATGGCGTCGGTGCCGTAGAGGGCGTCGTAGAGGCTGCCCCAGCGGGCGTTGGCGGCATTCAGCGCATAGCGGGCGTTGAGGATCGGCACGACGAGCTGCGGACCGGCGACGCGGGCGATCTCGTCGTCGACCTTGCCGGTGGCGACCTCGAAGGCCGGCGCGTCCGGCAGCAGGTAGCCGATTTCCGACAGGAAGGCCTTGTAGGCGGCGGCGTCGTGCGGCTTGCCGCGGCGGGCGCGGTGCCACGCGTCGATCTCGCGCTGCAGGCTCTCGCGCTTCTCGACGAGCGCGCGATTGACCGGAGCAAGTTCGGTGAAGACATCGGAGAAGCCCTGCCAGAAGCGGGCCGGATCGACGCCGGTGCCGGGAAGCGCCTCGGTCTCCACGAAGTCGCTGAGCTCGCGGGCGACGTCGACACTGCCGTGGCGGACATACTCGGTCATTGCGGCTTCTCTCCCAGGCTGTTCGTTTCGGTCGCTCGACGGCGATCTTGACCGCTCCTTATGCCAAGGCTGTCCGACAAGCAAAAGCGTTGAAGACGGCCGATCACTTTTGCCGTGACGTCAACACACGAGACCGCTGTTCGAGGGTGAATGGTCGGCTGAGGAAGCCGGAGCCGGCCAGCCCGAAGCGGAGCGGTGCCTCGGCCGCCTTGGTGATGCCGATGCGGCGGTCGACCACGAGCCGCACCGGTTCGTCCGCCCAGATGATCTCGAACGGGGCGGCGGCGAGCGGCAGGCCGTCGTGCGCGCCCGTCACGGCGAGCGCCTGGCAGAGGCGCCCCGGACCCGCGCACAGGAGCCGGTCGGCCACAGCGCCCCGCCGCGCCCGCATCGTCGAGAGGCCGACCTCCGGCTGCAGCGCCCGGATCAGGACCGCGCTCCCCTCGCCGGGCACGCCACAAACGAAGTTAAGGCACCAGTGGATGCCGTAGGAGCGGTAGACGTAGGCGCGGCCGGGCGGGCCGAACATCGTAGCATTGCGAGCGGTCTGGCCGATGAAGGAGTGCGAGGCCGGGTCGTCGCGGTGATAGGCCTCGGTCTCGACGATGGTGCCGCCGACGCCGGCCACCAGCAGCCGGGCGCCGATGAGCGCGCGGGCGACCGTCACCACGTCCCGCGAGAACGGTGAATCCGGCGACATGGCGGCGTACTCCCAATGATGGGAATTTCGATCGAACGAGGCGCCGCGGCTCTCGCAACCCGCCGCGCGCTTGCCTATATGCGACATCATCCGGATGCCGGAAACCCGGCGGCCACACCGTTCGTTTCTCGATCGGCCCAGACGGGCGGTGGCACCACGAAGGAGACAGCTGGACCGATGAACACGTTCCTCACCCGGACCGGCCGCGTCGCCGCCGCCCTGCTCCTCGCCGTCGGTACGCTGGTCGTCGTCGTCGACCATGCCGACGCCCGCCGCGCCGGCTCGTTCGGCTCCTTCGGCAGCCGCGGCGCGCGAACCTTCCAGGCGCCGCCCCCCACGAACATCGCACCGCGCACCGGTGCCCCGATCGAGCGCACAATGACGCCGCGCCCGGCGCAGCAGCCCGGCGCTGCGGCACAGCCCGGCGGCGCCGCGGCGGCCGCGCAGCGCCCCGGAATGTTCGGCGGCGGTTTCCTCGGCCCGCTGCTCGGTGGCCTCGCCCTCGGCGGCCTGTTCGGCATGCTGATGGGCAACGGCCTCGGCGGCGCCGCCGGCTTCCTCGGCCTGATCCTGCAGATCGCCCTGATCGGCGGCGTGATCTGGCTGGTGATGCGCTTCTTCCGCAGCCGCCAGCAGGGCTCGACGTCGGGCTATGCCGGTGCCGCGGCGGGCGCGGGAAGCGGCAGCGCCTCGGTGCCGCCGGACCTTCGCGGCGTCGACGTGGCGCCGGCCCGCGGCCGCAGCGGCGTGCCCGCGGCGGGCGGTCTCGCCGGTGGCCTGTTCAGCGGTGGCGCCGGCGCAGCACCGACCGGCCAGGGCGCCTCGCCGATGGGCTACGGCGCCGCTCCGCCGATGAGCGAACGCCTCGGTGACGGCCGCTGGTCCGGCGACGAGATCGGCGTCACCGCCGACGATCTCGACACCTTCGAGCGCATTCTCACGGAGGTGCAGGCCGCCTACAGCCGCGAGGACTTCGGCCGGCTGCGCACCCTGACGACGCCCGAGGCGATGGGCTATCTCGCCGAGGAGATCGGCGAGACCGCCACGAAGGGCCAGCGCAACGAGGTGCTCGACGTCCGCCTGCTCGACGGCGACGTCGCCGAGGCCTGGTCCGAGGACGGCCGCGACTATGTCACCGCCGCGCTCCACTACGAGAGCCGCGACATGCTGCGCGACCGCACCACCGGGGCTCTCGTCGAGGGCAGCGAGGACCCGTCGGAGTCCGTCGAGCTCTGGACGTTCGTCCGCGACCGCGGCGCCGACTGGAAGCTCGCCGCCATCCAGGCCGCCGCCTGACGGCCGATCGGTCCACACCAGACGAACACGCGGCCGGGGCGAAATCCCCGGCCGCTTTCGTTTGCGGAGCCTCGAGAGACCACCCTATCCCGAACGGCGGCCCGGCCCGGTGCAGCGCTGGTCTCCCGCACCGACGTTGTCCACACCTTCCACGGCTGCGGCGACGGCGGCCTCCCGCAGGCGGATCGCTTTCGCTAGTCTGCGCGGCGCGCTCGAATCCTCCCGTTCCCGGTTGCCGATGCCCCCGCCCCTTTCCCCGGACCTCGCCGCCCGCAAGAGTGCGGTGCTGGCGGAGACCTTCGGCTTCCCCGGCTTTCGCCCCGGCCAGGAGGAGGTCGTCGACGCCGTGCTGTCCGGCCGCCACACGCTGGCGGTGATGCCGACGGGGGCCGGCAAGTCGCTCTGCTATCAGGTGCCGGGGCTGGTGCTGGACGGGCTGACGCTGGTCGTCTCGCCGCTGATCGCGCTGATGGACGACCAGATCGCCGGGCTGCGATTGAACGGCGTCGGCGCCGAGGCAATCCACTCCGGGCGCTCGCGCGACGACAACGTCGCCGCCTGGCGGCGCGTGCAGTCCGGTCAGTCGCGCTTCCTGTTCCTCGCCCCCGAGCGGCTGATGACCGAGCGCATGCTCGCCTCGCTCTCGCGCCTGCCGGTACGGCTCGTCGCCGTCGACGAGGCGCACTGCATCTCGCAGTGGGGCCACTCGTTCCGCGCCGAATATCTCGGCCTCGGCGCGGTGCGCGAGCACTTCCCCGACGTGCCGATCGTGGCGCTCACCGCCACCGCCGACGCGGCCACCCGCGACGACATCGTCGAGCGCATGTTCGCCGGCCGCGCCACGGTCTTCGTCGCCGGCTTCGACAGGCCGAACATCTCGCTCACCGTCGCCGAGAAGGCCGATACCGGCGAGCAGATCGCCCGCTTCGTCAAGGCGCGCGCGGGCTCCAACGGCATCGTCTACCGCGTCTCGCGCAAGAAGGTCGAGGACACCGCCGAACGCCTCGCCGGCCTCGGCGTCCGCGCTCTCCCCTACCACGCGGGCCTGCCCGCTGACGTGCGGGCATCGAACCAGGAGGCGTTCCTCGCCGAGCAGGGCGTCGTCATGGTGGCGACCGTCGCCTTCGGCATGGGCATCGACAAGTCCGACGTGCGCTGGGTGCTGCACGCCGACATCCCCGGCACGCTCGAGGCCTACTACCAGGAGATCGGCCGCGCCGGCCGCGACGGCGAGGCCGCCGAGGCGATGCTGCTCTACGGCCTGGAAGACGTGCGCACCCGCCGCCGCTTCATCGACGAGGTGCCGGAGCCCGACCGTCGCCGCATCGAGGCTCGCCGCCTCGACGCGATGATCGGCTTCTGCGAGGCGACCACCTGCCGCCGCCAGGTGCTGCTCTCCTATTTCGGCGAGGAAAGCCCACCGTGCGGCAACTGCGACGTCTGCCTCGACCCGCCGGCGGTGGTCGACGGCGGCACGGAAGCTCGCCTCATCCTGTCGCTGGCGCGCTTGACCGGCGAGCGCTTCGGCGCCGGCCACCTCGTCTCGCTCGCCGTCGGCGAGCAGAGCGAGCCGGTGCTCCGGCGCGGCCACGAGAAGCTGCCCGGCTTCGGCGCGGGCGGCACCCACAAGGCGACCGAGTGGCGCTCGATCGTCCGCCAGCTCGTCGCCGGCGGCGCCCTGATGGTCGATTCGACCGCCTATGGCGCGATGCGCCTCACCGACCGCGGCCACGAGATCCTCGAGGGCGCCGAGTTCACCATGCGGGCGCCACGCGCTGGCAAGCGCCGCAAGGCGGCGCCGGCGATGCCGGTCGGCTCGGTCGACGGGCCGCTGCTCGCCCGCCTGAAGGCGCTCCGGCGCGAGCTCGCCGCCGAGCGCGGCGTGCCGGCCTATGTCGTCTTCGCCGACCGAACACTCGAAGAGATGGCGGTCACGAAGCCCGACAGCCTCGAGGGGCTCGCCGCCGTGCGCGGCGTCGGCCAGGCGAAGCTCGCCGCCTTCGGCAAGGCCTTCCTCGCCGCCCTGCGCGGCTGAACGCCGCCCGCCATCTCGACTCGGGCCGCCCGAGCGGGCAAAGGAGCCGCGTGACGCCGCGCCTTCACCTCCAGCGCGCCCTCGGGGCGCTCGGCCTCTTGCCGCCGACCCGGGCGTTCATCGTCGTGCCGGCGCTGAAGCTCGCCTATGGCCGCGTGCCGAAGGCGGCGAACTCGTCGATCAAGAACGCCATCGCCCGCCACGTCCCCGTCGATCCCGACATCGACGAGCGCCCGGGACGCGACCGCTACTGGCAGCGCGGCAGGCAAGGTGCCCTCTACATGGCGAGCGCCGCCGAGGTCGCCGGCCGCGACGACCTCTTCGTCTTCGCCTTCGTGCGCGACCCGTTCGACCGGCTCGCCTCCTGCTACGTCAACAAGATCGTCGCGCCGCAGACATTCCCGCCGCTGTTTGCCGAGCTCGGCTTCCGCAAGGGCATGGCGTTCCCGGACTTCGTCGCGCGCGTCACGGCGACGCCGGACGCCATCGCCGACGATCACTTCCGTTCCCAGGCCTCGATGCTGACGCTGAAGGGCCGCGTCGTGCCGTCCTTCGTCGGCCACTTCGAGACGATCGGCCCCGACTGGGCGCACGTGCGCGGGACGGTTCTCGCCCGCGGCGGCCCGGACCTCGGCGCCCTGCCCCACGTCAACAAGCGCCGCGGCGGCGCCGACGACCTGCCGACCCTCTTCGCCGACCCGGCCGTCACAGCCCTCGTACGGACACGCTACGCCGCCGACTTCGCGGCGTTCTATGCGGATCGGGGTGAGCCGGTCTGAGGCTCGCCGCAGCGCTCAGTCGGCCAGCCACGTCCTGAGCGCCGCTGCCACCGCCTCCGGGCGCTCGATCGTCGAGAGGTGGCCGCAGTCCGGCACGACGACGAGGCGGCTGCCGGCGATGCCTTGGTGCATCTCGCGGGCGAGGTCCGGCGGCGTCAGGGCGTCCTCCGCCCCGACCAGCACCAGCGTCGGACAGCGGATCTGCCCGAGCGTCGGGCGCGAATCGGCGCGGCCCATGATCGCCCGCAGCTGGCGGGCGAAGCGCTCCGCCCCGGTGTCGTCGGCCATCTCGCGCACGACAGCGACGAGGGCCGCGTCCGCGAGCCGATCCGGGTGCACGAGGACGGGCAGCAACGCCTCGGTCACCTCCCCGTAGCGGCCATCGGCGATCAGGGCGAGGTGGCGGTGGCGCCGCTCGAGGATCGCCGGCGAATCGGGCCGCGCCATCGTGTCGAGCAGGGCCAGCCGCGCGACGCGCTCCGGTGCCTGCCGGATCATCTCGAAGGCGACATAGCCGCCCATCGACAGCCCGGCGAGCGCGAAAGTGGGCGGCGCCGACGCCAGCGCCGCCGCGGCGATCTCGGCGATGCTCGCGTGGTTGCCGTGATCGACGACGTGCGTCTCGGCAAGGTCGGCGAGTGCGGCGACCTGTGGCGCGTAGAGGCGCGCCGTGCAGCCGAGGCCGGGCACCAGCAAGAGCGTCGTCGTCATCGTGCCGTCCTTCTCAAACCCGCGTGCCGCCCTTCCAGAGCCGGCCGCCCCGGGGCGGCGCGCCTCCCGCCGGCCGGCGATCACGCCCGCGCGGGCGCGCCGCGGGCGATGCCGAGGAAGTCGTCGGCCTTCAGGCTGGCGCCGCCGACGAGGGCACCGTCGACGTTCGCCACGGCGAGAAGCTCCGCCGCGTTGCTAGGCTTCACCGAGCCCCCATAGAGGATGCGCAGGCCGGCCGCCGCTCCTCCGAAGCGGGCCGTCAGGACGCGGCGGATGGCCGCGTGCATCTCGGCGACGTCCTCGACGGTCGGCGTCAGGCCGGTGCCGATCGCCCACACCGGTTCGTAGGCGACGACGAGCCGCTCAGCCGTGGCACCGTCGGGGATCGAGCCGGCGAGCTGTTCGGCGACGACGGCCAGCGCCCGCCCACCGTCGCGCTCCGCCCGCGTCTCGCCGACGCAGACGACCGCCACCAGCCCGGCACGCCAGGCCGCCTCGGCCTTGGCGCGGACGTCGGCATCGCGCTCGTGGTGGTCCGCGCGGCGCTCGGAGTGCCCGACGATCACCGCCACGGCGCCGGCGTCCGCCAGCATTTCTGCCGAGACATCGCCGGTGTGGGCGCCAGAGGCGCGGGCGTGGCAGTCCTGGCCGCCGATGGCGATGCCGGAGCCGGCGGCGAGCCCGGCGGCGGCCGCCACCAGCGTCGCCGGCGGGCACACCATCAGGTCGACGCGGGCGCGCAGGGCCGGGTCGAAGCCGTCGATCATCCGGCGCAGTTCCGGCAGGGCCGCCTTCAGCCCGTTCATCTTCCAGTTTCCGGCGATCAGCGGCCGCACGTCGTCCTCCCGATTCTCTTTCCCGCCCGGCCATCGCTAGGCTCGGCGGGGCTCCGATCCGGGGTAGCAGAGCCGGGGCGGCGGGCCAAGCGAGCGACGGCGGCCTCGCTTGTCCCTCCGGGTCCGCGTCACTATGATCCGCGCGCTTCGGCCGACCCCGACGGGAATGCCGCCGTCCCACGACGATTGGAACCATAAGTCCATGCTCGACCAGATGCGCCGCGGCGCCCAGACTTGGGTCGCGAAGATCCTCATCGGCATCCTGGTCGCAAGCTTCGCCGTCTGGGGCGTGTCCGGCTTCCTCGGCGGCGGGGCTACCAACATCATCGTCACCGTCGGCGACACGGAGATCCCGACGTCCCGCTTCCAGCAGGACTACACCCGCGCCATCCAGAACTACACCCGCCAGATCGGCCGCGCCCTGTCGCCGGCGGAGGCCGCCCAGATCGGCGTGCCGCAGCAGGTGCTCGGCCGCCTGATCACCGAGGCGACGATGTCGGAGGTGGCGAGCCAACTCGGCCTCGGGCTGTCCGACGCCGAGGTCGCCCGCCAGATCAAGACCGACGCCTCCTTTCAGGGCGCCGCCGGAAACTTCGACCGCGAGCGGATGCGGGCGCTGCTGCAGCAGAGCGACCTGACCGAGGCGCAGTACGTCGAAGCGATGTTCGGTCTCGCCGAGCGCCGGCAGATCGCCGACGGCCTAATCGGCGGTCTGGAGACGCCGAACGCCTATCTCGAGGCGGTCAACCGCTACCAGAACGAGGAGCGGACCGTCCGCACCCTGACGCGGCCGGTCTCCGCC
>CAMDHY010000041.1 GCA_945898215.1 Pseudoxanthobacter soli DSM 19599 | reverse complement strand
ACCCTCGCCCACGAGGAGCCCGACTACACCCCCGGCGCCATCGCCTTCTTCGTGTTCCTCCGCCGCAACGGGCTGCTCGACGTGCAGCCGCCGTCGTCGGGTACCGTGTCGGTCCCCCGCCGCATCCTGCAGTTCTGGGATACCGAGGCGGTAGCCGACGACATCGTCGAGCTGATGGCGAGCTGGCGGGAGGGAAATCCCGGCTTCGATCACGTCCGCCACACCGATCGCACGGCCCGCGCCTACCTCGAGAGCCTGCCGGACCCGCGCATCCGCCGCGCCTATCGCGCCGCCCGCAAGCCGGCGCAGAAGGCGGACCTGCTGCGCCTGGCTCTGCTCTTCCACGAGGGCGGCGTCTATGTCGACGCCGACGACCGCTGCACGGCGCCGCTCGATCCGCACCTCGCCGGCCGCGCCTTGGTGGTGCCGCAGGAGGGCCGCGGCTCGATCGGCAACAACTTCATCGCCGCCGTCCCCGGCCACCCGCTGATCGGCCTCGCCCTCGAACTCGCCGTGACGGCGATGCTGCGCGGCGATGCCGACACGATCTGGCTCTCCACCGGGCCGGGCCTGCTGACGCGGGCGCTCGCCGCCCATCTCGCCGGCTCGGAGACCAACCGGGCGACCCTCGGCCGGGAGCTCGTCGTGCTTGAGCGTTTCGAGCTCCGCCGCTTCTGCGCGCTGAACTGCCGGGTCGCCTACAAGACCACAACCCGCCACTGGTCGAAGGAGGAGTTCGGCCAGGCGGTGTGACGGCCACGCCGATCGGCAGTCGAGACGGGCGATGCCTCGTTCGGTCCCCGGTCAGCCGGTGCCCATCAGCCGGTCCCGCCGCGGGCAGGCGGCGGCGCCAGCCCGGCTAGCAAGGCTTCGATTACCGTGATCGCCTTCCCGGCGTCCCCGTCCGCCGCGGCGTCGAGGGCCGCCCGGTCGAACAGCGCCGACAGCAGCGAGGTCAGCGCCGGCAGCGGCAGGGCGCGGAGTTCCCCGGCCTCGATCGCCTCCTCGAGCCCCGCGCGCAGGGTCCGCTCGGCGTGGCCGCCGTCGATGGCGCGAACCTCCGTCGCGCCCAGTACCGCCGGCGCCTCCACCAACAGCAACCGCGTCCGCCCCGGCACCGCCATCGCCACGAGGTAGGCCCGCGCGCCGGCGACGAGGCGCCGGATCCCGTGGCCGGGCGCCGCAGGGATGCCGTCGCTGGTGCCGCCATTGGTGCTCTCGGCGTCGCCGGCCGCCGCGGCGTCCTCGATCGCCGCCGCCACTACGGCCGCCTCGGTCTCCACGACGGCGCGGAACAGGGCCTGCTTGTCCGCGAAGTGGTGATAGAGCGCGCCGCGCGTCACGCCGGCGGCAGCCACGATCTCCGGCGTGCCGGTGTCGGCGTAGCCCCTGTCGACGAACAGCGCCCGGGCCGCCGCGATGAGGCGCCCGCGCATCTCCTCCGTCCGCTCGCGATTGCTCCGCCGCTCTTGCATACAGTCTGTCTGTTTGTTACTGAGAGAAAACATGCAGACCGTATGCGAATGGCGCGAAGGAGGAAAGCGATGCGGGTGACGAGCTACTACCCGGTCCTGATGGTGGCCGACGTGGCGGCCACGGCCGCCTTCTACGTCCGCCACTTCCGCTTCACGCCGCTGTTTGCGAGCGCGTGGTACGTCCACCTGCAGTCGGTCGAGGACGCCTCGGTCAACCTCGCCATCCTCGATGGCGGGCACGCGACCATCCCCGCCGTCGGTCGCGGCCGCGCCGGCGGCGTCATCCTCAACTTCGAGGTGGAGGACGTCGACGCTGAGTATGCCCGCGTCGAGGCGGCCGGCCTGCCGGTGCTGCTGCCGCTGCGCGACGAGGCCTTCGGCCAGCGCCACTTCATCACCACCGACCCGAACGGCGTCCTGGTCGACATCATCACGCCGATCCCGGCGAGCGGGGCGTTCGTCGAGCAATACGCGCCGGAGGCGCTGCCGCGGTAGGGGCGGACCGTCCCGGCTTGCCCCTTTGTTCGCTAGTCGCATTGTGAATGGAGCCGAACCTCTTGAGGCTTAACGATGTTCGGGAAAGTTCATCCGAACAATCTGGGCTGTCGCGCTGGCATGATGATCGACACCCTGGTGGCGAGCGCCCGGCTGAAGACCTCGCCATTGGCGGTGGTCCAAGACAAGCTGCTGCGTGGCGATGGCGCAAAGAGTTCACTCGGGGGGCTGTCGATGAGCTGGAACGACTTTGAAGGCTACTATCAACTCATACGCAATTCCGACGGAACGTTCGCCGTCCCTGGCCCCGGACTTGAGGAATGGGAATCCTGGCAGTATTGGGGCATACCGGGCGCTTTTGTTTATGACGATAATTTAGGGATATTCGTTCCAGGGGATAAGGTTCTCATTTCTTATGATGGCGATGGAATTTGGTGCAGGTATATTGGCCATTTTAGGGGAGAGATAATTGTAGAGACAATAAGAGGTCCAGACAAAGTAATTTTTCTATCAAATAATGGATATCCGGGTGGGACGATCATTACTCCGGTTGTCGAGTCCGTTGCACTCTGCTTCCTCGCCGGCACGCTGATCGGCTGCCCTGGCGGTGAGCGCCCGGTCGAGGACCTCGCGATCGGCGATGTCGTCTCGACGGCCGACGGTGGCACGCGGCGGGTGAAGTGGATCGGCCGGCAGACGGTGATGCCGCGCTTCGCCGATCCGTTGCATGGCCGCCCGATCCGCATCCGCGCGGGCGCGCTGGCCGATGGCGTGCCGTCCCGCGACCTGTGCGTCTCGCCGGACCACGCGCTACTCGTCGACGGGTCGCTGGTGCAGGCCGGCGCGCTGGTTGACGGCATTGCGGTCGAGCGCATGTCCGACCTGCCGGAGCGCTTCGTCTATTTTCACGTCGAGGCGGAGGACCACGCGCTGATCCTCGCCGAGAACACGCCGGCGGAGACCTTCGTCGACAACGTCACGCGCCGCCGCTTCGACAACTGGCGGGAGTACGAAGACCTCTACGGCGTGGAGGAGCTCGACGTCGTCGAACTGGAACTGCCGCGCGTGCGCTCGTCGCGCCAGCTCCCCCGCCCGATTGCCACTCGGCTTGCCGCCCGCGCGAAACAGCTGTTCGGCCGCCGCCGGCGCGGCAAGGCCGCCTGAGCGCCGCCAGGGGCGTCGTGGCGAAGGCTCCCTGGACATGGCCAACCGCCACCGGCGCAAGTGCTGCGGCTGAGGGAAGTACGTCCGGGCTGTCAATCTCGGGTGACCCCGAAGCCGCCGATCCCCGCTCGCTCCAGCTGCGTCTCGACATCGCGCGCGATCTTCTCGCCGAGGGGCGGATCGACGCTGCGGAATCCGCCTGGCGCGCGGCACTCGCCATCGAGCCCGGCCAGCCGGAGGCCCTGCGCGGGCTGGCGGAGGTGGCCTGCAGACGCGGTGACGACGCGGCCGCGCTGGCGAAGGTCCGCGTGGCCCTGTCGGCGATGCCGGGAAACCTCGCATTGCGACTGCGGGTTGCCGAGCTTCACCGCCGGCTCGGCCGCCTCGATCTGGCGGGCCAGGCCCTGGCACGATTGCTGGCCGACCACCCCGGCCATCCCGACATCCTGCTGCAGTCGGGCCATCTCGCGCGGGCCTGCGGCGACCGGGAATCCGCCATCGCCGCACGGGGCGGCGACGGCGATGATCGCCGGAGCCGGAGAACTGCCGCAAAGCGGGCGGCCCGCCGTGCGGCGTCGTTCTACCAGACGGCTGACGCCGCCTATGCAGCCATCCTCGATGCGGCGCCGAAGACCACAGTCGCCCTCGTCGGCCGCGCCGAGGTGGCGCACCGCCGCGGTGATGCCGCCGCCGCGCTGGCCCACTACCGGGCCGCGCTCCGCCGCCGTCCGCACGATCTGCGGCTGCGCGTGCGGATCGGCGAGCAACTCCTCGCGCTCGGCGACCTTGCCGCCGCTGAGAAGCATATCGCGCTTCTCTCGGCCGGCCGCCGTCACGACCCCGACGTCCTTGTTCTTGCGGGAAAGCTGGCACGGGCGCTGGGCGACCATGCCGGCGCGCTCGAGCGCTTTCGCGCTGCCGAACGCCGCCGGAGTGGTCGTGCCTCCGTGGCGATCGAGACCGCCACCGAACTCGCCGCGCTTGGCCGGATCGCGGAAGCGGAAGCGATCTTTCGCGCCGTTGCCACCCGCGACCGCGGACAACTTGGCGCGGTTCTGGGCATCGGCGACTGTCAGATGGCGCGTGGCGACCGGGCGGGGGCGCTTGCGACGTATGAGGCGGCGCTTTCGCGGCACGCCTTCGACCGGATCCTCCGGCTGCGGATCGTCGAGGCGCTGCGTCTCGCTGGCCGCATCGACGACGCGGTGACGCGCGTTGCGGAGCTTGCCGCGGACTTTCCGGCCGACGTCGACGTGCTGCTGCAGCAGGGGCGGATTGCGCGGGCGCGCGGCGATCACGATGCGGCGCTAGCCTTCTTCCGGGCCGCCGAGCGACGGGCGCCGGCACGCCCCTCGCCGTCCGTGCTGGTGGCTGGAGAGTTGCGCGCCCTCGGCCGTATCGCGGCCGCGAAGGCGGCGCTCGAAGCCGTGCTGGTGCGCCACCCCGACCACGCCGGCGCCCTGCTGCGGCTCGGCGAACTGCTGCTCCTCGCCGAGGACGACGAGGCGAGCGCCTTGCTCGTGCGTGCCCGCGCCGCCGACCCCGCGCGAGCCGAGCCGTGGGTGCACCTCGCGACGGCGGCGAGCCAGCAGCAATCGGCGCAGGCGGCATTGGACCTGCTCGACGAAGCCGAGCGGGTGATCGGCGCCGATCCTGCCCTTGCACTCGCCCGCGTCGACCACCTGCTGCAGCGCGGCCGCGACAACGAGGCGGACGCCGCGCTCTCGAACGCCGAAGTGCGGTTTCCGACCGATATCGGGCTGCGGATGCGGCGCATCGAGCGCGACCTGGAGCTCGGCCGGTTCGCGGCGGTGGGGGCCGCGATCGGGCGACTCCCGGTCGCGACGCCACAGCAACGGGCGGTGCGGCTGACGCTTGCCGGCAAGCTCGCCGAAACTCGCTGGCGCTTCGAGGAGGCTCGCTCGGCCTTCGCCGCGGCGGTGCGCGATCATCCGCGCTACGGCGCCGCTCACGCCGGCCTTGCCCGCATCGACGTCGCGGAACTGAAGGTCGCGGATGCGCGCCGCCACCTGCACGTCGTGCATCGCCTTCGGCAGGGCAGCCTGGTCATCCAGGGCCGGTCGCGCAACCCGTCCCAGAGCCTGATCGGCGAGATCCTCAACGAGATCTGGTCGAACGGGCCTGCCCTCGATGCCGCGCGGGCGGCACTGGAGAGCTTCCGGGTCGAGGCGCTGCTCGCCGCGATCCGTGAAGAGCCAGCGTACACCGGCGGTGCCATCGCGCTGCTCACCCTGCTGCGGCGAACGGGGCGACTTGCGCTGCTGCCGGGCCCATCGGGTGGCGCTCGCCGCATACCGCGCTGCCTCCATCAGTTCTGGGACCGCGCGGACGTGCCGGGCGATGTCGTCGAGCTGATGCGCACATGGTCGGACACCAACCCGACGTGGCGCTACCGCTGCTTCGACCTCGAGGCTGCGACGCGCTGGCTCGCCGCCTACAGCGGCCCGCGTGTGCAGCGCGCCTTTCGCACCGCCCGTCAGGTCGCCCACAAGGCCGACCTGTTCCGTCTCGCGGTGCTCTGGCGGGAAGGCGGCGTCTATGCCGACGCCGACGACCGCTGCATGAGCGCGCTCGACGACGCCACCGCGATGGCGGAGATGTTGCTCTGGCAGGAGCCGATGGGGACCGTCGGCAACAACTTCATCGCGGCCGCTCCCCGCCACCCCGTCATCGGGGCCGCCCTCCGGCAGGCGGTGGCCGCGACGCTGCGAGGCGACGCGGAATCGATCTGGGTCTCCACCGGCCCGGGCGTGCTCACCCGCGCGCTGGCACACCATCTCGCGTCCGATCCGGCTCGCCTGGACGGTCTCGGTCGCGACATTGTCGTGCTGGAGCGCTTCGAGTTGAAGCGCATCTGCACGCCGGGCTGCAAGGCCTCATACAAGTCGACCGTGCAGCATTGGGCGAAACAGGCGTTCGCCAAGCGGCGCTGACGCGTGAGGCGCCGCTGTACCGCAGGACGCGCCGCAGATGCTGCCGTCGTCTGCGCCTCACGCCTGCGACCGCGTCCGCATGGCGTAGAAGGCGTAGAGGAGGCACGCGGCGGCGGCGAAGATCGGCAGGCCATGCACGTGCCGGTCCATGGCAAAGCCCGCGAGCGCCGGGCCGAGGAGCAGGCCGCCGCCCCACGACAGCCCCATCACCGCATAGACGCCGACGAGGTCGCTGCCCTGGAAGCGGCTGCCCACCACCGTCAGCATGATCGTGTAGATGCCGACGAAGGCGCCGCCCCAGAGGAACAGCAGCGGATAGGCGATCAGCGGGTCGTGCAGCACGAACGGCCACGCCGCCGCGCCGATGGTGGCGACGATCGCCAGCACCACCACCAGCTTCCGCCGGTCCATGACGTCGCCGAGGTAGCCGACCGGCACCTGGCAGACGATGGCGCCGAACATCATCGTCGAGATCAGGCTCGCCGCGCCGGATTCGTCCCACCCCTGGCCCATCGCATAGAGCGCCAGGAACGACAGGCCGGAGGACTCCAGCGCCGCGATCAGGATGGTCGTGGCGATCGCCAGCGGTGCCAGCCGCACATAGTGCAGCGGGTTTGAGATCTCCGGCTCCTCGAAGTGCGGCGCCTTCACGATCGGCAGCGCCACGAGCACCAGCGCGCCGATGCAGAGCACCGTGCCGATCAGGTAGGGGAGCGCGCCCTGCGAGCCGACGATCGACAGGATCAGAGGTCCGAGCGCCATGCCGAGCGACATCGCGATCATGTAGGCGGCCATCGAGCGGGCGCGGGTCTTCTCCTCGGCGAGCGAGTTCGTCCACGTCTCCGACAGCACGAACAGCACCTCGCTCGCCGCCCCCAGCACGAAGCGCAGCGGGAACCACAGCCAGAGCAGCGGCGAGGCCGGGAACAGCGCCAGCGTCACCGCCGCGACGCCGAGCGACAGCACGACGATCCGGCGTGGCCCGATCCTCGCCACGAGGCGCGGCAGGATCGGCGCCACCAGCAGGGTGCCGAGCGCGTGCATGGCGGCGTTGAAGCCGATCATCGTCTCGCCGTAGCCGCGCTCGGCGAGATCGATGGCGATCAGCGCCGCCGACAGCGAGTAGGTGAGGCCGAAGATCATCGCGACGGAGATCACCGCCGCCATCGAGACGAGGCGCGTGCGCGGCGCGAGGGCGAGGTCGGCGGTCATCGCGGCTTGTCCCTTTGCGTGGTCGCCATGCTCAGACGAGGCCGTCCTTGCTGGCGGCCTCGATCTCGCGACGCAGCTTGGCGACTTCGCGGGTCTCGTGCCAGCGGCGGGCGGTGTCCTGCAGGCGCCCGACATAGCCGCGGTCGAGGGGCTCGACGACGCGGCGGACGGCGCGGGCGTAGTCGAGCACCAGGCCCGGCGTCCACGTCATCGATTCAGCCCGGAAGCGCAGTGTCGCCGCGAGCCAGAGGTCGGGGTTGAGCAGCAGCAGCAAGAACCGGCTCCAGACGAAGCGCGAGTAGAGCGCGCCCTCGAGCGCCGCATCGAGCGCCAGGGCCACGGCGATCGAGCAGTTGCGGTCGGTGAGGTTGTAGGTGTCGTCGCGCCGGTAGACCTCCCACCAGGCGGCGAGCTTGGCGGCGTCGTAGCGCCGGAACTTGACGTTCGCGTCCGCCTCGCACCACTGCGAGACCTCGTAGGCGTAGGACGGCTGGAAGCGTCCCTTGACGTCGTTGTCGCCCGACGCCTTCAGAAGTGCGCCGAAATCGTCCGGCGAGTGGTCGATCTCCACCCCGGGATAGTGGCTGACATAGATGTCGGGTTGCAGTTCGATCGAGGCGTGGCCGGTGGAGATGACGCCCTTGCCGTCGACGGCGGCGATGTAGCGGTCGATCAGCGGCCGGCGCTCGACGTCCTCGGCCGAGCCGACCGGCGTCCAGACGTGCACGACGAGGGGGATGCGCGCCTCCCGCGCGACCGGCGTCGGTGCCTCCGGCGCATGGCCGCGCCAGGAGCGCAGCGTGAACATCGGCAGCGCCGACAGCGAGGCGTCGCGGCCGACGTGGCGCAGCAAGAGGCCGATGCGCAGGCAGTTCCAGCCGGTGATCAGCATCGCCACGGCGACGCAGAACGGCACGGTCTTGTAGTAGGGGATCGGCCAGCTCGAGAAGCAGATGACGGCGAGCGCCATCTCCAGCAGCCCGCCGATCGCCACCACCTGCCAGCGCCGGTAGCGGATCACCCAGGCGGTGGCCAGCCGCACGAAGCCGTCGACGAGGAAGGCGAGGCCGAACAGCACGCTATTGGCGATCGAGTTCTCGAAGGGGAAGTCGAGGATGAGACAGCCGAGCACAACGAGCCCGGCGGCGCGGGCGAGCAGCACCCCGTTGCTGCCGCCGGCGCCGATCATCATCAGGAGCGTCACGGCGCCCTCGACGACGAGGAAGTAGCCGAAGATCCACGTCGCCGTCCGGCTCGCACCGTCGACCATGTCGGCGGCGACGACGACGGCGAGCACGATCCACACGATGCCGATGGCGGCGAGCAGCTTCCACTTGCGCCGCATCGCATCGGCACCGACGAGCAGAACGGCGAGGCGGATCATCGGCGGGCGTTTCCGGCGGGCGGGCGAGGGTACAACGACGGGGCGCTCCGGTCTCGCAACCCCCGCCGCGTGATGAAAGCGCTAGCAACAAGCGGCGGACGGCGCAACGCCGGTGGAATGTCCCTCCCCTGCCAGGGGGAGGGACAGACCGCGAAGCGGTCAGGGTGGGGCCTGTGAATCAGGGGCTCGACCCCAACGAGCGTCGCATGCCGGATTGACTGGCCCCACCCTGGCGACCTGCAGTCGCCTGTCCCTCCCCCTGGCAGGCAGGGAAACACCCCCCCCATCACTTGAGCCAACACTCAAGCGACCTTTCCAACGCCACGCTTGCGAGACGCCCGCCGCTCCCGCATCGTCTCCCATCCGCACGGGGGAGAAGACTGAAGATGGATGAGGTTTTCGCGCGCCGCGACATGATCGAGCCCGCCCGCCTCAGGGCGCTCTCCGGCAAGTCGGACCTCGCCGGCTTCCTGCAGGTCGGCAGCCACCTCGGGGCGATCGCCGTCAGCGGGACGGCGCTGTGGCTCACCTGGGGCACCTGGTGGGCGGTGCCGATCTTCATCGTCCACGGCGTCCTGTTGAACTTCCTCTATGCCGGCCAGCACGAGCTCAGCCACTGGACGGTGTTCAAGACGCGCGCGCTCAACGAGTGGTTCGGCCGGCTGTTCGGCTTCATCGTTATCTTCCCGCGCGACTTCGACCAGCTGCAGCACTTCGCCCACCACCGCTACACCCAGGACTGGAACCGCGACGGCGAGCTGGTCCGCCCGCCCTACACCTTCACGTCCTACGTGCTCTACGTGCTCGGGCCGACCTACTGGTACTACCGCGTCCGCCGCATCGTCCGCTTCTCGCTCGGCATCGTCACAGAGCCCTACATCCCCGAGGCCCGCCGGCCGGAAGTGGTCCGCGAAGGGCGCTGGCACGCCGCCGGCTACATCGCCATCGCGGTGCTGTCGGTCGTCTTCCAGACGTGGGCGGCGGTGATCCTCTGGCTCGCGCCGATGATGGTGACGAAGGTCGTCCACCAGCTGCAGAACACCATCGAGCACCTCGGCCTCGCCCACGAGCCGAACATTCTCGAAAACACCCGCTCCACCCGCACCAACGCGGTGATGCGCTGGATGGCGTGGAACATGCAGTACCACACCGCCCACCACGCCTTCCCCGGCGTGCCCTTCCACCAGCTTCCCGAACTGCACAATGCGCTGTTCACCGAGAAGGGCCGCGAGCCCCACACGATGAGCTACCTCGCCTTCCAGTGGGAGGTGCTGAAGGCGTTTGCCGGCGGCCGCACCGAGGCCGACTTCCCCGACGAGGAGATGTGGATCTCCGACCACGCCGCCAAGGCGCGGGCGGCGAAGGCGGCGTAGTGGGCGGTCGGGAGCCGCGGTTCCTGACGTTTGTGCACGGGCTGTCCGGCCATCGCCTCGGTGGTTATCCCTTCTTCACGAACCCCCTCCGTAGTCATTCCCGGCCTTGTGCCGGGAACCCATCCGGCTCAGCATTCTCGGCGCGCGAATGGGTTCTCGGGACAAGCCCGAGAATGACCAGTGGAGGGGTCCTGCCCCCATCATCCCCTTTCCACCCCGCCCCATCACCCCGCCCCCATTGCCCCCGGAGCCGCCATGCAGTCCCTCCGCTTCTACCAGTCGCTGTGGGCCACCGAGGAGCGGCGGCCGGGGGTGGCCGAGCGGCCGGTCGAGGAGCGCTTCGAGCGCGTCCGGGACGCCGGCTACTTCGGCATGGGCATCGACCTCGGCGCCCTCGACCTCGAGACGGCGAAGGCGCTGGTGCCGCTCTATGCCCGCACCGGCCTCGGCGGCCTTCTGACGGCGTTCCCGAAGTCGGTCGAGGACCTGCGGCCGGCGCTCCACCTCGCCAAGGACATCGGCGCCCCCGTCGTCTTCGTCATCGGCCAGGTGATGCCGCTGTCGGTCGACGACATGGTGGCGCCCGTGCGCGGCTGGCTGCAGGTCGCGGCGGAGGAGGGCGTGCCGATCGAACTCGAGACGCACCGCAACTGCCTGACCAACGACCTGTTTTCGACGCTGCTGCTGATCGAGCGCATCCCCGAGGTGCGGCTGTCGGCCGATCTCTCGCACTATGTCGTCGACCGCGAGATGCCGCATCCGATCCCGGAGTTCCTGGAGGCGCACGTCCAGGCGATCCTCGCCCGCTCGGATTCGCTGCAGGGGCGGGTGGCGACGCGCAACCAGATCCAGGTGCCGATCGGCTGGCCGCAGAACCGCAAATGGCTCGACACCCACCTGCAGTGGTGGACCGACGGCATGCGGATGTGGCGCGAGCGCTCCGGTGCTGACGACGCGATGATCTTCCTCAACGAACTCGGCCCACGCGACTACGCCATGACCGGCTCCGACGGGCAGGAGATGTCCGACCGCTGGGCCGAGGCGCTGGAACTCCGCCGCCTGGTGACCGAGCGCTGGGACGCGCTGGCGGCGGCGTAGCCGGGACTCTTGACCCGGCTGCACGCGGCCGGTCTTCTCGGCGATGCAGCGTTGCGCTCGGGCGACGATGCTCAGGTGCTCCAGCCCGCATGACCACGCCCGCCCTCGCGATCGACGACCTCGTCGCCGGCTATGGTGGCAGCCGCGTGCTCGACGGGCTCGACCTCGCGGTGGCCGCCGGCGAGGTCGTCGGGCTGATGGGACGCAACGGCATGGGCAAGTCGACGCTGATGCGCGCCGTCATGGGCGTCGTCCCGCGCACCGCCGGCCGCGTCACTGTGGCCGGCCGCGACACCGCCGGCCTCGCCCCGTTCACGATCGCCCGCCTCGGCGTCGCCTTCGTGCCGCAGGGCCGCGACCTGTTCGCCGACTTCACCGTGATGGAGAACCTCGAACTCGGCGTCCTCGGTCACGAGCGACCGCGGCCGGGCTTCGCCGATCCGGTGCTGGCGCTGTTCCCGATCCTTATGGAGCGCCTCGGTCAGAAGGCCGGCACGTTTTCCGGCGGCCAGCAGCAGCAACTCGCCATCGCCCGGGCGCTGGTGTCGCGCCCGCGCCTGCTGCTCCTCGACGAGCCCTCGGAGGGCATCCAGCCCTCGATCGTCGCCGAGATCGCCGAGCGGCTCGCGGCGCACGCCGCCGAGACCGGCCTCGCCATCCTGATCGCCGAGCAGAACCTCGACATGGTGATGCGCATGGCCGGCCGCTGCGCGATGATCGAGAACGGCCGCATCACCGCCGATTATCCGATGGCGGCGGTGCGCGCCGCGCCCGACCTCGTCACCCGCCACCTCGCCTTGTAGGACCCCGCCGGTGCTGTTCGCCGCCCTCGACGGTCTCAACTACGTGCTCGTCATCGCGCTGGTCGCGATGGGGCTCGTCGTCGTCTTCGGGCTGATGAACGTCATCAACATGGCGCACGGCGAGCTGTTCCTGCTCGGCGCCTACACGCTGTCGATCACCGAGATGCTCGGCGGCTCGTTCTGGCTCGGGCTCATCCTCGCGCCGCTGCTGCTCGCCGTGGTCGGGCTCGCCATCGAGGAACTGGTGGTCCGCCACGTCTACCACCGCTTCCTCGACACGATCCTGGCCACCTGGGGGCTGTCGATTGCCATCAAGCAGGCGGTGGTCCTCGCCTTCGGGCCGCAGTCGCGCACCGCCTCGCCGCCGTTCGACTTCGCGGTGGAGATCTTCGGTGCGCCCTATCCAGCCTACCGGCTGTTCGTCATGGCGGTCTCGGTGGCGGTGATCGCCGGAACGTTCCTGCTGTTCTTCCGCACCCGCTTCGGGCTGACGGCGCGGGCGGTGATCGCCAACCGCCGCATGGCCTCGTGCCTCGGCATCGACACCCGCCGGCTCGACCGCCTGACCTTCGCCTTCGGGGCAGCCCTCGCCGGCCTCGCCGGCGCCGTGATGGCGCCGCTGATGAGCGTCGACCCGCAGATGGGGCTCGGCTTCCTGGTGCCGGCGTTCCTGGCGATCCTCGTCGGCGGTACCGGCCACCTCGCCGGCGTGCTCGCCGGCAGTGTGCTCGTCGGCGGCACCGACACGGTGATCGCGCGCCTCTGGTCGCCGGTGGTGGCGCAGATCGTCGTGTTCACGCTTGCGATCGTCGTCATCCGGCTGTTCCCGCGCGGCGTCGTCGGCGGGCGCGAGCGGCGATGAGCCTGAAGCCGTCTACCCTCGCAGCCCCGCTGGTGTTCGCGCTGCTGGCGCTGGCGCCGCTGGTGCTCGACGACTGGCGGCTCGGCGAGCTGTCGCAGTTCCTCGCCTACGGCATTCTGGCGATGAGCCTCGCGCTGATCTGGGGGCAGGCGGGGCTGTTGTGCTTCGGCCAGGCGGTGTTCTTCGGCCTCGGCGCCTACGCCATGAGCCTGGTGACCCTCGGGATGGTGCCGGGGCTCACGGCGGTCACCTCCACCTGGGCTGGGCTCGCTGCGGCGATGGCCGTGCCGGCGGTGGCGGCGAACGTCGTCGGCCGCTTCCTGTTCTACGGCCGCGGCCTGCGCGGCGCCTATTTCGGCATCGCGACCTTGGCGATCGCTGTCGTCGTCGAGCGGCTGTTCATCAACTGGGGCTTCGTCGGTGGGCTCAATGGTCTGATGAATGTCCCACCGCTCGATCTCGGCCTCGCCGGCTGGTCCTTCGAGCTGTGGGAGCCGGTGCCGCTCTATGCGGCGATGCTGGCGGCCGCCGCCCTCGTCTGGCTCGGCCTCGAGGCCGTCGTGCGCTCGCCCTTCGGCAGCGTGCTCCGGGCGATTTCCGGCAGCGAGGAGCGCACCGCCGCCTTCGGCTACGACACGGCGGGCACGAAGCTCTCCGCCTTCACGCTGTCGGCGGCCGTCGCGGGCTTCGCCGGTGCGCTGTTTTCGGCGCAGTTCGCTTTCGTCTCGCCGCCGCTGATCGGCTTCGCGCTCTCGACCGAGGCGCTGATCTGGGTTGCCGTCGGCGGCCGAGGCGCGCTGATCGCGGCCTTCCTCGGCGCGATCCTGGTGAAGAGCGCCGAGGCGCGCCTGTCCGAGGCGCTGGGCGCCTCCTGGCTCCTCGCCCTCGGGCTGTTGTTCGTCGCCTGCGTGGTCCTCCTCCCCCGCGGCGTCGTCGGGGAGGTGTTGGCGAAGCTCGACGGCTGGTGGGGGAAGGGACGCAAGGATGGGTGAGACGATGATGGACGTATCGCTTCCACCAATTGCATCCGTCATCGCCCGGCTTGACCGGGCGATCCATCCCGAGCGCCAAACCCCTGCCGTGGGCGCGATGGATGATACCTATCGAGTGCACCAACTCCCACCCTCCCCTGGAGGGGCAGAGCCTGCCCCGGACTTGATCCGGGGGTCGGCGGCCAAAGGCCGACGGGGTGGGGTGACCGCGGGCGGGAGCCCGCGCGCGAACTGCTACATCTCTGACGTTGCAAGTCTTTTCCGCCGCCTCCCGGCGGCGCCACCCCACCCCGCCGCGCTCCGCGCGTCGACCCTCCCCCTCGAGGGGAGGGTGGGGGCTCGTCTCTTCGTTGGCGGCTCGCTCGGGACAATCGAGGTCGCCCCGTGATCCCCCTCCTCATCGACACCGACACCGCCGCCGACGACGCCATCGCGCTGCTCATCGCCTTCGCCGAACCCTCCGTGGAGGTGGTCGCCATCACTGCGGTCGCCGGCAACTGCCGGGTCGAGCAGGCCGTGCAGAACGCCCTCTACGTCGCCGAGGTCTGCGGCTCCGCCGTGCCGGTCTACGTCGGTGCCGCGCGGCCGCTGGCCGGCCCGCTCGCCACGGCGGAGATGGTGCACGGCGCCGACGGCATGGGCGATGCCGGCCTGCCGATCGGCGGCCGCGCGCCGGCGGACGGCGACGCGATCGACGTCATCCTCGAGATGGCGGACCGCCACGCCGGCGCGCTCACGCTGGTGATGCTCGGCCCGCTCACCAACCTCGCGCTGGCGCTCGCCCGCGACCCGGATCTCGCGGACAAGATCGCCCGCTGCGTCGTCATGGGCGGCACCGGCGACGGCGTCGGCAACGTCACCCCGGTCGCCGAGTACAACATCTGGGTGGACTCCGAGGCGGCGCGGGCGGTGTTCACCAGCGGCCTGCCGATCATGATGGTCGGCTGCGACGTCTCCCGCCGCGACGCCTCCTTCGACGACGCCGACGTCGCGGCGTGGCGGGCCCTCGGCACCGCCCGTGCGGCGCTCGCGATCGACGCCACCGCCGGCCTCCGCCGGTTCGTCCGGTCGCGGCGCAACACCGACGTCTTCGACCTGCCCGACCCGCTGGCGATGGCGGTGGCGCTGGACGCGACGCTGGTGACGAAGGCGGAGTTCCTCAACGTCGCCGTGGAAGTCCGCGCCGAATTCAGCCGCGGCGCCACCGTCGTCGACCACCGCGGCCTGACCGGCCGCCCGCCGAACGCGACGGTGGTCCGCTCGGTCGACCCGTCGCGCTGGCGGGCGCGCCTGATGGCGGCGCTGGCGGCCGGTTGACCCGGTTAACCGCCGGCGACCGCCTCGTCGATCGCCTCACCCGTTGGCATCCCCGTCCGCGCGCCGGCGGCGCCGACCGACAGGGCCGCCGCCGCGACCGCACGCGCGGCGGCGACGTCGAGCTTCAGCCCCTGCGCCAGCCCCGCGGCCAGCACACCCGCCAGCGTGTCGCCGGCGCCGGTGGTGTCGACGACGGTGACGCGCCGGCCGGGCACGTGGGTAACGGTGGTACCGTCGGTGACGATCGCCCCGTCGGCGCCGATGGTGACCACCACCGGCGCGCCGCAGAGGGCGGAGAGCGCGAGCGCCGCGCCGGCGGCGCGGGCGTGGCTGTCCGCGGCACCCGCCGTCGACATCTCGAGATAGTGCAGGTCGACGAGCGTCGCCGCCTCGTCGCCGTTCAGCACGAGCAGCGGTCGCGCCGCGAGGATGTCGTCGGCGAGCTTCCGCACCGGGGCCGGGGAGGCGACGACGCGGGCGCCGGCCTTGGCGGCGAGCCGTGCGGCGGCCGCCAGCGGCGCATCCGGCACCTCGAAGCTCAGCGCGACGAAGCCGCCGGTCTTCAGCCGTGCGAGCGCCGCCTCGGCCGAGGCCTCGTCGACCAGCGCGTTGGCGCCGGCGGCGAGGGCGATCTGGTTCTCGCCCTTGGCGTCGACGACGATCGCCGCGATGCCGGTGGCGACGCCCGGCAGCGTGCGCACCGCTGCGATGTCGATGCCCTCGGCCGCGAGGTCGGCGCGCGCCTCGGTGCCGAAGGCGTCGTCGCCGACGGCACCGGCGAAGCCGACCTTGGCGCCGGCGCGGGCGGCGGCCACCGCCTGGTTCGCGCCCTTGCCGCCGAAGAAGCGCTCGAAGCGCGAGCCCGCCACCGTCTCGCCCGGCCGCGGCAGCGCGTCGGCGTGGACGACGAGGTCGACGTTGATCGAGCCGACGACGACTAGGTCGAGTGTGCCCGCAGCGGTGCTCATCGTGCCCCCTCCCGGTCGACGGCAACCACGAGCCTCACCGGCGCCTGGCGCCCACCGGGCACGTCGAGAACGATGCCGTCGCCGTCCGCGCGCCACGTCGCCGGCTCGCTGCCGATCGTCGCCGCCACGATGGCGGTCGCAGGGACGCCCGGCAAGCGGAGGATGCCGGCCTCGGTGCCCGCCGGCAGCGTCACCGACAGCCCGCGGGTGTCGAGGCGCAGATGGGTGAGGCGGCCCCGCACGTCAGTGGAGAACACCGTCGCCCCGCCGCGCGACAGCGCCAGCACCGCCCCGTCGCTCTCGATCGTCAGCCGCCCCGCCGGCGTCTCCAACGGCCCGATCCGCACCGGCCGGCCGTCGTGGACGAGCGCAAAACCCTCCCACGGCGTCACGTCGACGATCTCGCCGACGCCCATCGCCGGCATCAGCACGCCCCAGCCGTAAAAGCCCTCGGTGTCGGGCTGGTCAAGGGCCTCGCCGCTGTCGGCGTTGAAGTTCTCCGGGCAGAGCCGGCGCTCGTCCCACGACTGAGCGAACAGGGCGAGGCTCTTCTCGGCGAGTTTCGACGCCTCCGCATGGCGGCCGACGCGCTTCAGGCCGTGCCAGGTGAGGAAGTTGAGCGGCGGCCAGATGCGGCCGCGCCAGTAGGTGTTGTCGGGGAAGGCCGGGTCGTTGCGCGCGACGCCGGGGAGCCCGAAGCGGCCGCCGAACAGGTCGGGATCGTCGAGATGGACGAGGAGGCGCTCGATCTGATCCGGCGACGCTGCGCCGGCGATGAGCGGGTAGAAACTCGTCGGCCCGACGCTTTTCACAAAGCGCCCGTCCCACAGGCGGTTGGCGAAGATCCCGCGGCCCTCGTCCCACAGCTCCTCGCGGATCTTCCGCCGCGTCGCCTCGGCCCGGGCGGCGAACTCAGCCGCCCCCTCGGCGTCGCCGAGCTCGGTCGCGATCAGCGCCAGCATCTCGGCGTCGAGCGCGACGAGGCTGTTGAGGCCGACGTCCATGCAGTCGAGCGTGCGCGTCTGCGGGTCGTAGCGCGTCTCGTCGTGGATCGGCGCGTTGTCCATGCTGGACTCGTTGCGCGCCCCGAAGTGGGTGCCCTTGTAGAGCCCCTCGCCGACGTCCGACGTGCCGTAGGAGACGAGGCCGCGGCCGTGCGGGTCGCGCACCCGCCACCACCAGCGCTGGTTCCGCGCCAAGGCGTCGTAGGCGAGCGACAGCATCGAGCGGCTGCCGGTGCGGGCGAAGATCGACCAGGCGACGAAGGAGGCGACGGGGATCTGCGTGCGGTCGACCCAGCCGTCCATCGCCGTGATGAGACAGGCGAGGTTGCCCTCGGGGGTGGCGTTCGACAGCGACACCGCGAGGTTTTCCCGCGCGAGCTCGGGGTCGAGCATGGCGGCGGCCATCGCGGCATAGAGCTGGTCGTCGAGCCAGACGCCGAAGCCGCCGAACTTGGCGACGTCCCAGTTGCGGCTGATCGCCGTGTACGGCCGCGCGTTGATGCCGTCCCACACGGTGTTCCAGGCGATGACGTCGCGCACCGCGTCGAGCGAGCCGGCGTTCGCCCCCTCCTGCGCCGGAGCGACGGCCGGTGCCTCGCCGGCGAGTGCCGCCTTCGCCCGCGCAATGGCGAGGTCCTCGCGGTCGGCGACGGCGGCGGCGATGCGGGAGGTGCGCATCATCTCGAAGTTGAAGCGCAGCGCCAGCACCGGGGCAGCGTCGGACCGGGCCGACAGGTGCCAGTAGCCGTGCCGCTCGTACTCGACCTTCAGGTCGGCGATCGTCGCATGGCCGCTCACCAGCGACGGCGCGTCGGCCGAGACGACGGCAACGAAGCGGTGGCCGACGCGCACCACCGTCGCGCCAGTGGCCGCGTCGTGCCGTACGATCTCGCCGCCGTCGGCGGAAACGCACAGGCAGAACCAGAACCGGAGGCCCCATTCGCCGAGCGTCGGCGCGGTCCAGCTGCCGACGACGGCATAGGGGTCGGGCTTCGTCCAGGTGAGGTCGACGTGGGTGCCGGCGTGATCGAGGCCGATCTCGACCAGCGACCCGTCGACGGCGTGGCGGCCGTAGCGGGCGCCGCCCCCGGGCGGGAAGTCGGTCGCCTGGCGCGTGCTCGCCGCATAGGCGACGGGCGTGAGGCGCACCCCAAGCGGCAGGAACATCATCTCCGCCGGCCGGCGGCCCCAGGTGTTCCAGGCGCGGGCGAGCGGGATGGTCGTCGTACCCGGCACGGCGGTCGGGGCGAAGGCGCCGCGGGGCGGCAGATCGGTGACGGCGCTCATGGTCCCCAGACTTTCAACGGGCTAGACGTTCACGAGGGCAGGGCGGTCAACCCTGCCAGGCCTTCAGGACGTCGTCGGTGGTGGCGATCTCGACCTGCCGGTCGAAGCGCGGCAGCACGGCGTCGAGCGTCGCCCGGTGGCCGGCCTCGGACGACGAGGCGAGCGCGTCCGACACCGCGACGACGCGGTAGCCGCGGTCGATCGCCGGCAAGAGCGTGCCGAGCACGCAGACGTCGGTCTCGACGCCGGAAAACACCAGCGTGTCGGCGCCGAGCCGGTCGAGCAGCTCGGCGAAGGCCGGTACCTCGAAGGCGGAATAGGTGAGCTTGTCGATGACGAGCTCCGGGTCGGCGTGCGGCAGGAGATCGTCGACGAGGTCGACCATCGCCGCGTCCATGTTGCGCCCGGTGAACTGCGCCCAGTGGCGGTAGTAGTCGCGCCACATGCCCGGCGCGTCGTCGTGGTGGTGGGGCACGACGAAGCGCGTCCACACCGTCCGGCCGGGCTTCGCGCAGGCGAGGCGGACGACGTTCGGCACGATCGCCGGGATCGCCGTGCACTGCCAGGCCGTCTCTTCGGCGAAGATGCGCTGCAGGTCGACCGCGACGTGCACGGTGCCGGGTCCGAGGGGGCCGAAGGGGAGCATGCCTCAGTCCTTTATCAGGATGGTCTGCTTGGGCGGGAAGGCGAGCGTCACCGTCGCACCCGCCTCCGCCACCGGCCCGCCGGTGCGGTTCTGCGCAAACACCGTAAGCGCGACGCCGCCCGGCCCGTCGAGGAGGTAGGTGGAGGCCGCGCCGGCATACACCACCTGCCGCACCGTCGCCGGCACGGCGTTGTGGCCGGCCGGGGCGGCGCCCCACGCCGGGACGAGGGCGATCTTCTCCGGCCGCACGGCGAGCAGCGCCTTGGTGCCCGGCGCCGGCAACGGGTCATCGGTCCGCACCAGCACGCCGCCGACGATGACGCCACCCTCGGCCACAACGCCCTCGAGGAAGTTGGCATCGCCGAGAAAGCTCGCCGCGAACCGCGTCGCCGGCCGCTCGTAGATCTCGCCCGGCGGCCCCGCCTGGACGATGCGGCCACGGTCGAGGATGGCGACGTGGTCGGAGAGCGCCAGCGCCTCCTCCTGGTCGTGTGTGACGAAGATCGTGGTGATGCCGACCTCGCGCTGGATGCGCTTCAGCTCCACCTGCATCTCCTGCCGGAGCCGCCGGTCGAGGGCCGACAGCGGCTCGTCGAGGAGCAGCACTCGCGGCCGAGTGACGATGGCGCGGGCGAGCGCGACGCGCTGCTGCTGGCCGCCGGAGAGCTCCTTCGGCCGCCGCGCCCCGAAGCCGGACAGCCGCACCATCTCCAGCGCCTCGCCGACGCGGCGGCTCGCCTCCGCGCCGCGCACGCCGCGGCGGGCGAGGCCGAAGGCGACGTTGTCGTCGACGCTCATGTGCGGGAACAGGGCGTAGGATTGGAACACCATGCCGATGGCGCGCTTCCAGACCGGCACGGACGTGACGTCCTCGCCGCCGATCAGGATGCGGCCGCGGTCGGCGGTGACGAAGCCGGCGACGATCCGGAGCAGCGTCGTCTTGCCCGAGCCGGACGGGCCGAGCAGGCTGGTGAACCGCCCGTCCTCGAAGCGGAGCGACACGTCGTCGAGCACCGCCGTGGCGCCGTAGCTCTTGCCGATCGTCTCAGCGTCAACGGCGGCCACTGACGCCTCCGACCTTGGTGAGCCGCGCGAAGATGATGATGAGGATCATCGAGGCGGCGAGCAGCAGCGAGGACACCGCGTTGACCTCAGGCGTGAAGCCCTTGCGGATCGAGGTGTAGATCTCCACCGGCAGAGTCGAGACGCCCGGCGTCGCCAGGAAATAGGAGATGACGAACTGGTCGAGCGACACCGCGAAGGCGAACAGCGCGGCGGCGATCAGGCTCGGCATCAGGAGTGGCAGCGTCACCGCGAAGAAGGCGTGCAAAGGCGTCGAGCCGAGGCTCATCGCCGCCTCCTCGAGGTCGATGCGGGTGTTGTTGAGGCCGGCACCGACGACGAGCACGACATAGGGAATGGCGAGCGCGACGTGGCCGAGCACCATCGCGTGCAGGCCGCGGCCGATGCCCGTCCAGAAGAAGAAGACCAGCATCGCCGTGCCGATGATCAGCCAGGGAATGGCGATCGGCGGCAACAGCAGCAGCCGCAGCAGCGTGCGGCCGCGGAAGCGCCGGCGCGACAGCGCGATCGCCGCGAGCGCGCCGATCACGGTCGCGAGCACCGTCGTCAGGATGGCGATCAGCACGGAGTTGCGGGTGGCGGCGAGCAGCTTGTCGTTGCCGGCGAGCTCCTCGAACCAGTGCGTCGTGAACTCGAACGGCAGCGCGTAGAGCGGCGAGGCGTTGAAGGCCATCGCCACCAGCACCGCCACCGGCAGGTAGAGGAAGCCCAGCACCGCGAAGAGGAACAGCTTGCCCAGCGCCGTCATGCCGCCCTCACGACAGCGTCAGCCGGCCGCGCAGGGCGCGCGAGAACACGGCGAAGACGACGAGCACGACCGCCAGCATGATGAACGACAGCGCCGAGCCGAGCGGCCAGTTGAAGGCCTGGGTGAACTGGTCCTCGATGACGGTGCCGATGGTGACGCCCGCCGTGCCGCCGAGGATGCGCGGCTCCATGAACGAGCCGATCACCGGCACGAAGATCAGCACCGAGCCCGCAATGAGCCCGGGGGCGGCCAGCGGCAGCACGATCTTGCCGAACACCACCGGCGCCCGCGCCCCGAGGCTTCGGGCCGCCTCGAGGATCTCGTCGTCGATGGCGACGACCGAGAGGTAGCAGGTGAGGATCATGTAGGGCAGGTAGGCGTGCACCAGCCCGACGACGATCGCCGGGTAGCTGTAGAGGATGCCGATCGACGGCGCGTCCGCCCAGAAAGCCCGCACGATGTCGTCGAGGATGCCGTTCTCGCGCAGCACCATCGTCCACGAGAACACGCGAACGAGGCCGTTCGTCCAGAACGGCAGGATGACGAGGAAGAACAGCACCTCCCGGGTGCGGCCGCGGAAGGCCCGCGACAGGGCGAGCGCCGCCGGCAGGCCGATCAGGGCACAGATGCCGGTCGTCCAGGCGCCGAGCGCCAGCGAGCGCAGCGCCACCTCGACGAGGTAGGGCCGGTTGTAGAAGACGAGATAGTGGGCGCCGGTGAACTCGACGGCGCGATTGCCGAACGGCGCGGCGGTCAGGAACGAGAACACCAGCATGGCGACGAGCGGTAGGAAGATCGCCACCGTCAGCCACAGATAGGCCGGTGTCACCAGTGCCGCCGTGACGGCACCGGGAGAAAGGCCGCGCCGTGCCGGCGCGCCGCTCTGCGGCTCGCTCATGCCTGCCTCGCCTGCCGCCGGGGAGTGCGGCGCCGGCGGTCAAGCCGGCGCCCGTTCAGGTGTCTCTGCCTCGGAGTGCGTGCTCGCCTCAGGAGGCGTAGAACGCCTTCACCTCTTCCCAGGCGTCGACGAAGGCCTGGCGGCGCTCGTCGGGCATCGGCGACATGAACTGCAGGTTCTTCAGGTACTCGGTCTTGTGGATGAGCTTCTGCGGATCGTCCGCCGGCAGCTCCTCCATCGCCTTGGCGTTCGCCGACGCCGGCGCGCCGACCTCGGTCGCCCACTGCACATAGAACTTCGGGTCGATCATGTAATTGATGAACGACAACGCTTCCGCCTTGTTCGGCGCCGAGGCGGGCACGGACAGGCCGTCCAGCCAGCCGATCGCGCCTTCCGTCGGCACGATGAACTCGACCGGCAGCTTGAACGTCTTCTGCGAGCGGCCGGCGGCACCCGACCAGTAGATCGAGTAGTCGAACTCGCCGGCGGAGAACGCCTTGTTCCACTGGTCCTCGCTCGACCAGATCAGCTTGACGTTCGGCTTCATCGCCTTGAGCTTCTCGACGATGGCCTTCATGTCCTTCGGGTCGTTGATGCTCTCGCCGAAGAGGAGGGCGGCGATGCCGACCTCGGTGATGGCGTCGTCATAAAGGGCGACGCGGCCGACCGCCTCCGGCGACCACAGCACCTCGAGCGACTGCGCGCCGGCGGCCTTGTCCTTGCGGACGCCGAGGCCGTTCATGCCCCACACCCAGGCGACGCCGTAGGGCTTGCCGTCGAAGGCGAAGTTCGAGCTGTCTCGCAGCAGCGGGTCGAGGTCGGCGGAGTTAGGCACCGTGTTGAAATCGATCGGGTCGAGCAGGCCTTCCTCGGCGATACGGCTCGTCCAGGCGCTGTTGATCAGCGCGACGTCGTAGGCGCCCGGATTGGTCCGAAGCTTGGTGAACATCTCCTGTTCGGAGTTGAAATAGTCGTGCACCACCTCGATGCCGGTCTGCTCCGCGAACAGCTTCAGCGCCCAGGCTTCGTCGGTGCCGTAGCCCTGCCAGTTGAGCACGGTGATCTTGTTGGCCGCACGGGCGCGCGGCATGCGGGTGCCCAGCGCGCCGGCGGCGACGCCGGCCCCGAGCAGGAGGTTGAAGCGACGGCGATCGACGAGAGTGCGCATGATCGGACCCCTCCGACTGTTTGTATACGAACAGTTTGAGGCCGCGGCGCCAGTTCTGTCAACGCCGATGTGGTCAGCGCTCGCGGGGCTCCGGCGAAAGCCGGCCGGCGCCCATCAGGAGGTGCTCGCGGCCGACCTTGACGAGGTCGAACGGCACGAGGTTTCCCTCGGCGTCCGGCATCTCGTAGCGGACGATGTCGGCGGTGGCGTGGGTGCGGTTGATCTTCGCCGGGATGAAGCTGCCGGTGCCGACGACGTCGACGGGGATGCCGAGATTGCCGAAGACGCGGCACTTCAGGACGTCGAAGCCGCTGGAGGCGACGATCGTCGGCGTCTTGTAGCCGGCGTCGTCGAGCGCCTTGCGGAAGCGCACGATGCTCGCCGCCGTGACGCCGGTGCCGAACAGGCACTTGTCGCGGATCTCGTCGGAAGACAGCCCGTCGAGGTCGTCGATCATGAAGCCCTGCAGCGCGAGCTTGGCGACCTCGCCCGGCGTGCCCTTGTGGGTCCAGCGCAAGAGCGTCTCCACCGAGCCGCCCCAGTCGAGGCCCTCGAGGTGGCGGCCGGCGTGGGTGTCGATGCGGAAGGCGAGCTTCTTGTCCCGGTCCTGCAGGCGCGCCTCGCTGTAGAACCAGTGGCAAACCGCCAGCGCGTCGGTGATCTCGCGCCCGTCATAGTCTACCAGCACCGTGTAGGTCGTCTCGTCCGGGAAGGTCTCGGCATAGAGCTTCGCCGCCTCGAGCGTGGCGCTCTCCACGTCCGGATCGCCGCCGCGGGCGAGGATGCGCGCCTTGGCGTAGCCGATGAGCGCGTGCGGCATGGTGCCGAGCCCCTCGGTGGCCCCGAACAAGGGCGCTGCGATCGTCGTCGAGGTGCCGATGAAGGCGACGGCGCCCATCAGCTGCGCCGTGCGTGAGCCGACGCTCGCCCCGTAGGCGCAGGCGAGGTGCATGTCGTCGCCCGTGCAGTGCCGCGCTTCCATGGCGATGAAGGACGCCTTTGGCATCGCCTGGCACATGGTGAAGGCGTTCATCGCCGAGACGCAGGCGAAGCCGACGCGCTGCAGGAGCAGCGTCTCGAGCGGCGCCAGTGCCGTCATGCTGCCGCTGACGTAGAGGAGCGGCCGGCCGGAGGCGAGGATGGTGCCCTCCGGCGCGGTGCGCCGTACCTCGATCGGCCAGGTGGCGTCGGCGGGATAGAGCTCGTGCAGGAGTTCCACCGCGCGGTCGACCGCGACGATGCAGTCGGTGCGCAGGAACACCGCATAGGTGGCGCGGCAGTCGCCGTGCGCCGCGACGATCGCCGCCGTCTTCAGGAAGTAGGCGTCGCTGCGTCGGGCGATGTCTGACTTCAGCTTTTCGCGGGCGGGGAGGTCGGTCTGTCGCATGGCGGGGCTCCTCCCGTCTCGCCGCAAACGTCGGCCACCGATCCGTGCCCCACTTCCCGTGCAGATTCAACCACTCCGGGCCGTCAAGCACCCGCGAGCGGGCCGAAACCGTCCAGCGCCTTCCACCGCCAATCCCTTGTGCGTGACTATTTTCTAATCTGTTTTCCCCCTATTGTGTACAACCGTCGCGGCGCGCTGCCGCGCCATCACTGGAGGCAGACCGTGGTGCGTGCCGTTTTCGTCGATCAGCCCGGCCCCACCGTCTCGCCCGCCCGGGCCGCCGTCTGCGGGAGGGCCCGGCCGTGACGCTGCCGCGCGTTCCCGCGATCGCCGATTTCGCGGAGGCCTATGCGAGCGGCCGCCTGACACCCGTCGCTGCGATCGATCTCGTGCTCTCCCGCATCGCAAACGGCGATCCGGCCGTCTGGATCGCCGTTTGCGACCGCGCCGTTCTCCTCGCCGAGGCCGCAGCTCTCGGCCCCCGCGACGGCCGGCCGCTCTGGGGCGTGCCGTTCGCGGTGAAGGACAACATCGACCTCGCCGGCGTGCCGACCACCGCCGCCTGCCCGGCCTTCGCCTTCACGCCGGAGCGGGACGCCACCGTCGTCGCCAGGCTCCGGGCGGCCGGCGCCATCCCGATCGGCAAGACCAACCTCGACCAGTTCGCCACCGGCCTCGTCGGTGTCCGCTCACCGCACGGTGCGCCGCGCTCGGTGTTCGACGCCGAGTACGTGTCGGGCGGCTCGAGCTCGGGCTCTGCCATCGCCGTCGCGAGCGGACAGGTGCCGTTCTCGCTCGGCACCGACACCGCCGGCTCCGGCCGCGTGCCCGCCGCCTTCAACAACATCGTCGGCGTGAAGCCGTCGCTCGGGCTACTGCCCACCACCGGCGTGCTGCCGGCCTGCCGCACCCTCGACTGCGTCTCGGTGTTCGCCACCACAGTCGACGACGCCACCCTCGTGCGCCGCCTCGCCGAGGGCCTCGACGCCGGCGACGCCTATTCGCGCGAGGCCCGGCAGCAGCCGCTGCCCGCTGGCCCGCTCCGCGTAGGCGTGCTCACCGGTGGCGACCGCGCCTTCTTCGGCGACGCCGAGGCGGAGGCGGCCTACGATGCCGCCATCGCGCGGATGGTCGCCGCCGGCCACCGCCCCGTCGCGATCGACTACCGTCCCTTCCGCGAGACGGCCGACTATCTCTACGCCGGCCCGTGGGTCGCCGAGCGTCTCGCCGCCATAGAGCCGTTCTTCCGCGAGCACGGCGCGGCGATGGATCCGACCGTCCACACCATCCTCGGCTGGGCGCTCCAGATGAGCGCAGCCGACGCCTTCCGCGGCCTCTACCGCCTCGCCGAGCTGCGCCGCCGCGCGGAGGTCGAGTGGGCGACGATCGACGTGCTGCTGCTGCCGACGACGCCGACGACCTACCGGGTCGCCGACGTGCTCGCCGACCCGATTCGGCTGAATGCCACCCTCGGCATCTACACGAACTTCGCCAACCTGCTCGATTGCTGCTCCGTCGCCGTGCCCGCCGGCTTTCGCGCGAACGGCCTGCCGGTCGGGGCGATGCTGGTGGCGCCGGCCTTCCACGACGACGCGCTGGCGGCCGTCGCCGAGCCCCTGCACCGCGCCGGCGGCTATGGCCCCGGCGTCGATGCCGGCGGCAGCCTCGCCCCGCCGCGGGCGCCGGCGACCGCCCCGGGCACCGCCGCCGCGGCGGCCCGGCTGCCGATCGTCGTCGTCGGCGCCCATCTCTCCGGCGAGCCGCTGAACGGCGACCTGGTGGCGCGGGGCGGGGTGCTTGAGCGCGCCTGCCGGACGGCGCCGGACTACCGCCTCTACGCCCTCGACGGCACCGCGCCGCCGAAGCCGGGGCTGGTGCGCGCGCCGGGCTTTTCGGGCCCGGGGATCGCGGTGGAGCTGTGGTCGCTGCCGGCCGAGGCCTTCGGGCCGTTCGTCGCGGCGATCCCGGCGCCGCTCGGCATCGGCAAGGTGCGGCTCGACGACGGCAGCGAGGCGCCGGGCTTCCTGTGTGAGGCGAGCGGGCTCGCCGCGGCGCGCGAGATCACCGATTTCGGGGGCTGGCGGGCCTTTCGCGCGGCGGGCTGACGGAGCAGACGGTGAGAAGGCAGCGGCCGCCCTCAGGCGGCCGGGACCGCGTCGATCACGGCCTTCAGCCGCGCCATCTCGGCCTTCGTCGCCTCGCGATACTTCTCGATCGAGGTGTCGACCACATGGCTGCGGTCGAACTTGCGGAACTCCTCGATGGCGCGGAACTTGTCCTCCGCCGACAGCGAGCGGCTCGGCCGGCCGCGCTCGGCCTTGATCAGCCACTCCTCGTAGCTCTTCGTGAAGTAGTGGTTGATCTGCGCGATCTCGTGGGTGCCGAAGGGCTGCCGCTTCGGCTGGATCGCCCGCTTCTTCTCGTTGAAGTAGAGGCCCTCCGACAGGATGCAGAAGTGCGGCTTCACCCGCACGATCTTGTCGATGCGGCAGATGCTCTTCGCCGAGCGGCCGAACAGCGGGTTGCGCGCCACGTCCTCGCAGCGCGTGAATCGCTCCGACACCAGCTTGTCGTCATTGCGCTTCTTGTGGCCGTCGGAGCCGAACAGCTTCCAGTGGATGGCGATGCCGTTCGCCTCGCTGTAGTCCTCGACGAAGTGGCGGACGTTGTCGTGGTTCTTGAGGACGAGGAACTCGTCGATGTCGATGAAGCCGATCCACTCGATCTCGTCGCGGTACTTCTCGACGGCGGCAGTGTAGCAGGGCACCTGCGGGCCGGTCTCGGCGTCCTTCGGCCAGACCCAGATGTTGAGATCGATCTCGCCGGCGGCGGCGAGCGCCTTCAGCATCGCCGGGCCGTGGTCGGTGCTCTCGTTGTCGTAGATGATGATCTTCTCGAACCCGATGACCTTGCTGTGGGCGATCCACTCGAGGAGATAGGGCCCCTCGTTCTTGGCGATCGCGCAGACGGCGATGGTATCGCTCTTCATCGGTCGGACTCGGGGGTTCGTGGGGATCGACGGCGTATAGCGGACCGCCCCGCGGGTAGCAACCGCGTGGCCGTCGGCAGGCCCTTGGGTCAGCCGGCCGGAGCCGGCGGCGCGGGGTCGAGCAGCTGATAGCCGGCGGGGTTGTCCGGGCAGAGGCCGCCGCCGCATTCGAGCACGGTCGAGACGCCGTTTCCGAGCGCCAGCAGGCCGGCCAGCGCCAGCGCCGCCGTCCCGAGCCACGGCAGTCCAGCCGGCCGCGGCGGTTCGAACTGGCGGTCGAACAACAGCATCACCGCGCTGCCGGCCACCATCGCGGCGAATACCACGAAGGCCCAGGTGTAGAAGTGCAGCCCGAACAGCGCCTCGCCATAGGCACCGGTGTTCGGGGCGACGTGCAGCAGCACCTGCCGGACCGCCGCCGTCGCCCCGACGAGCGACGACAACACGACGATCGCATAGTGGCTCGGCCGCGGCCCGAAGCGGATGTTGAGGGCGAGCCCCATCGCCGCGCAGACGAATCCCGCCCGCTGCAGGAGGCAGAGCGGGCAGGGGAGTTCGGCGTTGGCGAACTGGTCCCAGAAGGCCACCAGAAGGATCGCCGAGATGGCGAACACCCCGGCGATGTTGAGGGCGCGGGAGAGGTTGGGAGACATCGGCGCCGTCCTCAGAAGGCCAGCGGCAGGGCGTCGGTGGCGTGCAGGCGGAACAGCACCGCGAGCGCGATCAGCGACAGCGCCCACAGCCCGACCGCGATCCAGCGCCGGCCCGCCCAGACCGCCAGCATCGCCAGCGCACACCCAAAGAACGGCACGCTCATCATGGCTCGCGCCTCCCCGTCCAGGGCCGTTCGGCCGGTCCCGGCCGTCCCCGTCGCGCCTGCAGCGGACCCGTGCACCCGGAGCCGAATCGCTGGCCGCCATCGCGGCACTCTACATCGCCCCTCATTGATCCCGAAGCCGCAGGTCGCCTCACACTTCCTCCCACTATCGGGGTCATTCCCGGCCTAGAGCCGGGAACCCATTCGCTTCAGCGGGGGAGGACCTCTCGTGGTCCAGTCGCTTGGCCTGCGTCGCATGGGTTCCCGGCACTAGGCCGGGAATGACTCCGGAGAGGGATGAGCAGGGAGGCGAGGTGCATCATCGCAGGCCGGCGACCCAGCCACTGCCTAAGCGACCCAGCTCACGCCTCACGCCCACCCCTCAGAACTGCAGCGTCCCGGCAAACGCCTCATCGACCGGCACCTGCCAGGCGGCGACCAGCCGGTTCGTCTCGTTCGCCATGCCGACGACGGCGGCGAGTTCGGCGAACATCTCCGCCGTCATGCCCTGCTTCGCCGCGCCGCGGGCGTGCGAGCGAATGCAGTACTCGCACGCATTGCTGATCGACACCGCAAGGTAGATCATCTCCTTCGTGCGAGCATCGAGCGCCCCCGGAGCCATCACCTCCTTCAGGCTCTCCCAAGTGCGAACCAATGTCGGCGGATGGTTCGCAAGAGCCTTCCAGAAGTTGTTGACGTCCTTGACGCCACGAGACTGCTTGATGTCGTCGTAAATCCGGCGTACGTCGTCGCCCGCCTCGTCATACTCGATGAGCCGCCCGGTTAACATTGAATCTCCGTCCTTCTCCCAAGGGGGCGGCGAACCCGCACCGGCGTGCCGTCGCTCTCCAAGCGGGTCCGGCCCGCGCCTGCCCGCAGGGCGCCCGGGTCCTCACCCCGCGCGCCCAAGCTAATCCGGAGCCGTGCCTATGGAAGCCCTCGATCCGACGACGCTCGCCCTGTGGGTCGGCACGCTCGCGGCGGCGAGTGCCGTCGCCGGTTTCGCCGCCGGCCTGCTCGGCGTCGGCGGCGGCATCGTCACCGTCCCGGTGATGTTCCAGATGTTCACCTTCATGGGCCTGCCGCCGTCGCTCGCCATGCAGATGGCGGTCGGCACTTCGCTCTTCACCATCATCCCGACCGGCTTCATGTCCGCCCGCAGCCATTCCAAGCGCGGCGCCGTCGACTGGACGCTCATCCGCAGCTGGGGCCCGCTCGCCTTCGCCGGCGTGCTTCTCGCCGTCGTCATCGCCCGCCATGTCGACGGCAAGGTGCTGTCGGGCGTGTTCGCGGTGATCGCGCTGATCGTCGCCGTCGACATGTTCATCCGCCGCAACGGCGGAAAGGTCAGCGACGGCTTCCCGAACGGCTTCGTCAAGCACGCCGTCGGCTTCTTCATCGGCGGTTTCTCGACCCTGATGGGCATCGGCGGCGGCACCCTCAGCGTGCCGATCCTCACCGCCGTCGGCTACCAGATTCGCAACGCCGTCGGCACCGCCTCGGCCCTCGGGCCGATCATCGCCATCCCCGGCGCCGTCGGCTTCGTGGTCAACGGCCTCGACGTGGCGGGCCGGCCGCTGTTCTCGATCGGCTACGTCAACCTCGTCGCCTTTGCGCTGCTTTTGCCGGCCGGCCTGCTGCTCCCCTCCGTCGGAGCGAAGGTCGCGCACATGATCCCGCAGCGGTCGCTCAAGCTTCTGTTCGCCGCCTTCCTGTTCCTCACCGCCGTCCGCATGGGCTGGGGCATCGTCTTCGGGAAGTGACGGCGGCCTCAGCCGGCGGCGAGCGCCACGGCGATCTCGGCCGCGAGCCTGGCGTTGTTCTTCACCAGCGCGATGTTAGCCGTCAGGCTGCGGCCGGCGGTGAGCGTGTTGATGCGGTCGAGCAGGAACGGCGTCACGTCCTTGCCGGCGACGCCGGCCGCCTGCGCCTCGGCGACCGCGTGGGCGATCTCCGCGTCGATCTCCGCGCCCGAGAGTGCATCCGCCTCGGGGATCGGGTTGGCGACGAGCACGCCGCCGCCGCCGAGGCGCCAGTGCAGGGCGGCCGCCGCCGCGATCTCGTCCGCCGCGTCGAGCCGATGCGGCACGCGCTCGCCGCTGTCGCGGGCGAAGAAGGCGGGGAAGGCGTCGGTCCGGTAGCCGATCACCGGCACGCCCTCGGTCTCCAGCACCTCGAGCGTCTTCGGCAGGTCGAGGATCGACTTCGCCCCGGCGCAGACGACGGCCACCGGCGTCCGCCCGAGCTCGCGCAGGTCAGCGGAGACGTCGAAGCTCGTCTCGGCGCCGCGGTGGACGCCGCCGATGCCACCGGTGGCGAACAGGCGGATGCCGGCCATCGCCGCCGCCATCATCGTGGTGGCGACCGTCGTGCCGGCGAGGCGGCGGGCGGCGAGCAGCACCGCGAGATCGCGGCGCGACGCCTTCGCTGCGGTCGCCCCGGCCTCGGCCACCCGTCCGAGCGCCGCCTCGTCGAGCCCCACGACGATGCGGCCGTCGATCACCGCGATCGTCGCCGGCACGGCGCCGCCGGTGCGCACCACCGCCTCCACCGCCCGCGCGGTCTCGAGGTTCTGCGGATACGGCATGCCGTGGGTGACGATGGTCGATTCCAGCGCCACCACCGCCCGGCCGGCGGAGAGCGCTTCCGCGACCTCGGGGTGGACGGTGAGGAGATCGTTCGGCAGCAATCCGTTCGGCGTCGTCATGCGATCCTCTTGTTCGGCGGCAGCCGTGCCAACTGTGCCGCCACCGCTTCGGCGAGCGTTGCGCCCGGCAGGTCGCGGCGGACACTGCCGGTCGCCTCCAGGGTCAGGGCCGCGAGAGCCGAACCGAAGCGCACGGCGGCGTCAAGCGCGTCACCCGCCGAAAGCCGCCAGAGCGTCGCGGCGATCAGGCTGTCGCCCGCCCCGGTCACTTCGGCCACGATCGCCGGCGCCGCCGGCACCGCAATCGTTGCGGCAGAGTGCGCGACGAGTGCCCCCTCCGCTCCGAGGGTCAGCACCACCGAACCGGCGCCGCGCGCCAGAACGGCAGCGGCGAGCGCCACCGGCCCGGCCGTCGCGCCGTCCCCGGTTCCGACGAGGGCACGCGCCTCGTCGGCATTGAGGAAGAGCACGTCGACGCCGTCGAGCTCCGCCGGCAGCCGCGTCACCTTCGGCGTCGACACGGCGTCGACGGCGAGGCGGAAGCGGGCTCTGCGCCGGAGCGCGACCAGCGCCGCGAGCCCATCGGCGGCAGTGTTGCAGTCGGCGAGCACCCAGTCGGCAGACCGAAGGCGGTCCGCGTTCGCAGCCACCAGCGCGGCATCCAGCCGGTCGAGCACGCCCATCGCCGCGACGCCGATCACGAGCTCGCCGTCGGGATCGGTGACGGCTGCGTACTCCGCAGTCGCCGCGCCGGCGACCGCAGCCGTCCCCGCCGTGTCGATACCGAGTGCCGCGAGATCGGCGAGGAGCGACCGGCCCCCCTCGTCCTCGCCCACGGCCGAGACGAGTGACACCGGCACGCCGAGCCGCGCCAGCAGCTCGGCGACGTTGCGCGCCACGCCGCCGGCGCTGCCGAGGACGGTTGCCGGGTTCGAGGTGCCCGCCACCGCCGGCGCCGCCAGCCGGTAGACGCGGTCGACGGCGGCGCCGCCGAGGCAGATGATGGGGCGAGGCGGTTGCATGGGGTACGGCGGGCGAGGGGCTCAGGCCGTCCGGGGCGCGCCGCCGGCTGCGGCCACCACCGCCTCGGTGTCGGCGATCCAGCCGAACAGGTTGTTCTCGGCCCGGATCAGCGTCAGCGCCGCCGCGTGCACGGCCGGCTCGAAGGCGGCGCAGGCGTCGGCCACCGTCAGGCAGTAGAAGCCGCGGTCGACCGCCTCGCGCAGCGTCGACTGCACGCAGCACTGGGTGGTGATGCCGCAGAGGATCAGCCGCTCGATGCAGAGCGCGGCGAGCTTTGCCTGCAGGTCTGTGCCGTGGAAGGCGCCGAAGCCCGGCTTGTCGACGACGATCTCGCCCGGATGCGGCTTGAGCTCCGGGATGAAGTCGTGGCCGGGCTCGCCGCGGATGAGGAAGCGGCCGAGCGGCCCGTCGCGACCGGCGACCTTGCGCTCCTTCTTCATCGCCGAGGCGTCGGACATGTCGGGAGCGTAGCCCTCGCGGGTGTGGATCAGCGTCCAGCCGGCCCGCCGGGCCGCGGCCGACAGCGTCGCGACCTTCAGGATCGTTCGCCGCAGCAGGGCCACGTCGTCGCCCGCCGCGGCGCAGAAGCCGCCGTCCTCGAGGAAGTCGCGCTGCATGTCGATGGCCATGAGCGCCGTGCGCCCGGCCGGCGCGGGGAACACGCGACCATCCTCGCAAGCGATCTGCATTCTCTCCACTCCCCTTGCCCAAACGCCGGCGGCGACCAGCGACGACAAGCACGCGCCGCGCCGTGCTGGCAAGGGGTGCGGTGTGCTGCGGGCCGGTGTGCTGCGGGCCGGGGTGCTTGGGGCGGGGTGCTCTGGGGCGGGTGTGTCCTGCGGTCGGGTGCCGGAGGGCCGGTTTGCGTGGGGCCGGTGTTCCCGCCTCGGCCTGCCCTTGCCGGGGGCCGGGCCACGAGGGCACTGTCGGCGCCGGCACCGATCGAGGGGAGGCGGATCTGCCGGACGAGAAGCGCACCGACACGCCCGCCGCCGATCTTTCGCCATCGTCGCCGGCCGATGGGCGTACAGCACCCGCCCGCCGGCCGGCCGAGAGCCGCGACGGGGCGTCGCGTACGTTCCGCGGCGCCGTCTCCGATGTCGACCTGCGCCTCCTGAAGGTGTTCCGCGTCGTCGTCGAGCACGGCGGCTTCGGGCCGGCCGAGGTGGTGCTCGACAAGTCGAAGTCGGCGATCAGCCTCGACATCTCCGGCCTCGAGCAGCGCCTCGGGGCAACCCTCTGCACCCGCGGCCGGGGCGGCTTTGCGCTGACGGCGGAGGGTCACGCCGTCTACGCCGCGGCGCGCCAGCTGTTCGACGACCTCGCCGCCTTCCGCGACCGCGTCGCCACCGCCACCGGCCGCCTCGGTGGCGCCGTCAGCGTCTTCCTGGTCGACAACATCGTCTCGATCGCCGCCGGGCCGATCGCCACCGCGCTCGGCGCCTTCGCCCGCCGCCACCCGCGCGTGTCCCTGACTCTCGAATCGGCGACGCCCGGCGGCGTCGAGGCGGCGGTGCTCGACGGCCGCGCCGACTTCGGCATTTCCGTCCTGCCGAGGGCGCTCGCCGAGCTCGAGACGGTGCCGCTGTTCCGCGAGGAGCTCGTGCTCTATTGCGGACGCGGGCACCCACTGTTCGCGGCGGCCACGGCCACCGGAGCAGCGGGCGGAGCCGCCGCGGCCCCCGTCGCCCTCGATGGAGATAAAGCGCTCGCCGCCGACGCCGTCCGGGAACATGTCCTGGTGAAGCCGAGCGTCACCGACGACCCGGCGTTCGCGGCGCTGATCGACGGCTTCCCGCTCACCGCCACGGC
>CAMDHY010000040.1 GCA_945898215.1 Pseudoxanthobacter soli DSM 19599 | reverse complement strand
GACGGCATCATCCATCACTGCTGGGCGGCCAGCGAACAGGGCATGGCCGTCTGCGCCGACCTCAGCCGGTAGTAGCCGGCCGCACTCACGCCCGCGCGGTCGAACGCTCCGGCGCACGGGTTGCCGCGCCGCGGCCCGCGGGCTGGTGCAACCTGTCGCTTCGGAAATTGGAGCGGGCGATCGGGATCGAACCGACGACATTCAGCTTGGGAAGCTGACGTTCTACCACTGAACTACGCCCGCGAAAAGACCGCTGATATTATTGGTCTTTTCGGCCTTTTTTGTCCCACCGGAGTGGGGAGGTGGGACATGTTCGGCCCGGCTTTGTACTCTGTCCGCCCCATCGTGATCAAGGCCATTGCCTCGCCGGCGAGGCGTTTGCGGGCCGCCTTCTTCGTGTAGTGCGCCGCCATCTTCAGATCGGTCCAGCCGAAGATCGATCGTGGGCGGGTCGCTCGCAGCAAGCGCCGCGCTCCCCGCGGTCGAGGCTTCGAGCTTCGCCGCGGCGGGCGGACGAGGCCCGTCGAAATGTCGCCGCGATCACAGTCTAACGAGCGGGCAATCGTCGAGAGTTCGCTGCGACACCGCCTGCTGGCAAACCCCGACGCGGGCAGCTATTGCTGGTCTTCTCGCCCGATCCGCTGCATCAACAGAAGCAGTTCGTTGACATGCACCTGATCGGTGATGCGTCACATGACTCCCTTGTCGGTGCCGAACTGGTCGACCTGCTGGAAGGCCTCGGGGCCAGCGACACGCTCGTCGGTGCCGAGGGCAACGACACACTGCTGGGTAGCGGCGGTTCCGACAGCCTGATCGGCGGGGACGGGCACGATCTCGTCAACGGCGGCAAGGGCACCGACACGGCGTCCTACAAGGACGCGGCAGCCGGCGTCGTCGTCAGCCTGGCGGTGGTCGGCGCACAGGATACCCAGGGCGCGGGAACGGATTCGCTGATCTCCGTCGAGTATCTCGTCGGATCGCAGTTCGGGGACAGCCTCACCGGCAGCACGGGCAGGAACATGCTCGACGGCGGGGACGGAGAAGACCTGCTGTCGGGGGGTGCCGGCGATGACCGGCTGTTCGGTGGCGACGGCGACGACACGCTCGCCGGCAATGCCGGGTCCGACTCGCTCGATGGCGGCGCCGGTTTCGACACCGCGAGTTTTCTCGACGCGACGTTCCGGGTGGTCGTCAATGCCGGGTCGGACGCGCGCCTCTACTCGGAGGCGACCGGAACCGTCGTCAGCATCGACACGCTGACCGACATCGAGCACGTGATCGGATCGAACTTCAACGACCATATCGCGGCCGGAGGCATCACCACCGGCTACAAGGCGGAGGGTGCCGGTGGTCACGACTATCTCAGCGACGGAGAGGGCGACGACACCCTGATGGGCGGCGAGGGCGACGACACCCTGCTGGCCGGAGCAGGGCACGACGAGTTCGATGGCGGCGAGGGAACGGACCTCGGCATCTTCATCGTCCAGGACACGTCCTTCGTCATCGACCTCGAGATCGCCGGACCGCAAGCGATTGGCGGCGGGGCGACCGTCGAACTGCACAGCGTCGAAGACCTCTACGCCGGCACGGTCTCGGGCGTGGTGCCGGGCGTCGGCTTCTATGGCGACGCCGGTGACAACGGCCTCACCGGTGGAAACGGCAAAGACACGCTCGCCGGCCGGGACGGCAACGACCTGCTGCGCGGCGGGGGAGGCGACGACACGCTGCGCGGCGGCGCCGGCGCCGATACGTTCAACGATTCGTCCGGCACCAACCTGCTGATCGGCGGAAACGGCATCGATACCGTCATCTACGGGACGCTGGCGGTACGCGTCGATCTCGTCACCGGGATCACCACCTACAGCGGGTCGAGCAGCCGCAACACGCTGGAGACGATCGAGAACGTTACCGGCTCCAGTGCCTCGGACCGCATCACGGGCGACGACCGGGCCAACCATCTCGTGGGGGTGGGCGGTAGCGACACGCTCATCGGCGGCGGAGCGCCGGACGGCGAGATCGACGTCCTCGAAGGGGGACTGGGCAACGACCGGCTGGAGAGTGGTGTCGCGAGCTATTCCGCCGCCACCGCCGGCGTGACGGCCGATCTGGCGATCATGGTCTCGCAGAACACCGTTGGCGCCGGTACCGACCTCTTCGTCGGCATCACCGGACTGATCGGCTCGAGCTTTGCCGACAGCCTGCGCGGCGGCACCGGCGACGATCTCCTGGACGGCGGGAGCGGCAAGGACTCCCTCACGGGGCTGCAGGGGGCCGATTCCATCGACGGCGGCGGCGGCAGCGACGATATGAAGGGTGGCGCCGGCGAGGATCGCCTCAGCGGCGGTGGCGGCGGCGACAGCCTCCTGGGCGGCGAGGGCGCCGACGTGCTCACCGGCGCCGACGGTATCGATCACTTCATCTACGCGGCGGTGGCCGACTCCACCGACGCGCAGTCCGACCGGATCGCCGATTTGCGGGCGGAGGACGTCGTCGATCTGGGCGCCATCGACGCCGAGGTGGCGGTGGGCGGCAACCAGTCGTTCCAGCTCGTCTCGTCGTTCGGCGGCCATGCGGGCGAGATGACGGTTGACTACAACGCCGGCACGGACCTGACGCTCCTGCGAGCCGACACGAATGGGGACTCCATTGAGGACCTCGTCATACGCATCGACGGCGACGCGACCGGCTTCGTGGACGGCTGGGTTCTCTGATTTCCTACGGTGCCGGTGCCGAGGCTCGCCTTCTCGCCGGCCGCCCACCCATGCGCCGCCGACTGGCGCGCCTGAGCGACGGGTAAATCCGGGCGTGCGTCCTTGAGCACGAATCTGTTGAATGCAATCCGGGGACAGGGGAGCGGCATAGCGGAGCCAGCTGCCGGCACCGCACGCGCAGAATGTGCAGGGTCAGGTCCAGCCGAATGCGAGGCTCGTGCAACCATGCGGCGCAGCGCGCGGCTCTCCACGGTCGCTATTTGCGCTCCCGACGTTATCAGATCCGCTGGAATCCGGGACTGAGCAACATCAACGCCAGGGCCTGTTCCCGACTTTCGGCGCGCATCATGGCCTCGCGCGTCGCCTCGGCATAGCGATCCGCGAGGATATCCTCGCCCAGCATTGGCACGGGAACATCGGGCGCCGTCTTCGCGAAGCGTGCGGCGAAGTCCAGCCGTTCCAGTAGCGCGTCGCCGGCGAGCCAAACATCGTCACCGTCCGGCCATCCGGCTGGTGATGGCGGATACCACAGCGGCTGCCCAAGGATGCCAAGGTCTTTTCGCAGCCGGGCGCCTTCTCGGCCGCTAAAGCCGAAGGCGCGATGCGCCGCAAGAACGAACAGGTAGGGGCTGCGGATCTTCGCCGCCGGGTACTTCCAGGCGATGTCCGAGGACGCGAGGGCGATCGAAGTCGCCGCTAGGTCCCCCTCGGTGTCCAGGTAGGCTTTCGCGACCGTGTCGACGAGACCGGCCGAAGCAGCGTCGCTAACGAAATGGCGGACGAGCTTGCCAGCGAGGTGGCGAGCAGTCGATGGATGCCCAGCCAAGTCGCCGAGCACGCGGTCGAGTTGATCCGGGCCATCGCCCGCATAGACGCGGCCGAGCACGGTAAAAGCGCCGGGCTCGTGTCGGTTCGCATGGAAAATGGAACCTCTATTCGAGTGAGGATCGAGAGAACCGTCCTGGCTCCAGCCTGTGAGGATGCAGGCAAGTTGTGTGACATCGTGCTGAGTGTACCCGCCGGCCACACCCAATGTATGAAGCTCGAGGATCTCGCGCGCAAGATTCTCGTTCAGTCCGCTGCGTTTCTTCAGGCCTTGGGGGCTGAGCGGGCCTATGGAGACGGTATTGTCGAGGTAGATCAGCATGGCGGGATGGGTGACGACGGCACGCAGCATCTCGCCGAAATGTCGGTACACGAATGGCCGAATTGCTTCGCGCTCGTAAGCACCGGTGATGGCCGCCATGATGGGCGACTTCCGTACCGATACGCTGAAATGGTTCGACCAGAACAGAACGAGCCGTTCGGTTAAGCCATCGCCGGTGGTGCAACCGCGGCCGAACCTCGCACCGATTTCGGCCTCCGATGTCGTCTGCCGGTAAGGAGCAACGGCGAGTATATCGGCCGCAACTCTGTCGCCGTTCGCGGCGGGGCCTCGGGCATCCCTGCGCACGCGGACGTCTTGAAAATGCCGTGCGAGGTTATAACCGGTCCCGTGGAGGTCCGGCCCCTCAAGGATGGCGCCATCCGTGCGCTCGCATTGGGCGACCACGGAGCCACGGGGATCGGCCGCGACCGCAGCGAGCTCACCCGGGCGTGGCCCGAGACCGAATCGGAGCGCAGCATGCGAGGCATCGGTCCGCATCGCTGGCATTGCGGGCTCCTAAGGTGTTTTCGCGGTGACTGCCGGTTCGCCGAGGCCCGTGTCTCCGCTGCGATGTCAGTGCAAAGCCGGGCTCGAGCCTGCTGGCCACATCGTGCGTCATTCACGCCAATCTCGCCCGGTTGTTGGCTCACAAGTTTGTCGGATATGCGGAGGCGAGGCCGTGGTTCCAACCCCCGACTTGGCGAACCGCTGACCAGTGGGACAATTCGTCGAAAACAGAAGTTAATACAATACCGTACCGGCAGGTCCCACGTCGCCTTAAGTCTTTAAAGATGAATGTGAAATTGACGCTACCACTGAACTACGCCCGCGTCGGGCCGAGGCCCGGGGAGGGCAGGCGCGCCGCGCCGGTACCCTTCCGGTTGCTGTTGTACGCGCAAGGGCGGCCTCGCATCAAGGCCGGCCTCACGACCGCCGGCGCCGCCAGCGCGCTGGTCGATGGCGGGACCGCCCGGCGCCTGACGGCGGCCGACCTCGGCGATCGCTCGCTCCGCGGCGCCCCGCTCACGCCCGCCGCCGCCTGAGGCGCCCGCGGCGCGTCGCGGTCTCGCCGGCCGCGCCGCACCCCTCCGGACCGTCCCGGGCATCGAGCCCCGGTGTGGCCGCGCCGCGGCCTCCCGCGGCGGGAGAGGAGCACGCGCCGATTTTTTCCCGAACGGCGGCTACAACCCCCCTTTGCATATGTGTATCATCGCGTGTGCGGGGGGCGTGTAGCTTCGCTTCTGAAGGGAAGTCAGATGGCGACCTTTACCGCCGGTTATGCCTACGTGTTGAGTGAAGTTGGAGAAAATCAGTACACCATCGACAATGCATTTCTCATCTAGACCATTGCAGACGACAACGACGCGAGTGGTACATTCGAGCTCGGTGACGTGCTGACGGGGCAGGGATTGCCCTTGGACGGGCTGACTTACGTCGGCTCGCATCTGGATGGCTGGATCGGTATCACGCAGGACGAGAACACGATCTATTTTCTCTCCAACCAGACCTTGCCGACCAGCCCGACGCCGTTCACGGCCAGCACGGCTGCGTTCACGCCCTGCTTTCTCGCCGGGACGCTGATCACTACTCCGGCGGGTGCTCGTCCGGTCGAGGCGCTCGCCGTCGGCGACCTCGTCCTGACGGCCGACGGACGCACCGTTCCGGTGCGCTGGGTCGGGCGGCGGAGCGTCGTCACCGCCTTCGGGCCGACGCTGGAACAGGCCCCGGTCGAGATCGCCGCGGGCGGCCTCGGCACCGGGCTGCCGGCCCGGCCACTCCGGCTGACGGCGGACCACGCGCTCGCCCTCGACGGGGTGCTCGTGCAGGCCGGCGCCCTCGTCGGCACCCCGGCGGCGCGCCGCCTGACAGCCGCCGAGCTCGGCGACCGCTACACCGTCTTCCACGTCGAGACGGACGCCCACGACCTCATCCTCGCCCAGGGCGTGGCGGCCGAGACCTTCCTCGACACCGTCACGCGCCGACGCTTCGACAACATCGCCGAATACGAGGCGCTCTACGGTGACACGGCCCCCGTCCTCGCCGAGATGGCGCGGCCGCGGGTGAAGTCGGCCCGGCAGCTGCCGCAGGCCCTGCGCCTGCGTCTCGCCGGCGGCCTCGCGGCGGCCGCCTGAGACCCCGGCCCGCGTCTGCCGCCGCGCGGCGCGGGCCACCTCATTTCGTCGACGTCTGCGAGCCCCCCCGCGGCGGCCGCGCATCGTAGGTGCCCGAGGAACTGCAGCCGATGGGCGTGCGGGTGGCGATGGTCTTCGTGACCTCCGCCGCCGCGCCGGAGGCGACCTCGACGCTCGCCTTCGCCGTGTCCACCCCGCACGTGACGACGACGGTGTAGAGCACCGGCGTCTCGCAGATGTTGGTCGCGATGATGGTGAACTTCTTCGTGGTGACGCCGCGGGGGTCGGTGAACTCGCGGCCGAAACTGATGGTGTGGGTGGCACACGCCGTGGCTTCGACGGCGAAGGCCGCGAGCGGGGCGGCGAGGCCGCCGAGGAGGATCGCCTTCGGAACCAACGCCGTCTCCGTTCTGTGCGCGGGCTGCCGCCGATGGCGGCCGCAATCCGACCGAGGATGGCAGCGCCGGGTGGCGATCTCGCGACGGTGGCGACCTCGGGTGTCCGCCTCCGGCGATCGTCTGGCCGTCCGTCTCAGGCCGTGCGGAAATGCTTCGAAAGCTTCAGGCCCTGGGCCTGGTAGTTCGATCCGATGCCGGTGCCGTAGAGGGTGCGGGGTGCTGCCGCCATGCGCTCGTAGACGAGCCGGCCGACGCTCTGGCCGTGCTCGAGGATGAAGGGCACCTCGCGGCTCCTCACCTCCAGCACCGCCCGCGAGCCGTGGCCGCCGGCCGCCGCATGGCCGAAGCCGGGGTCGAAGAAGCCGGCATAGTGGACGCGGAACTCGCCGACGAGCGGGTCGATCGGCACCATCTCCGCCGCCACCGACGGCGGCACGTGGACGGCTTCCCGCGACACCAGGATGTAGAACTCGTCGGGATCGAGGACGAGGCCGGAGGCCGGGTCGGCGGCGATCGGCTCCCAGAAGGCGCCGACCGGATAGCCGTCGACGCGGTCGACGTCGACGACGCCGGTGTGGCGCTTCGCCCGGTAGCCGACGGGCGCACCCGGCACGGCCGGGGTGAGGTCGACCGACAGCACGAGGCCGCCGTCGATCACCGGCTCGCCCGGCGCGGCGATCGTGTCGGTGGCGTGCAAGGCTGCGAGCGCGCGGTCGTCGAGGAGCGCCGTGCCGCGCCGGAGCCGGAGCTGCGACAGCCGCGAGCCGGTGCGCACCAGCACCGGGAAGGTGCGCGGGCTCACCTCGAGATAGAGCGGGCCGCGGTAGCCGGCGGGGATGGTGTCGAAGGCGCGGCCGTGGTCGGCGATGACGCGGGTGAAGACGTCGAGGCGGCCGGTCGAGCTCTTCGGGTTGGCGGCGGCGGCGATCGCCTCCGGCAGTGCCAGGCTCTCCTGCAGCGGCACGAGGTAGACGCACCCCGTCTCCAGCACGGCGCCGTCGGCGAGCGAAATCGTGTGCAGCGTCAGGGCCTCGAGCTTGTTCTCGACGCGCGCGTCCGGACCCGGCAGGAAGCTCGCGCGGATGCGGTGGGCGACGGGTCCGAGGCGCAGGTCGAGGCTCGCCGGCTGCACCTGGCCCGGCGCGAACGGCCGCGCGGCGACGATGACGCCGTTGCCGGCGAGCCGCTCCAGCTCGTGGTCGGGGAGGATCCCGCTCTTCATCCGCTCGGCCGCTCGCTGATCGGTGCCGCCGCGACGGCGCACCCGTCCGTTGAGCTAACCCATCGCGGCAGCGCCGCCAAGCCGCAGCCGTTGATGGCGCGAAGCTTGCGTCGCCACGGTCCGCGCCGCCGGTCGCGTTGACGGCGGCGCGGGGCGCGGCTAAGGAATGCGGGTGTCGTGGTGATTTGGCCGGCCGGCTTGCAGCCACGTTAAACAACTCGCTAAAAGGTCGGGCGTGGAATTCCCGCCAGGCGAACACGAAAGCCGAAAGCCCGAGGGCCGAGGCCTCCGTTCCCCGACAGGGCACACCCGGTCCCGGCGAGCGCGTCGGCCGGGTTTTTTTGTGCCCGGCGCCCGTGTGGCGCCGCATGTCGGAGGTTCCTCGATGTCGACCCCGAGCGACCGCGCCGCGCCGCGCCGCTACCGCCCCTCGACCGAGCTCGTGCACGGCGGCGGGCTGCGCTCGCCGTTCGGCGAGACGTCGGAGGCACTCTTCCTGACCCAGGGCTTCGTATACGAGACGTCCGCCGCCGCCGAGGCGCGCTTCAAGGGCGAGGAGCCCGGCTTCATCTATTCGCGCTTCTCGAACCCGACCGTCGCGATGTTCGAGACCCGAATGGCGCTGCTCGAGGGCGCCGAGGACGCGCGGGCGACGGCGTCGGGCATGGCCGCCGTCACCGCCTCGCTGCTCTGCCAGGTGCGCGCCGGCGACCACGTGGTGGCGCCGAAGGCGATGTTCGGCTCCTGCCGCTACGTCATCGAGGACCTCTTGCCGCGCTACGGCGTCGCCTCGACGCTGATCGACGGGGCCAGCGCCGACCAGTGGCGCGCCGCGGTGCGGCCGAACACCCGCGCCGTCTTTCTGGAGACGCCGACCAACCCGACGCTCGAGGTCGTCGACATCGCGCTGGTCGCCGAGGTGGCGCACGCCGTCGGCGCGACGGTGGTGGTCGACAACGTCTTCGCCACGCCCCTGCAGCAGAAGCCGCTCGAACTCGGCGCCGACGTCGTCGTCTACTCGGCGACCAAGCACATCGACGGCCAGGGCCGCTGCCTCGGCGGCGTCGTGCTGTCCTCGAAGGCTTGGATCGCCGAGCACCTCCACAACTTCCTTCGCCAGACGGGCCCGAGCCTGTCGCCGTTCAACGCCTGGGTGCTCCTGAAGGCGCTCGAGACGCTGCCGCTGCGCGTCGAGCGCCAGACGACGAGTGCGGCCCGCATCGCCGACTTCCTCGCCGAGCAGCCGGGCGTCAGCCGGGTGATCTATCCCGGCCGCGCCGACCATCCGCAGGCCGAGGTGGTCAAGCGGCAGATGAAGGGCGGCTCGACGCTCGTCACCTTCGAGCTGCCCGGCGGCAAGGCGGAGGCCTTCGCGGTGGCCGATGCGCTCCGCCTCGTGAAGATCTCCAACAACCTCGGCGACGCCAAGAGCCTGGTCACCCATCCGGCGACGACGACCCACCAGCGCCTGTCGCCGGAGGCGCGCGCCGAACTTGGCATCACCGACGGGATGCTGCGCCTGTCGGTCGGCCTCGAGGACGTCGACGACCTGCTCGAGGATCTCGGCGGGGCGCTCGCCGCGCTCGGTCGCGGCGCCCGCGTCCGCGCCGTCGGCTGAGCCGGCGGCGACCGGGCAGGTGCGCGGCGTCGTTGACGCCGCCGCCGCGCCGCGCTAGCTCCCGCGTCCAGGCACAGCGGAGCGGAGGCCGCCATGTACCGCGCCGTCACCAATGGGGTTCAGGTCACCGTCGAGCCGCGCTTCGTCGCCGAGGAATCGCAGCCCGACGACGGACGCTGGTTCTGGGCCTATCAGATCGAGATCCGCAATCTCGGTGGCGAGGAGGTGCGTCTCAGGACGCGCCACTGGCGCATCACCGATGCCACCGGCCGCACCCAGGAGGTGCGCGGCGCCGGCGTCGTCGGCGAGCAGCCGGTGCTGAAGCCGGGCCAGGCGTTCACCTACACCTCCGGCTGCCCGCTGCCGACGCCCTCCGGCATCATGGTCGGCAGCTACCGGATGGAGGGGGAGAGCGGCGCCGAGTTCGACGTCGCCATCCCCGCTTTCTCGCTCGATTCCCCAGACGAGGCGCGCACCCTCAACTGAGGCTGCGGCCGGTTCTCAGCTGGCGTCGGTGCCGGGAATGCGCCAGCGGCAGTAGCTGCGCTGCGAGCGGCGGGCGGCGAGATCCACGTGGATGTGGTTCTCGTGGTAGCCGTCCGAGCCGGGGCCGAGGATGGTCTTGAAGCGGGCGCAGGCGGTGGCGCGCATGGTCACGCGGAACGGCTTCGGCAGGCCGCTGCCGGCGACCTCCAGCACGCGACCGTCGGCAAGTTTGAAGCCGCCGATGTCGATGGCATTGCCGCGGCCGTGCTCGCTGAGGCGGGCACCGCGGACCCGGTTGCGCGGCCGGCAGGAATAGTCGTCGGCCACCTTCACCACCTCGACGGGCGATCCGCCCGCGCCGAGCGCCGGGATGAGATCGTCGCGCAGCCAGGCAGTCGCCGCCGCCGCCATGTCGCAGCGCAGCTCGGCCACAGGCGACAGCGCCACCAGCCGGCCGTCTGGCATCTTCACCGCCTTCAGCCGCACAGGCCGCTCGATCCCGCAGGCGCCCGACTGCGGCAGGTCGGGTGCTGCCTCGACCACGGCGGGACCCTGCGCCATCAGCGCCGCACAGTCGGCGCTGGTCGGCCGCGCGATGGTCTTGAGGGCTGTGGCGGGAGCCTTTGCCTCACCGGGCTTCGCCGGCTCGATCGAAGGTGCGCCGGGCGCGGTCGGCGCCGGCGTCACCGCGGCCGGCGGTGTCGGGGCCGCGGTGGCGGGAGCGCGCGCGGTCGGCGGCAACTTGCCGTCCCGCGCGGTCCAGCGCGGCTGCGGCCGCGCCTCCGTCGGTGCTGGGGCGTAGGCGAGCGTCGACGGCGGGTCGGTGGCGACCGGCTCGGCCGGGGTGGACGTTTCCGGCACGACAGGCTCGGCGGCGGCGGTCGCGGCCGTCGCAGTGTCGGTCGGCGATGCCCCGGCGGCCGCGGTGTCAGCCGGCGGTGCAGCGGTGGTGGATGCGGCGCGCGCCGGCGCCGGTCGCGGCAGGACCGGCGCGGCACCAGCGACGACGGCCGGGATCGCGACGGCGCTGTCGGCCGGATCGGTTGCGGTGGGCACGGACGCCGGCGCCGTGGACGTCGGCGCCGCGGCGGGCGTCGCCGGGGACGCGTCAGGCGCCGACGGCGCCGGAGGCGCTTCGATGGCAGCGGTCTGCGTCGCCGGACGACGGGGCGGCAGCGGCAGAGCCGTCGCCGTTGGCGCCGCGGATGATGCCGCCGATGGCGCCGCAGGGGATTGAGGCGGCGGCGGGGGCGGCTGGGTGACGGCCGTCACGGCGGCCGGTCGGGCCTCGGCGGGCGCCGGTGACGGCACCGCGACCGCGGTCGCCGAGGCGGGACGGCGCTTGGCGGCGGCGGCGATCGCCGCCGGTGTCAGTCCCGCCGGCAGCACCGGCGTGTCGCCGAACGCCTTCGGAGCCGGCAGCGGTGACGCGACGGCGCCGCCCGGGTCGGGCGAAGGGGTGGTTTCGCCAGCCGGGGCGGACGGCGGTGCCGCGTTGGTGGGGTCGGCGGTGACGGCTGCGCCGGCGGCGTCCTGCGGCCGTGGCGACGGCACCGGCGTGTCGGCGGCTGCGGCTTCAGCGAGGCCGAGGGCCGCGATCACGACGAAGACGGCGGCGGCGAGCCGGCGCGCCGCGACGGCCGCCGTACTGGAGCTCTGCGATGGGAGCGACCCGGGGAGCCCGGAATCCCTCCGCCGGAGGTGTGTTCGAACCGGAATGCGACCGCTCCGCTTGGCGCCCAGCCCCACGCGCCTCGTCGCACGGACGGCGGGGGGAGGCAAGCGCGGCGCCAGTCCCGTCGCGCCGCCGGCGTTGACGCAAAGCCCCGATCGCGCGAGAACGCCGCCCGAAGCTTACCTGCGCTCGTAGGCAGCGAGTGAGCAAACGAGGACTGACATGATCGAGCTCGTCTTTCCGGACGGCGCCGCGCGCCCGTTCGATGCAGCCGTGAGCGGCCGCGATGTCGCCGCCGCCATTTCGAAGTCGCTCGCCAAGAAGGCGGTCGCCTATGCCCTCGACGGCGAGGTGCGCGACCTCGCCGACCCCGTTGGCCGCTCCGGCCGCGTCGAGATCCTCACCCGCGACGACCCGCGCGCGCTGACGCTGATCCGCCACGACGCCGCCCACGTGCTGGCGGAAGCCGTGCAGGAGCTATTCCCCGGCACCCAGGTGACGATCGGCCCGGTGATCGAGAACGGCTTCTACTACGACTTCCACCGCAACGCGCCGTTCACCCTCGACGACCTGCCGAACATCGAGGCGAAGATGCGCGAGATCATCGCGCGCGACGCCCCGTTCACCAAGGAACTGTGGAGCCGCGAGGAGGCCAAGCGCGTCTTCTCCGAAAAGGGCGAGGCCTTCAAGGTCGAGCTCGTCGACACCATCCCGCCGGGCGAGGACCTGAAGATCTACCGCCAGGGCCAATGGTTCGACCTCTGCCGCGGCCCGCACATGGCCTCCACCGGCCAGGTCGGCAACGCCTTCAAGCTGATGAAGGTGGCCGGCGCCTACTGGCGCGGCGACGCCAAGAATCCGATGCTGTCGCGCATCTACGGCACCGCCTGGGCGAACCAGGCCGAGCTCGAGCAGTACGTCCACATGCTCGAGGAGGCGGAGAAGCGCGACCACCGCCGCCTCGGGCGCGAGATGGACCTCTTCCACTTCCAGGAAGAGGGGCCGGGCGTCGTGTTCTGGCACGCCAAGGGCTGGACGATCTTCCAGGAACTGATCGCCTACATGCGCCGCCGCCTGAAGCGGCTCGGCTACCAGGAGGTCAACGGCCCGCTGGTGCTCGACAAGTCCCTATGGGAGACCTCCGGCCACTGGGGCTGGTACCGCGAGAACATGTTCGCGATCCGCACCGCCGGCGAGGATTCCGACGACGATCGCGTCTTCGCCCTGAAGCCGATGAACTGCCCCGGCCACGTGCAGATCTTCAAGCACGGGCTGAAGTCCTACCGCGACCTGCCGCTCAGGCTCGCCGAGTTCGGCGTCGTCCACCGCTACGAGCCGTCGGGCGCGTTGCACGGGCTCTTGCGCGTGCGCGGCTTCACCCAGGACGACGCCCACGTCTTCTGCACCGAGGCGCAGATGGCGGAAGAGTGCCTGAAGATCAACGACCTGATCCTGTCGACCTACGAGGACTTCGGCTTCGGCGAGATCGTCGTGAAGCTGTCGACCCGGCCGGAGAAGCGCGTCGGCACCGACGCCATGTGGGACCACGCCGAGGCGGTGATGCAGGACGTGCTCGCCGAGATCGAGCGCCGCTCCGGCGGCCGGGTGAAGACGTCGATCAATCCGGGCGAGGGCGCCTTCTACGGGCCGAAGTTCGAATATGTGCTGCGCGACGCCATCGGCCGCGACTGGCAGTGCGGCACCACCCAGGTCGACTTCAACCTGCCGGAGCGCTTCGGCGCCTTCTATGTCGACGCGGACGGCTCGAAGAAGCCGCCGGTGATGATCCACCGCGCCATCTGCGGTTCGATGGAGCGGTTTTTGGGCATCCTGATCGAGAACCACGCCGGCCACCTGCCGCTGTGGCTCGCACCGCTGCAGGTGGTGGTGGCGACGATCACGTCCGACGCCGACGACTATGCGCAGCGGCTGGTGGAGACCCTTCTCGACGCCGGGCTGCGCGCCGAGGCGGACGTGCGCAACGAGAAGATCAACTACAAGGTCCGCGAGCACTCGCTCGCCAAGGTCCCGGTGATGCTCGTCGTCGGCAAGCGCGAGGCGGAGGAGGGCACGGTGTCGATCCGCCGCCTCGGCTCGCGCGACCAGCAGTCGGCGACGCTCGAGGCGGCGCTCGCCGCGTTGGTCGACGAGGCGACCCCGCCGGACGTGAAGCGGCAGAGGGCGGCGGCGACGGCGGCGGCCTGAGCCGCCGCTCCGCGTTGCGGTGCCGGTCACAAGGGTCTGCCCGCGCCGCTCACGGCACCACGAGGCAATACACAATTCGCTTCGTGTCGACATTGAATGGCAATACTCCACGTGGTAGGCAGTCGTTACGGGGCAATAAAGCTGACTGAAGACGCATATGTTGACCAAGATCACGACAACGTTACTGTGTGGTGCGCTTGCTTTGTTCAGCTTTTCTGCGCAGGCAGATCAGCGAAGCGGTACAATCAAGTACAAGATCACCGTCAACATCAAGTCGAAGATGGAAACGGACAGAGGTGGGAAGATAATCCCGATTTGCTACGTCAACATCTTCCACTGGGGCTTTGCCGGCCTGAGCTACAATGAAACGGCGTCGAAGCTGTCCGTGCTGAACGCATCGAAGGCGGTGTGCGAGTTCGACGTGCCCTACAACTGGGCGAACGCGAGCCCGAATGCACCGATCGAGCAGCGCGTCTCGATCGTTTTCTCGAAGGACAACTACGCTTCGCTGACTTCCCCGTACGTCCGCGGCCTCAATCACCGGCTGCCGGACCTGAAGGTCCCGGCCCAGGGCGGCACGGCGACGGTGACGGCGAATTTCGACATGTGACGACGCCGAGGCGCCACGCGGTCACGCCGTGTGGCGCCACTCGCTTCGAAAACGTCGCTACTCCTCCAGCCGGCCCGGCACCGCGTCGTCCTTGGCGATGACTTCCACGTCGCGGTCGCGGCCGGCCTCGACGTGGAAGGCGCCGTTGTAGACGCGGTTGGCGTTCTTCGCGACGACGGCGTACTCGCCCTCGGCGAGCACGAAGCTCGGGAACGCGCCGACGTCCTCGACGACGACGTCGCCGCCGGGGCTCAGCACCGACCAGTGGGTATTGGCGAGTGCCTCGCCACCGGGCTCGGCGACGAGCTTCAGGGTCACCTCCGCCGCTTGGTGGTGGAGGATCGCCTCGGTCAGCTTGCCCGGTTGCACCTCGAGATCGGCCCGAAGCACGGCGTTGACGCCGCCGTAGCGGCTGACGACCTGGTAGGTCCCGGCGGCGACGCGCAGGATCGCCGAGGGCTCGACCTTCTCGGCCACCAGCACGCGCTCTCCGGCGACATTGGCGAGCACGTCGAACTCCACCTCGGCCGGGTCGATCGGCAGGTCCTCGTCGATCACCGCCTCGAGCTTGAGGCCGCCGGCGTTCATCACCACGGTCTGGCTGACGACCTCGTCCATCAGGTCGACGCGGAGCGTCGTGCCCGCCTTGCCGAAGGCTGCGTGGACGAAATAGGTGCCGGGCTTCAGGCGGAACTCGGCGTCGCCGCCGACGGCCGTGCCGACGAGCGGCAGCTTGCCGGTCTCGTCGGCCATCGCGCGGAACACCCGCCAGGTCATGCCGGAGCCGATCGGCTCGCCCTCCTCCGTCAGCTTGGCGACGAGATAAAGCGGCACCTCGCGGCCGGCCGGGCGGCCGGTGTCCTGCGTCACGGCGGGAGCATAGGGCACCGCCGTCTGTGGCGGCGGGGTGGTGGCGAGGGGGTCGGCGGCGTCGACGGGCGGGCGCGGGCGGGGGACGACGAAGGCGCCGGCGGTCGGCTCGGCGAAGGCGGGCGGGGCGGCGGCAAGGAGTGTGGCGAGGGCGAGCAGCGAGCTTGCCGTCCGCCGCCGGAGATGGTCGCTCCGCTTTGCGCCGTCCGCCATCCGTGGTGCTCCGTCCGCCGATGTTCCCGCCACACTGCAGTCGCAGAACGGGGGCGATTTCAAGACCCCATCGCTTGCAGGCGACGAGAGAGCGGTGATGCTGTGTACACCGGAGGAGGGGCCGCACGCCACCCGGGCGCCGTTGACAGGCGCGGCGCGCTTCGCCCTGATGGCGCGGCCCGGCCGACCGCCGGTGGCGCGGCGGCGGACGGGGCGTAGCGTCGCGCCCCGCGCCGAGCCGGCCGAACCCCTCGTTCAGCGGATACCGATGACCGATCTCCTCACGCACCTGCGCACCCGCCGTTCGATCCCCGCCCCGCAGCTCGGCGAGCCGGGGCCGGACGCGGCGACTCTCACCGATATCCTGACCATTGCCGCGCGCGTGCCGGACCACGGCAAGATCGCCCCGTGGCGCTTCATCCTCTATCGCGGCGACGGGGCCGTGCGGGCCGGTGCGGCGCTGGCCGACCTTCTGGCCCGCCGCGACCCGGCGACGTCGGCCGACCGCCTCGCCTTCGAGCGCGCCCGCTTCACCCGCGTGCCGCTCACCGTCGGCCTCGTCAGCCGCGCCGGGCCGCACGTCAAGGTGCCGGAGTGGGAGCAGCAGCTCTCCGCCGGCGCCGTCGGCGTCAACCTGCTGCACGCCATCCACGCCCACGGCTTCGCCGGCCAGTGGATCACCGAGTGGCCGTCCTTCGACGCCGAGGCCGGCGCGCTGCTGGGGCTGAAGGAGGGCGAGCGCTTCGCCGGCTTCGTCCACGTCGGCACGCCGAAGCAGCCGCCCTTCGAACGCGACCGTCCCGACATCGCCAAGCTCGTCACCGAGTTCTGAGGGGGCCAAACCGTGATCTATTTCGACCTCGCCACCGGCCATCCGTCGCTGGAGCGCGACCCCTTCAAGGCGCTCGTCGCGCCGCGGCCGATCGGCTGGATTTCGACCCTCGACGCCGAGGGCCGGCCCAACCTCGCCCCCTACAGCTACTTCAACGCCGTCGGCGAGAACCCGGCGGTGGTGATGTTCTCCTCCGCCGGCATGAAGCACTCCCTCGCCAACGTGTTGGCGACCGGCGAGTTCGTCTGCAACCTCGCCACCTGGACGCTGCGCGAGGAGATGAACATCACCTCGGCGCCGGCCGCGGCGGGGGTGAACGAATTCGAGCTCGCGGGCCTGACGATGGCGCCCTGCGTGGCGGTGAAGCCGCCGCGGGTGGCGGAATCGCCGGCGGCGCTCGAGTGCGTGCTCTTGAAGACGGTGCAGCTCGACGACCGCCACGGCAAGCAGGTCAAGAACATCATCGTCTTCGGCGAGGTGGTGGGCGTGCATCTCGACGAGCGCGTCATCGTCGACGGCCGTGTCGACCCGGGCAAGCTCGAGACGATCACCCGCCTCGGCGGCTTCAACTATTCGGTCGCCCGGCCGGACACGATCTTCGCGATGAAGCGGCCCCCAGGCGCCGGCGGCACCGACTAGAGCCACGCCGGCGGCACCGACTGAAAGGCGCCGGCGGCACCGACTATTGCCGCGCGGTGGAACGGCCTGATCTCAGCCGAGGCCGGCAGCGCGGGCGCGGGCGATGAGGCGCTCGGCCTGCAGGCGGTGCGGCTGGTCGAGCATCGCGCCGTCGAGGGAGACGACGCCCGCCCCCGGCCCGGCGGCGGCGAAGGCCTCCAGCACCGCCTGCGCCCGGCCGAGGGCGGCGGCGGTCGGCGTGAAGGCCGCGTTGATCACCGGCACCTGGGCGGGGTGGATGGCGAGCTTGGCGGTGAAGCCGTCGAGGGCCGCCGCTTCGGCCTCCGCCGCCAGCCCGTCGAGGTCGCGGAAGGCCGCGTGGATCGAATCGATCGGCGCGACGCCGGCCGCCACCGCCCCCGCCAGGCAGAGCGTGCGGGCGAGGCGGAAGGCATCGGTGAAGCCGCCGTCGGCATCGCGCTGGCGGATGGCGCCGAGGTCGGCCGACAGGTCCTCCGCGCCCCAGGTGAGGCCGCGCAGGCGGCGGCTCGCCCCTTGGAAGGAGCCCATCGCGAACAGTGAGGCCGCCGTCTCGGTGGCGATGGCGATGATCTCGGTGCCGCCGTCGGGCAGGCCGTCCACCGCCTCGCGCACGGCGATCTTGGCGTCGAGGTGGGTGACGTCGCGGCCGCCGACGGCCTTCGGCAGCAGGATGCCGTCGGGGCCGGCGGCCATCACCGCGTCGAGGTCGGCGTCGGCGAGGCCGCTGCCGAGGGCGTTGATGCGCACATAGAGGCGCGGGCGGCCGGGCACGGAGCGGGTGCGGCGCAGGAAGGCGGCCGTCGCCTCGCGGGCGGCGGGCTTGGCGTCGGCGGCGACGGAATCCTCGAGGTCGAGCAAGAGCACGTCGGCGCCGCTGTCCACCGCCTTGTCGAGCTTGCGCGGGCTGTCGCCCGGAACGAAAAGCAGCGAGCGCATCGGCGGCCTCCAGTCTCGAGACGATCAGGCTCCGGCGGTGTCCGCCGGGCGCTTCTGCAAGAGCACCTGGCGCAGGCAGGTCGCCACCACGACGCCGTCCTGGTTGGTGGCGACGTGCTCGAACTCGACGATGCCGGCGTCCGGCCGCGAACGCGATTCCCGCGCCGCCTTCACCGTCGAGACGACGGAGATGGTGTCGCCGTGGAACACCGGGTGGGGGAACTTCACCTCGGTCATGCCGAGGTTGGCGACGATGGTGCCGAGCGTCGTCTCGTGGACGCTGAGGCCGATGACGAGGCCGAGGGTGAACAGGCTGTTGACCAGCGGCCGGCCGAACTCCGTCTTGGCCGCGGCGGCGAAGTCGATGTGCAGCGGCTGCGGGTTCATCGTCAGCGACGAGAACAGCACGTTGTCCATCTCGGTGACCGAGCGGCGGATCGCGTGCGGGACCACCCGCCCGGGGGTGCAGTCCTCGAACCAGAGGCCGGCCATGGTCCCTCCCTTTTCCCGCTCGCGGTCCGTCAGTAGCGGAACTGCTCGGTGAGGATGCGCTCCGACCAGGAGTGGTCGGGGTCGAACATCAGGAGGCTCGTCGCAACCGGGTCCTCCTCGACGTCGACGCGCACGACGTTGCGGATCTCGGTGTGGTCGGCGGCGGCGGCGACGGGGCGCTTCTCGATCTCCAGCACCTCGATGGCGATCCGGGCCGCCTTCGGAACCAGCGCGCCGCGCCAGCGCCGCGGCCGGAAGGCGCTGATCGGCGTCAGCGCCAGCAGCGAGGCGTCGAGGGGCAGGATCGGGCCGTGGGCGGAGAGATTGTAGGCGGTCGAGCCCGCCGGCGTCGCCACCAGCACGCCGTCGCAGACGAGTTCGTCGAGGCGGATGCGGCCGTCGATCGAGATGCGCAGCTTCGCCGCCTGGTGCGTCTCGCGGAGCAGCGACACCTCGTTCAGGGCGTAGCCGTGGTAGGTCTTCCCGGCCCGGTCGACGGCGGTCATGCGCAGCGGCCGCAGCGCCGTCACCTCGGCGGCGGCGAGGCGCTCGCGCAGATCGTCCTCGCGGAACTCGTTCATCAGGAAGCCGACGGAGCCGCGGTTCATGCCGTAGATCGGCTTGCCGGTGTTCATGAAGCGGTGGAGCGTCTCGAGCATCAGCCCGTCGCCGCCGAGCGCCACGATGACGTCGGCGTCCTCCGGCGCGACGCTGCCGTAGCGGGCGCGCAGCCGCTCGCAGGCGGCCTGGGCCCCGTCGGTGGCGTTCGGCACGAAGGCGACGGCGGGGTGGGTGGCGGCAGGGGAGGCGACGGTCGGGGTGGTCACGGCGGCCGTCATCGCGCAGGCGCTCCCGGCAGGAGGGACAGCGGAGGTATCACGCCGCCGGGGGCTTGCCAACGAACGCGCGGGGCAGGGACGGCGGACGGGCGCCACGGCGATCCCGGGACGCCGGGCCCAACCGGAGCGCGCCAGGCGCCCGGTCACACCGGGTCGCGCACCCAGGTGACGTCGGGCTTCGTCTCGAAGGCGAAGCGCTCGAGGTGCTCCTGCATGGTGTGCTCGAGCTGGCCGAGGTCCTCGGTATCGGGGGCCTTCAGGCGCAGGCGCAGCGTCGTGCCCTCGGCGACGAGCGTGCAGGTGCCGAAGGGGAAGGTGATCGAGCCGCGCCCCTCCTCCAGCGTCGTCGGCAGGCGGTGGCCGAAGTGCCTGACGAGCTGGCCGAGCATGCGCTCCGGGGGGTCCAGGCTGACGACGGCGATGGAGATCAGCGACATGGCGGCTCCGCTTGGCGGTGTGGAGGCATCATGGGACCCGCACGGACCGCCCTTCGTCAAGCGCCTCCGCCCTCGGCCTTCCGGCCGTCGCCGGAGACGCCGCCGCCGGCACCTGCCGCCGGGGCATCGTCCGCGCGCTTCATGAGGAAGTCGCGTAGGAGCGCCTCGATGCGGTCGAAGTCGCGGATGCTGACGTCGCTGGTGACGTGGGGGATTTCGATCCCTTCGGCCCGGAACTTCTGCAGCACCTCGATGCGCAGGTCGGAGCGCACGCCGCCCATGTTGCCGACGTTGCCGACGTAGCAATAGAGCACGAAGTCGAGGGTGGACGGGCCGAAGCCGGTGAACTGGGCGAAGGGCTGCGGGTAGGCGAGCACCTGCGGGTGGGCGCGGGCGGCCGCGAGCAGGACGGCTATCACCTTCTCGGGATCGGCCTCGTAGTCGACGCCCACCGGCAGCATCACCCGACCGGTGAGGTCGTGGTGCATCCAGTTCTTCACGGTGCCCGAGATCAGGCTCGAGTTCGGCACGATGACGGTGGCGCGGTCGAAGGTCTCGATCTCGGTGGAGCGCACGTTGATGCGCTTGACGGTGCCCTCGTCGGTGCCGACGACGATCCAGTCGCCGACCTTGATCGGCCGCTCGGCGAGCAGGATCAGGCCGGAGACGAAGTTGTTGACGATCGACTGCAGGCCGAAGCCGATGCCGACCGACAGGGCGCCGGCGACGATGGCGATGTTTTGCAGGTCGAGGCCGGCGAAGGCGAAGGCGACCATGCCGGCGGCGATGGTGCCGACATAGCCGACGCCGGTTCGGATTGAGGTCTTCAGACCGACGTCGAGGCGGGTGCGCGGCAGGTAGCGCTGGTCGAGCCACTGCTGCAGGCCGCGCGTCGCCGCGACGCCGAGCACGAACAGCACGATCGCACCGAGGATCGCCGTCGGCGACAGCGTGATGCCGCCGATCGACAGCCCGGAGGCGACGGCGGCGCTGATCGAGGAGAGATCGGCGGAGGAGAAGCCGAGCCGCCCGATGATGAGGAGCATCGCGACAGTGATCAGCAGCAGCCGCGCGACACCCGAGAGCAGCACGCCGATCTGGCCGACCGCCGCATAGGAGAGGCCGAAGTTCGTCGACAGGAAGCGGCCGACGCCCGTCCCGGACTGGAACCCGGCGCTGGTCGTCTCGTCGACGACGATGAGGAGCAGCATCAGCAGGCCCAGTACCGAGGCGGTCCAGACGATCTGCGTCGCGAGGAACCAGGCGAGCGCCAGATAGCCGGCGACGGCGGCGGCGAGCGTCGCGGCCACCACCAGCCAGGCGAGCGGGATCAGCCAGCGCCAGCGGCCGCCGGCCTCGGCGTCGGGCTGGCCGTCCTCGGTCGACAGGCCGCGCGAGACCGCCCGCAGCAGGAGCGCCGTGACGATGGCGAGCGCCACCGCCACCACCGCCTGCACGGCGACCGTCACCACCACCGGCAAGGCGAGGACGGAGGCGGCGGTGAGGAGGGCGATGCCGATGGCGAAGACGCCGCCGCCGATCAGGATCCAGCGGATCGCCGGGTCGATCGCCGCTTCCGGCAGGTCGACCAGGCGCCACTTCGGCCGCCCGGGCGCGAGCAGCCCGCGCGACAGGCCGAAGCCGAAGGAGAAGAAGCCGACGGCGATGGTGATGCCGCGCAGCACCCGCTCGATGCGGGTCGGCAGCACGTCCATCGCCTCGAGCGTGAAGCGCAGCAGCAGCAGGCCGAGCACCGGGATGGCGGTGTTGGCGAACAGCACGGCACAGGCCGCCAGCGCCCGCTTCAGGGGCGCGACCTCCGTCGCCGTCTCGTCGCCGCGCCAGGCGAAGGCGAGGAGACGGTGCCGCAAGGTGCCGTAGACGACGATGCCGGCCACCGCGATGAGCAGGATCAGGGCGGCGGCGGCGCGTCCGGCGCGGTCGAGCACGGCGCCGGCCCAGTCCTCCACCAGCAGCCGGGCGCTCGTCGCCGCGCGCGGCAGTTCGCTGATGACGGCCCCCCAGAGCACCGGGTCGAGGACGCTGACGCGCCGCTCGAACAGGCGCTCGGCGAACAGCGCGCGGCGGCGCTCGATGATCTGCCCGGTCAGTTCCTCGGCACGCAGGCGCTGCACCTGCGCCTGCTGCTCGATGGCGCGCAGCGCCGCGAGCGAGCGCGACTCGAGCTCGCGGTCGCGCCGCACCATGTCGGACTCGACGCCGTCGGCGTCCGTCGGCTGCGCCAGCTGGCTGAGCCGCACCTCCGCCGACTTGATGCGCGGGGCGAGGTCGAGGGTCGTCGTCGTCGCGTCGTCGCGCACCACACCCGTCTCGAGCCGCAGCCGCTCGAGGGCGGCGTCGTCGAGGTCGGTGCGGGCGAGCGCCGCGGTCACCTGGTCGAGGGTCGCCCGCCAGGTCGCGAGGCGTGCCTCGGCGACGGGATCGATGATGACGCCGGCGCCCGGGTCGGTGGCGGCAGCCGGCGGCGCCGCGGTCGCCGCCATCCCGGCGGGCGCGGCTGCGGGCGCGGGTGCCGTCCCGGCGGGCGGTGCCGCAGCGGGAGCCGCCGTCGTCGCGGCTCCGGTCGCGGCGGCTCCGGTCGTCGCTGTCGCCGGCGCGGCGGTCTGCGACGCGGCCGTCAGCGGGGCGACAGCGGCGGCGAGCCACGCGAGGATCGCGACGGCGAGGAGGCGGCGAGGTGAGGAGAGAGTGCGGCCCATCGCGGCCATGATGTCCGTTCGCCGTGGCGATTGCGAGGTCATGCCCGCAGGACGCCGCGGCGAGACCCGCGCGGACCATCCCCTCGGCAGGCGGCCGAGGGCGACGGTCCGGCCGGAGGCTGACCGTCGCGACGGATCGGGCGCGCGCGGCCCGGCCTCAGGCCTTGGCGTCGAGGTTGATCGCCTCATAGAAGGTGATGTCGGCGAGGTCGCCGGGGCGCACCTTCAGTTCCTTCAGGATCTTCGGGTCCTGCACCTTGGCGGTGCGGGTCTCGCCGTCCGGGGCGATGAACGTCACGGTGCCGTTCGCCATGTCGACGCGCTCGATCTTGGCGGTCGCCGTCACCAGGCGCTTGATGAAGTCGTCGGGCAGGTTGCCCTGGTCGGCCCAGGTGACGTTGTCGGCCACGGTGAAGCCGGGATCGCCGCCGGGGAACACCTCGATGTCGGTGACGACGCCCAGCACGTAGCTCACCTCGAGCACGCGGTTCTTCACCGTCAGCTCGGGGTCGTTGATGACCTCGGGCAGATAGAGCGCGTACTGGTCCCGGTTCGGCGTCTTCACCAGGAGCTCACTGCGCTCGGCGAACACTCCGACGACCTGGACGTCGAAGGTCGTGGTCACGGCGTCGCCAAAGGCGTCCTCGACGGTGATGGTGATCGGGTCGGCGAGCGCCGGCAGCGCGCCGACGGAGAGCAGGGCGGCGAGCGCCGCGGCCTTGGCCAGGCGGAAGATCGACATGGTGGGTCCCCGTGCGACTTGTTCGTCTCGTCCGGGCGCGGAACGTTCCGCCGCCCGACGCCGCCGCCATAGCACGCGGTCGGGTGAGGCGATAGGCGCGGGGCGGTGCCGGAGCGTGGTTGCCGTCGCCGCAGCGGAGGAACGGCCGTTCGACGTCGACGCGGATGTGCTGACGCTGTTTGAGAAATTGGAGCCACATCCAGTGTGATCTGCGAGGCGGGGGCTCGGCTCGCGGAGGCGAGAAACGGGACCTCGTTGCGCCGCTCGATCAGGGCGTGGAACGGCTAGTCCGGGTGTGAGGAGAAGCCGCCCTCCAGCTGCGTCAAGCCTAGAGGATCCGGATTTCGGCGATGTCGGCACGGATGCGGATGGCTGCGTCTTCATGTGCATCGTTGTCCCCGAAGAGGGCGAGATAGGTGTTCTCGAAATGCTCCTCGGGAAAGATGACGAGATCGTCCTTGGTCTTCCCACTCATTGATGTCAATTTCGGTAGCCTGAAATCCACGCCTATCGCGTGGCAGGTTCTCGATCTTCAGGCTAGAAACGCCGGCAAACTCAAGAGCAAAGACGCGAGGATGGTGCGCTAGGCCCCAACGGTTCTTCCTGAACAGTACGCGGATGACAGGCGCATACTCGATGCGCTGAAAGATGTAAGCGTTGTGGACGTCGAGAGTGCCGAATTCACCAACAAACTTGATGTGACCCTCGACTCGGAAGTTGCGGCGCAATCCGTCCTCCGAGCTGAGGCAGGAGGTGGCGGTTCCTACCCCCCGCACGCCTCGATCACGTCGTCGAACGTCCTCAGGCCCGACACCGGGGCGTTGACCAGCACGGCCATGTTGCCGGGGGCGTGCTGGTTCTTCCACATCTTGGTGTGGGCCTTCGGGATGTCGGACCACGGGAAGACTTCCGACATGCACGGGTCGATGCGGCGGTCGATGACGAACTGGTTCGCCGCCGACGCCTGCTTCAGGTGGGCGAAGTGCGAGCCCTGGATGCGCTTCTGGCGCATCCAGACATAGCGGGCGTCGAAGGTGATGTTGAAGCCCGTCGTGCCGGCGCAGAACACCACCATGCCGCCGCGCTTCACGACGAGGCAGGAGACCGGGAAGGTCTGCTCGCCCGGATGCTCGAAGACGATGTCGACGTCGCGCTTGCCGGTGATGTCCCAGATCGCCTTGCCGAAGGCGCGCGCCCCCTTCAGCCAGACGGCGTACTCGGGCGAGTTCACCGTCGGCATCTGGCCCCAGCAGTCGAAGTCCTTGCGGTTGATGACGCCCTTGGCGCCGAGGCCCATGACGTAGTCGCGCTTCGTCTCGTCGGAGATGACGCCGATGGCGTTGCCGCCAGAGGCCGCGACGAGCTGCACGCCGAACACGCCGAGGCCGCCCGAGGCGCCCCAGACGAGCACGTTGTCACCCGGCTTGATGGTGTGCGGGGCGTGGCCGAACAGCATGCGGTAGGCGGTGGCGAGGGTGAGCGTGTAGCAGGCGCCCTCTTCCCAGGTGAGGTGGCGCGGCCGCGGCATCAGCTGGCGCGCCTGCACCCGGCAGAACTGCGCGAACGAGCCGTCCGGCGTCTCGTAGCCCCAGATGCGCTGCGACGGCGAGAACATCGGGTCGCCGCCGTTGCACTCCTCGTCGTCGCCGTCGTCCTGGTTGCAGTGGACGACGACCTCGTCGCCGACCTTCCAGCGCTTCACCTTCGGGCCGACCGCCCAGACGATGCCCGAGGCATCGGAACCGGCGACGTGGAAGGGCTGCTTGTGGACGTCGAAGGGCGAGATCGGCTGGCCGAGCCCGGCCCAGATGCCGTTGTAGTTGACGCCGGCGGCCATCACGAGGACGAGCACGTCGGTCTCGCCGACGGGCCAGGTCGGCACCACCTCGACCTGGAACGACTGCTCCGGCGGCCCGTGCCGCTCGCGGCGGATCGTCCAGGCGTACATGTTCGCCGGCACGTGGCCGAGCGGCGGGATCTCGCCGAGCTCGTAGAGGTCCTTCTGCACGCCCCGGGGTGCCGTCTCGACGCGCTGCGCGCCGGCCGCCGCTGCCATGATCTTAGTCTCCCGTCCCTCCGCGGGCGGCTCCGGCCGCCTCTTGTCGGTCGAGCATGCCCATCTCATTCCGCATTGCAACACGGAAAATCGTCTGAGGGCATCGTTCTACGCAAGCATTCGAATGAAGGAGGCGACCGCACGATCGAAACTTTCGATCAAGGCGGTGAAAGTGCAACATGTGCACTTCTTGCACTCTCCCAATGCCGCATTGCACCACGGACCGCCGGCTGGCATGGTTCGGCGAAGCGCCAGGGAGGCGAGCGCCGATGTCCGAGAAGACCAGAGCCGAAACGACGGCCATGCCGACCGGGGCGAAGACCCCTCGCGACAAGATTCCCCGCGACAAGCCCTGGATGTTCCGCACCTACGCCGGTCATTCGACGGCGGAGAAGTCGAACGCGCTCTACAAGACCAACCTCGCCAAGGGCCAGACCGGCCTGTCGGTCGCCTTCGACCTGCCGACCCAGACCGGCTACGACCCCGACCACCCGCTCGCCCGCGGCGAGGTCGGCAAGGTCGGCGTGCCGGTCGCCCACCTCGGCGACATGCGCACCCTCTTCGACGGCATCCCGCTCGAGAAGATGAACACCTCGATGACGATCAACGCCACCGCGGCGTGGCTGCTCGCCCTCTATGTGGCGGCGGCGGACGCGCAGGGCGCGGACCGCGACAAGCTCACCGGCACGACGCAGAACGACATCATCAAGGAATATCTGTCGCGCGGCACCTACGTGTTCCCGCCAGCGCCGTCGCTCCGCCTCACCACCGACGTCATCGCCTGGACCTACACGGCGATGCCGAAGTGGAACCCGATGAACGTCTGCTCCTACCACCTGCAGGAGGCCGGGGCGACGCCAGTGCAGGAACTCGCCTTCGCGCTGTCCACCGCGATCTCGGTGCTCGACGCGGTAAAGGCGGCCGGCGCCATTCCGGCCGACGAGTTCGGGCCGGCGGTCGGTCGCATCTCCTTCTTCGTCAACGCCGGCATGCGGTTCGTCACCGAGATCTGCAAGATGCGGGCGTTCGTCGACCTCTGGGACGAGATCACCGCGACGCGCTACGGCGTGACGGATCCCAAGCACCGGATGTTCCGCTACGGCGTGCAGGTGAACTCGCTCGGCCTCACCGAGGGCCAGCCGGAGAACAACGTCTACCGCATCCTCATCGAGACATTGGCCGTCACGCTGTCGAAGTCGGCGCGGGCGCGCGCCGTGCAGCTGCCGGCGTGGAACGAGGCCCTCGGCCTGCCGCGCCCGTTCGACCAGCAGTGGAGCCTGCGCGCCCAGCAGATCCTCGCCTACGAGACCGATCTCCTGGAATTCGCCGACATCTTCGACGGCTCCGTCGCCATCGCCGAAAAGGTCGAGGCGCTGAAGGCGGAGGCCCGCGCCGAGCTCGCCCGCATCGACGCGATGGGCGGTGCGGTGGCCGCGGTCGAGACGAGCTACATGAAGCAGAAGCTGGTGGAATCGAACGCCGCCCGGCTGTCGGCGATCGAGAGCGGCGACCTCGTCGTCGTCGGCGTCAACGCCTTCACCGAGAGCGAGCCGTCGCCGCTGTCGACGGGTGCCGCCGCCGTGCAGACGATCGACGAGGCGGTGGAGGCGGAGGCGATCGGCCGTCTCGCCGCCTGGCGCGAGGCCCGCGACGGCAAGGCGGCAGCGGCAGCCCTCATCGATCTGGAGGCGGCGGCGCGCGAGGGCCGCAACGTCATGGAGCCGTCGATCGCCTGCGCCAAGGCCGGCGTCACCACCGGCGAGTGGGGCGAGACGCTCCGGCGCGTCTTCGGCGAGTACCGGGCGCCGACTGGCGTCGGCCGCGCCGCTCGGGCGGACGCGGGCGATCTTGCGAGCGTGCGCACGGCGGTCGAGGCGGTCTCGGTCAAGCTCGGCCGGCGGCTGAAGCTGCTGGTCGGCAAGCCCGGCCTCGACGGCCACTCCAACGGCGCCGAGCAGATCGCGGTCCGGGCGCGCGACTGCGGCATGGAGGTGGTCTACGAGGGCATCCGCCTGACGCCGGCGGAGATCGCCAATGCGGCGCTGGAGGAAGGCGTCCACGTCGTCGGGCTGTCGATCCTGTCCGGCTCGCACCTCGCCCTCGTCCGCGACGTGCTGCAGCGCCTGCGCGCCTCCGGCCTCGATGACGTGCCGGTGGTGGTCGGCGGCATCATCCCGCCCGAGGACGCGGCCTCGCTGAAGGCGGCCGGCGTCGCGGCGATCTATACGCCGAAGGACTTCGACCTCACCCGCATCATGGCCGACATCGTCGCCATCGTCGACGCGGGGACAGCCAAGGCGGCGTGAGGGGCGGCCTGCGTCGTCCTCGTCCCGGACGCCGCCCCTCGCTTGAACACGCCGGCTCCCCTGCCCATATTCCGAGCACGGCCGCGGGGCCGCCGGATGCCGATCTCGGGTCCGACGTGACCGCAGGGCCGTGTTCGCAAGGTCGAACTTCAAGGTCGCTTGGGAAACGAGGACTTTGCATGTCGCGTATGACCGCCTTCTCGAGCCCGTTGTTGCTCGGCTTCGACGAGATCGAGCGCGTGCTCGACCGGGTGTCGAAGGCGACGAGCGACGGTTACCCGCCCTACAACATCGAGCGGCTGCCGCCCGAGGCGGGCCACGGCGAGGTGCTCCGCATCACGCTCGCGGTCGCCGGCTTCCGGCGCGAGGATCTCGACGTCGTGGTGGAGGAGCGCCAGCTCGTCATCCGCGGGCGACAGTCCGAGGACGACAAGAACCGCCAGTTCCTGCATCGCGGCATCGCCGCGCGGCAGTTCCAGCGGGCGTTCGTGCTGGCCGAGGGCATCGATATCCTCGGTGCGGAGTTGAAGGACGGGCTGTTGTCGATCGACCTCGCCCGGCCGGAACCCGAGAAGATAGTGCGGCGGATCGACATCGCGGCACGCGACTGACCAGACCGGCGGCGACGCGGGTTTGCGGACAGACCGGCCCCGGAACGGGGGCCACAGAGCCACACGGGCCGTCACGGACGTGCGGCAGGAGACGTAAAATGCGTAGTTCCGTCAACGAGACGAAGGTGGTGCCGCCGGAGGTGCTCGCCGGTATCGGGGCCGGGCGCATCACCTATGTGAAGGCGATGTCGTCCGACGAGGCGACCAATCTGTTCCCGCAGGCGCCGAAGCTGGCGCCGGGCCTGAGGCTGTACGCGCTGCTCGGCGCCGACGGCTCGCCGATCCTGCTCACCGACAGCCGCGAAGCGGCGGTGGCGAGCGCCCTGCAGAACGACCTCATCACCGTCGCAGTGCACTGAAGCCGGGCACGAGGCCGCATGCCGCTGTCCACAGCGGCGGCATGCGACGGCCCCCGCCGCAGCCGAGCGCGGTGCGGGCTACCCGGTGAAGCCCCCCTGTCGAATGACCTCAAGCGGCGTTCGAGGAGGCCGTCGGCTGCGTCAGCAGTGCATAGAGCGCGTTCGCCTCGGTGGTCGCCCTGAGCTTGGTAGCGGTCGCGGGGTCGCGCAGCACGCGGGCGATGCGCGCGAGCGCCTTCAGGTGGTCGGCGCCGGCCCCCTCGGGGGCCAAAAGCACGAAGACGAGATCGACCGGCTCCTCGTCCAGGGCCTCGAAGTCGATCGGCTGGTCGAGGCGCGCGAACAGGCCGAACAGGCGGTCGAGCCGCACGAGCTTGCCGTGTGGGATCGCCACGCCGTGACCGACGCCGGTCGAGCCGAGACGCTCGCGCTGCAGGAGCGTGTCGAAGATCTCGCGCTCCGGCAGGCCGGTGAGGGCTGCGGCACGCTCCGACAGCTCCTGGATCGCCTGCTTCTTGCTCGCCACCTTGAGCGAAGGCACGATGCCCTGCACCGAGAGAAGGTCGCTCAGGTCCATGGGAATCCTCCCGAACCGGGTCCGGCCGGAGCGAGCCGTTCCCGTCGTGATTCAAGGCTGGTGCCAACCGCCATGACGCCGCGCGAAATCGGTCTTGCCGGTGCGCCGGGGCGACCGCGTGAGCGGATGGCGGCGTTCAGGAAACGCACGATGATCAGCCGCCGTTGCTGGTGAGGGCGGGGTCGACCCAGCCGATGTTGCCGTCGGCCCGGCGATAGACGACGTTCAGCCCGCCGTGGGCGGCGCTGCGGAACACCACGACCGGGGCCTCCGAGAGATCGAGCTCCATCACGGCCATGCCGACGGTGAGGGTGCGCACCCGGGTGGCGGTCTCGGCGACGACCACCGGCGCGTAGTCGGCCTCGACCTCCTCTTCCTCCTGCGGCGAGACGAGCACGTAGCTCGCCGCCTCGAAGGCGGGCTCGCTGGCGGAGGCACCGGTCGGGCGGGCCTTCAGCTTGCGCTTGTAGCGGCGCAGCCGCTTGTCGATGCGCTCGGCCGCCTGGTCGAAGCACTGGTTGGCGTCGACGGCGCTGCCGGACGTCTGAAGCACCACGCCGGTGTCGAGGTGGAGGGCGCAGTCGGTGCGGAAGCCCGAGCCCTCCTTCTCTACCGTGGCGTGGCCGGTGTAGCCGCCGTCGTAGTACTTGCGGACGATCTCTTCGATGCGGGCCTCGATGCGGCCGCGCAGGGCCTCGCCGATGTCGACGTTCTTGCCGGAGACCCGAAGGGGAGAAGTCCGAATTGTCATCTGATCCTCTGGTGGGCTCGGAGCGGCGGTGCCGGCTCCCTGCTATCGGCCCTCGGCGGCTTGTTCCTCCGCCTGGCCTCTCGTCCCACGTCGACGTACCGGTTTCGACCGGCTGTCGGTCCGCGGTATCATGACCCCACGTCGCGGCGGGGTTCTAGCGCGACCGGTGCCGCGCTTCAAGCCGTCGGACTTTCCGTCTGCTGGGACTGTAGTGCGCTTTCGGGCGCGAGGGAAACGCCCGCCCTGCTTTCGGGATGCGGACCGGCCGGCTCAACTACTGCGGGCGAGGCCGCGCTTCTCCCGCCGCCGCTCGACGGACGAGGGAATGCGCATCGATTCCCGGTACTTGGCCACCGTGCGGCGGGCGATGTCGACGCCACCGTCGCGCAGCGCCTGCACGATCGCGTCGTCGGACAGCACGTCGTCGGTCGGTTCGGCGTCGATCAGCTGGCGGATGCGGTGGCGGACGGATTCGGCCGAGTGCGCCTCGCCACCGTCGGAAGCGGCGATCGAGGAGGTGAAGAAGTACTTCAGCTCGAAGATGCCGCGTGTCGTCGCCATGTACTTGTTGGCGGTGACGCGGCTCACGGTCGATTCGTGCATGCCGATCTCGTCGGCGACGGTGCGCAGGTTGAGCGGCTTCAGGTGGGCGACACCGTGCTGCAGGAAGGCCGACTGCTGGCGGACGATCTCGGTCGCCACCTTGAGGATGGTGCGGGCGCGCTGGTCGAGGCTCTTCACCAGCCAGTTGGCGGTCTGCAGGCAGTCCGACAGATAGGCGCGGTCGCCCGGTCCCTTGGCGGCGCGCGCCACCGTCGCATAGTAGGTGCGGTTGACGAGCACGCGCGGCAGCGTCTCGGCGTTGAGCTCCACCCGGAAGCCGCCGTCCTGGGCCGGGCGCACCACAACGTCGGGCACCACCGTCGGCACCGGCGCGCCGCCGAAGGCGTGGCCCGGCTTCGGGTCGAGCCGCTTCAGCTCGGCGAGCATCTCGGCGAGATCCTCGTCATCGACCCGGCAGAGCCGCCGCAGCGCCGGGTACTCGCGGCGCGCCACGAGGTCGAGGTTGGCGACGAGCGCCTGCATCGCCGGGTCGTAGCGGTCGCGGTCTTTCAACTGCAAGGCCAGGCACTCGGCGAGGTCTCGCGCCGCGATGCCGGCGGGCTCGAGCCCCTGCACCACCGCGATCATCTCCTCGACGACGGCCTCCGTCGTGCCGAGCTGGGCGGCGGTGGCGGCGACGTCGATGCGCAGGTAGCCGGCCTCGTCGAGGCTGTCGACGAGGAACTGGCCGATCAGCCGCCGGGCCGGATCGGCAACGGCGAGCGCCAGCTGGTCGAGCAGGTGGTCGCGCAGGCTGATCTCGCCGGCGACGTAGGCCTCGAGGTCGGCGTCCTCGCCGCCGCGCGCCGCGGCACTCCACGGGTCGCCGGAGAGGCGGCCGGGGTCGATCGCGCCGGCGCCGGAATCGTCTGGAAAGAGCTCGGAGAGCGACACGTCGACCTCGGCGGTGCGCTCGGGGCCGGAGGTCGCGGCGTCCATGCCGGCCGGCTCCGGCGGCTCGCGGTCGCCGCTGTCGCTGTCGTCGCCGGCACTCTCGGCCGCCTCTCGCTCCTGGTCCGGGGTGGGCGGGGCCGGCGGCTCCTCCTCGCGCTCCAGCAGCGGGTTGCGCTCGAGCTCGGTCTCGACGAAGGCGACGAGGTCGAGGTTCGACAGCTGCAGCAGTTTGATCGCCTGCATCAGCTGCGGCGTCATCACCAGCGACTGCGTCTGTCGGAACTCGAGCTTCGGTGCGAGGGACATGGGCTCTTCAGGTCGCCGGCGCTTGGTCCGGTTCTTGCTAGGACTGGGCGTCCTACCTTACGACCTTATTGCGCCGGCGCCATGCGTCAAAGCGTGAAGCGCTCGCCGAGATAGAGCCGGCGCACGTCCGGATCGGCGACGATGTCGGCCGGCAGGCCCTCGGTCAGCACCATGCCGGCAGCGATGATGTAGGCGCGGTCGATCAGCCCGAGCGTCTCGCGCACGTTGTGATCTGTGATCAGGACGCCGATGCCGCGGGCCGTCAGGTGGCGGACGAGCGCCTGGATGTCGCCCACCGCGATGGGGTCGACGCCGGCGAACGGTTCGTCGAGCAGCATGAAGGCCGGCCGGCCGGCGAGTGCGCGGGCGATCTCGACGCGCCGCCGCTCGCCGCCCGAGAGCGACGTCGCCGGCTGCTCGGCGAGGTGATCGAGGCGGAACTCCGAGAGCAGAGCGTGCAGCTCGGCCTCGCGCCGCCGCTTGTCGGGCTCGGCCACCTCGAGCACGGCGCGGACGTTCTGCTCGACCGTCATGCCGCGGAAGATCGAGGCCTCCTGCGGTAGGTAGCCGATGCCGAGGCGGGCCCGCCGGTACATCGGAAGTTCCGTCATGTCGAAGCCGTCGAGGGTGATTCGGCCGCGGTCCGGCCGGATCAGGCCGGTGATCATGTAGAAGACGGTGGTCTTGCCGGCGCCGTTCGGGCCGAGCAGGCCGACCGCCTCGCCGCGTCCGACGGCGAGGCTGACATCGCGCACCACCTCGCGGCGGCGGTAGCTCTTCGCCACCCCGGTGATGATCAGGCGGTCGGCGCCCTCGGTCGCGGGGATCGGCACGGCGCCGTCGTCACGGCGGACGCTCGGTGCGCCTCCCCGCGGGGGCAACTTCGAAGGATCGACGGAGCGTTGCATCGGCTGGTGGGCTCACGCGCCGGGACCGCCGTCGGGGGCCGGCGGCCGGGCGGGGACAGGGAAGGCGCCGTCAGTTGCCGGCGGGCTTGGTCTCGCTGCCGGGGGTGAGCAGCATCTGCACGCGGCGGTTCGTCGAGAGGACGCGGGCGCGGCCCGTCTGCATCTCCACCACCAGCCGGTCGCCGCGCACGACGTTCTTGCCCTGGGTGAGGACGACGTCGCCACGCAGCTCCAGCACTTCGGTCTTGCCGTCATAGGTGGCGGAATCGCCGGAGGCGCTCTGGTCCTTGGAGGTGACGAGGACCTTGCCGCTCGCCTCCAGCCGGTCGATCTCCTGCGAGCCGGCGACCGGCGCGGCAGTGCCGCCGGCAGCGGGGGGCGTCGCCGGCGGCGTGGCGGCGGGCTGACCGGCTGCGGCTGCGGCTGCCGCAGCTTCAGCAGCCTTCTTCTTGCCGCCGCCCTCTTTTTTGGCCCCCTCGCCAGCGCCGGCGCCCTGGCCGCCGCCGACATAGTGGACAACCAGCTTGGCGGTCTCGAGCGTCGTCTCGCCCTGCTTGACGACGACGTCGCCGGTGAAGATCGCGACACCCTCCTTGTCGCGCACCTCAAGCTCGCGCGCCTCGATCTGGATTGGGCCGCCGTCGCTGCCGCCGAAGCCGGAGAAGCCGCCGGCGGTCTGGGCGTGCGCCGCTGCGGGCAGGGAAACGGCGAGGACGAGGGAGGCGAAGGCGGCGTGCCGCCACGGGGTCGGGATCATGGGCGTTTCTCCGCGGCAGACGGATCGAGGGTGAGGGTGACGCCGTCCTTGAAGACGATGCCGGTGCCGTCGCCGCTGGCTTCGGCACTACCGGCGCTGATCTTGCCTCGCGGACCGTCGATCGTCAGTGGCGAATCGCTCACCACCAGCCCGGTCTTGAGGTCGATGTCGGCGGTCGTGAACGTAGCCTGTTCGCCGTCGCTCGATTCGAGGGTAATGCCCTCCGACAGCTTCAGCCGCTCGACCTCGCTGTCGTACTGGCCGTGCTTCGCCTTCAGCACCACCCAGGCCTCGTTCGGCAGCGAGATGCGGGCGTCGATGCCGTCGAGCTCGATCAGCTTCGGGTTGGTCAGGCTCTGGACGGCGCGCTCGGCGGTGATGTCGTAGGAGCGGTCGCCGTCGTGGCCGGAGAGCTTCGGGTTCGCCATCACGAGCCCCTCGGTCGACACTCCGACGTCGCCGAGGTCGATGCCGGGCAACAGCGTCGGCGCGACCATCGCCGCGGCGAAGCCGCCGACGATGACGAGCGCCGCTGCCGGCAGCAGCCAGCGAAGGCGTCGAACGGCGCGGCTGTGACCGGAGGCAGCCCGGCGGGCGCTGGTGCGGCGGGGATCGTCGGCGCGCAGCGGCGGCGACACGCCGCCGATGCCGGCATGGGGCGATGGCGGATCGTTCCGCGGCGTCGCGGTCATGGCAGGCGCAAGGGAGGTCACGGTCCGCTCGCTCATCGCCCTCGTCCGGAGCCCCCCGGGGCCCTGGTGGCCTCGATCGGCGGGCAGTCGCCGCCATTGTAGCGGCCGAACCCGGTGCCCGCGACGCGAGTGCCGCCGATCAGCCCCTATATGGCGCGTTTCAGCGCCGCGTGCGACCCCCCTGCCGGACTCAGGAGTGGGCGAAGATGTCCTCCTCCGGCCAGCCCGCGAGGTCGAGCGCGACGCGGGTCGGCAGGAAGTCGAAGCAGGCCTGCGCCACCGCGGTCCGGTCCTCGCGCTCGAGCCGGCGGATCAGTTCCGTGCGCACCGCGTGCAGATGCAGCACATCGGAGGCGGCGTAGGCGATCTGAGGCTCCGACAGCGTCTCCGCCGCCCAGTCCGAACTCTGTTGCTGCTTGGAGATGTCGACGCCGACGAGGTCCTTCAGGAGATCCTTCAGGCCGTGGCGGTCGGTGTAGGTGCGCACCAGCCGCGAGGCGATCTTGGTGCAGAACACCGGCGCCGGCATGACGCCGAACGAGTGCTTCAACAGCCCCATGTCGAAGCGAGCGTAGTGGAAGACCTTCAGGACCTTGGGGTCGGCGAGCAGCGCCTGGATGTGCGGTGCCTCGGTCTGGCCCTTGGCGATCTGCACGACGTCGGCGGTGCCGTCGCCGGGCGACAGCTGCACGACGCACAGGCGGTCGCGGTGCGGGTTGAGACCGAGCGCCTCGGTGTCGATGGCGACGACGTCGCCGTAGCGGTCG
>CAMDHY010000039.1 GCA_945898215.1 Pseudoxanthobacter soli DSM 19599 | reverse complement strand
GGCGCGGCTGTCCTCCCCCCTGGCAGGGGGAGGACGCGTCGTCATTTTCTGAAACGCCGCACGCCGCGCGCTCACGCGCGCCGCCCCCTCCGGGCGGCTACGCCGGCCACCTCCCCCACGAGGGGGGAGGGGAAGATCACACCGCCGGTGCCGGCACCGGGCCGCCGTGGCCTTCCTTCGCCGGCGGCTCGTCGTCGTCGTGGCCGTGGCGCATGCCCTCGTCGGGGATGCCGAAGGTCTTGTCGCCCATCCACTGGAACAGGACGTAGAGCCCCGGGATGACGATGATCCCGAAGATCGTGGCGAACGTCATGCCGCCGATCACCGTCATGCCGAGGTGGATGCGCGAGTTGGCGCCGGCGCCGGTTGCCGTGGCGAGCGGCAACAGGCCGATGATGAAGGCAAACGCCGTCATCAGCACGGCGCGGAAGCGCATGTGGGCGCCGGCGATCGCCGCGTCGTAGCGTGTTCTTCCGGCCTCGCGCTGCTCCTTGGCGAACTCGACGATCAGGATGGCGTTCTTGGCGGCGAGGCCGATCAGGAGCACCAGTCCGATCTGGGCGTAGAGGTCGCTCGGCAGCCCGGTCACGGTCAGCGTGATGACGGCGCCGAGGATCGCCACCAGCACCGACAGCATCACCGCGAACGGGATCATCCAGCTCTCGTACTGGGCGACCAGGAACAGGTAGCCGAACAGCACCGCGAGCGCGAAGATCATGCCGATGTTCCCGGCCGCCGCCACCTCCTGGTAGGTCATCGACGACCATTCGTAGGTGTAGCCGGCCGGCAGCACCTTCTCGGAGATCTCCTTCATCGCCGCGATGGTGTCGCCCGAGGAGAAGCCGGCGGCCGGGCTGCCGGTGATCTGCGCCGCCGGGAACAGGTTGTAGCTGTAGACGACGTCGGAGCCGACGGTGGTGGTGACGGTGGCCAGCGTCGACAGCGGCACCATTTCGTTGTTGTTGTTGGCAACGTAGAGACGGCCGATGTCGTCGATCGAATTGCGGTATTGCTGGTCAGCCTCGATGTAGACCTGGTAGGTCTGGTTGTTCAGGTTGAAGTTGTTGATGAACAACGATCCGAGCATGGCCTGCATGATCTGGAAGACGTTGCTGACCGGAACGCCGAGGCTCTGGGCCTTGGTGCGATCGAGGTCGAAGTAGAGGCGCGGTACCGAGGCGGAGAAGGTGGAGAAGGCGCGCGAGATGCGGTGGTCCTGATTGGCGGCGACGATCAGGCCGCCGAGCACCGCGGCGAGCTCCTGGCCCGACTGGCCGCCGATCGCCTCGAGCCGGTAGTCGAAGCCGTTCGCCTGGCCGACGCCGGGGATCGGCGGCGGCCCGAACGGCAAAAGGTTCGCCTCTGGGATGGTCTGGAAGCCGCCATAGAGCGTGCGGGCGATGCCGTTCGCCCAAAGGTTTCGCTCCGGACGCTCGTCCCACGGCTTCAGCACGAGGATGCCGAAGCCGGAGCTCGCCGCCGGGGCACTGGTCAGCATCGAATAGCCGGAGATGCCGATGACGTTTGTGACGCCGTCGGTCTTCAGGGCGATTTCGGTGACGTCGCCGATCACCTTCTGGGTGCGCGGCAGGGCCGAGCCGGGCGACAGCGAGGCGTCGACGAACAGCACGCCCTGGTCCTCGTCCGGCAGGAAGCCGGTCTGCAGGCGCTCGAACAGCACGCCGGTGGCGGCGCCGACCGCGACGATGATGATGAGCGCCACCAGCGACCGCCGGGCGATCAGCCCGACGAGGCCGACATAGCCGTTGCGGACCTTGTTGAGCCCGGTGTTGAACCAGGCGAACGGCCCGCGCTTGTGCTCCTTCGGCTTGCGCAGGATCAGCGAGCACAGCGTCGGCGACAGCGACAGCGCGTTGATCGCCGAGATCGCCACCGCGGCGGTGATCGTCACGGCGAACTGCCTGTAGAGCTCGCCGGTGATGCCGGGCAGGAAGGCGACCGGACCGAACACGGCGAACAGCACCAGCGTCGTCGAGATGATCGGGCCGGTGACCTGCTCCATCGCCTTCAGCGAGGCTTCGCGGGGCCCGAGCCCCTCCTCCTCCATGACGCGCTGGACGTTCTCGACCACGACGATGGCGTCGTCGACGACGAGGCCGATGGCGAGCACGATGGCGAAGAGATCGATCGTGTTGAGCGAGAAGCCGGCCGCCGACAGCACCACGAACACGCCGATCAGCGACACCGGGATCGTCACCGCCGGCACGATCGTCGCCCGCCAGTCCTGCAGGAAGACGAAGACGACGATCATCACGATGATCGCCGCCTCGATCAGCGTCTTGATGATTTCGTCGATCGAGGCCGACACGAACAGGGTCGAGTCGTAGATGACCTCCGCCTCGACGTCGGCCGGGAAGCGTGACTTCAGGTCCTCGAGCGTCTTGCGCACCTCGGCGGCGACGGAGAGCGCGTTGGCGTCCGTCGACTGGTAGATGCCGAGGGTGACGGAGGGCTTGTTGTTGAGGGTCGAGGTCTGCGTGTAGACCTGCGCCCCGAGCTCGACCCGGCCGAGGTCTTTGACGCGCACGACGGCGCCGTCGGTGCCCGTGCGCACGATGATGTTGCCGAACTCCTCGGTGGTCTTGAGGCGGCCGAGGGTTTCGATCGTGTACTGGAACACCTGGTCGTCGCCGATCGGCGGGCCGCCGATCTGGCCGACGGCGGCCTGGATGTTCTGGCTCTGGATGGCGCTCTTGACCTCGTCGATGGTGATGCCGAGGGCCGTCAGCCGGTCCGGCACCAGCCACACGCGCATGGCGTAGTTGAGCTGGCCGAAGATCGTCGTTGAGCCGACGCCCTCGAGGCGGGCGATGGGGTTCTGGATGTTGACCGTCGTGAAGTTCGACAGGAACACCGGGTCGTAGGTACTGTTCGGCGATGCGATCGAGACCGCCAGCAGGAGGTTGGTCGACTGCTGCTGCGTCGTCAGGCCCTGCTGGATGACCTCGTCGGGAAGCTGCGATTCCGCCTGAGAAACGCGGTTCTGCACGTTGACCTGGTTGATGTCCGGGTCGGTGCCGATGGCGAACGAGACCTGCAGCGTATAGGTGCCCGAGGAGGTCGAGGTCGAGGACATGTAGAGCATGTTCTCGACGCCGTTGACCTGCTGCTCGATCGGGCTCGCCACCGTCTCGAAGATCGTCTCGGCGTCGGCGCCCGGATAGGTAGCCGACACCTGCACCACCGGCGGGGCGATGTTCGGATACTGCGCCACCGGCATCGAATAGAGCGCCAGCGCGCCGGCGATGGTGATGACGATCGAGATGACCGCGGAGAGCCGCGGCCGTGCGATGAAGGTCGCGGAGAGCATGGCTCAGTTCCCCGGCTGGGTGGCGGGCTGAGCGGTCCCGGTCGCGGGTGCTGCGGGCGGCGTCGCCGCGGGCGCGGGCGTGGTGGGTGCCGGTGCCGTCGTCCCGGAGGCCGCGGGCGCCGCAGCGGCGGGGGCGGGGGCGGGGGCGGCTGCCGGGGCGAGCGTCGGCACGCCGCCGGCGGTCTGGTTCGCCGGCATCTGGCGGGGGTCGACGACCATGCCGGGGCGTACCTTCTGGACGCCCTCGACGATGATCACCTGGCCTTCCGTCAGGCCGCCGGTGACGGTGTAGTTCGTGCCCGTCTGCACGCCGGTCGTCAGGCGCGTCTGCTGCGCCCGGTTCTGGGCGTCGACGGTCAGCACGTACTGGCCGTCCTTGTCCTCGAGGACCGCGGCGATCGGCACCACCAGCGATTCCTGCTTGGTGTCCTGCTGCACCGCGATGGTGACGAAGCCGCCGGGAACCAGCAGCTCGTTCGGGTTCGGGAAGTCGGCGTAGATCGGCAGCGTGCCGGTCGACTGGGAGATCTCGTTGCCGATGAAGGCGATCTTGCCCGGGTGCTCGTAGGGGGTGCCGTCGGACAAGAGCACCGTCGGCGTGAACGTCTGGTGCGCCGAGCCGGGCTGCAGGTTGGCGGCCTGGACCTGCTTGGCGACGCCGGTGTACTGCGCCTCCGAGATCGAGAAGACCACCCGCATCGGGTCCATCTGCACCACCGTGGCGAGCGTGCCCGTGGCGGTGTTGACGAGGTTGCCCTGGGTGACGTTGGTCTTGCCGATGCGCCCGTCGATGGTGGAGGCGATGTCGGTGTAGGAGAGGTTGAGCTTCGCCGTCTCGATCTGGGCATTCGCCTGGGCGATCGAGGCCTTGGCGGATTCGACGTCGGCCGCGGCCTTGTCGCGCTGCGCCTGGGCGGTGTCCTGCACCGCCTGGCTGACGGCACCCGACTTCACCAGGGCTTTCTGGCGGTCGAGGGTCAGCTGCGCCTCGGCGAGGGAGGCGTTGGCGCCGGCGAGCTGGGCGTTGGCGGCGGCGAGCTGGCCGTTCGCCTGGTCGAGCTGCGCCTGGAAGGGCGCCTTCTCGATCGTGTAGAGCGCCTCGTTCGCCTTGACGTGCGAGCCCTCCTGGAACAGCACCCCGGTGAGGAAGCCCTCGACACGGGCGACGAGGTTCAGGGTCTGGATCGCCTGGATGCGGCCGACATACTGGAAGCTCTGGGTGACGTCCTGCTGCGTCACCGGGGCGACGATGACCGCCGGCGGCGGCGGCGCCGCGGCGGTCTGGGCGAGGGCCGGGCCGGAGAGCGCGAGGCCGGCGGCGAGCATTCCGAGGCGGATCGCGACCCGGCGGTGGCCTGGGCTGAGAACGGAGGCCGCCGCACCGCGCTCGAAGGGCTGCCGCTGGCGCCGTCCACGGACACTTTGAAACACCGGCGAACCCTCCCCGCGGTCATCGCCTCTGTGATAGCCAAGAGCGCGGCGAAAGGGAATTGCCAGATCGGGCGAAGCCGGCCGGCACCCCGCGCGGCGCGCGGTTGTGGCGGGCCGGTCACGGTCGCCCCGGAGCGCCGTCGCGGCCGCCGGTGCCGCAGCGGTTGAGCCGCGGCCGGTCGTGCGCTAAGAGAGGCGTTAACGCCGACCGACCGTTCGGTCAATGAACGGCGGCGAGCCAGCCCCGGCACCGGGGACGGCCGGGGCACACCGGAGGACAGTCCATGCGCGAGGCCTACATCGTCGATTTCGCCCGCACGCCGATCGGCCGCTTCGGCGGCGCCCTCGCAGGCGTGCGCACCGACGACCTCGCCGCGGTGCCGATCCGCGCGCTCCGCGCGCGCCATCCGGGCATCGACTGGGCGGGCGTCGACGAGGTGATCTACGGCTGCGCCAACCAGGCCGGCGAGGACAACCGCAACGTCGCCCGCATGGCCGCCCTCCTCGCCGGGCTGCCGGTCGAGGTTCCCGGCACCACCGTCAACCGCCTCTGCGGCTCCGGCATGGACGCGGTCGCCATCGCCGCCCGGCAGATCAAGTGCGGCGAGGCCGAGCTCATCGTCGCCGGCGGCGTCGAATCGATGTCGCGCGCCCCCTTCGTGATGCCGAAGGCCGACACCGCCTTCTCCCGGCACGCCGAGATCCACGACACGACGATCGGCTGGCGCTTCGTCAACCCGTTGATGAAGAAGCAGTACGGCGTCGATTCGATGCCCGAGACGGGCGAGAACGTCGCCGAGGACTTCCAGGTCTCGCGCGCCGATCAGGACGCCTTCGCGCTGCGCTCGCAGCAGCGCGCCGGCGCCGCCCAGGCCTCGGGCCGCCTCGCCGAAGAAATCGTCCCGGTCACCATTCCGGGCCGCAAGGGCGACACCGTCGTCGCCGTCGACGAGCATCCGCGCGCCGCGACGACGCTCGAGCAGCTCGCCAGGCTGCCGACGCCGTTCCGCAATGGCGGCACGGTGACGGCCGGCAACGCCTCGGGCGTCAACGATGGTGCCGCGGCGCTGCTGATCGCCTCGCCCGAGGCGGTGGCGCGCTACGGCCTGACGCCGATCGCCCGGGTCTCGGGCGCCGCCACCGCCGGCGTCGCGCCGCGCATTATGGGCATCGGCCCGGCGCCGGCGACGCTGAAGCTCGTCGAGCGGCTCGGCATCAAGGTTTCGGACTTCGACGTCGTCGAGCTCAACGAGGCCTTCGCCAGCCAGGGCCTCGCGGTGCTGCGCCAGCTTGGGCTTCCCGACGACGGCGAACACGTCAATCCGAACGGCGGCGCCATCGCCCTCGGCCACCCGCTCGGCGCCTCGGGCGCCCGCATCGTCGGCACGGCGGCGCTCGAGATGCGCGCCCGCAACGGCAAGCGGGCGCTGGCGACGATGTGCATCGGCGTCGGCCAGGGCATCGCGCTCGCGATCGAGCGCGCCTGAGACCGCATCGCGCTCGCCGTCGAACGCGCCTGAGACGCGGTCGCGCTGGCCCTCGAGCGCACCTGAGGGTCGATCGGCCGGCGCTTCCGGGCCGGTCCGTCCGGCTGTAGACTATCGCACGGGCGTCCGAGCGGAGGAGCGCCGGTGTCGCGCGTGTGTGCCGCCGTCGGGGTGATGTCTGCGTTCGTGGCCGGGCTCGGTTCCGGGCCCGCCGCCACGGCGCCGGTCCCCGTCTGCGTGCCGCCGGCGGGCCCCGCTGTCGCCGTCGCGGCGGTGACGGCGCCGTTCGAGCTGCGGCTCGCCGACGGGACCCTTGTGCGCGTGGCCGCCGTCGGCCTCGCCACCCCGGGCGAAGGCGAGGCAGCCGCAGCCGCAGTCCTGCGCGATCTCGTCTCCGACCGCGCGGTGCGTCTCGACGCCGCCCCGGCGCAGGTCGACCGCTACGGCCGACGGGTCACCCGCGTCGCCGCGATCGACGGAACCGAACTCGGCGAGCGCCTCGTGGCCCTCGGCGTCGCCCTCGTCGGGCCCGCCCCGCGCGACGTCGCGGACGGCCCCTGTCGCGCCCGCCTGCTCGCCATCGAAGCTGCCGCCCGCGTCGCCCGCCGAGGCCTGTGGGCGGACGCCACGTTCGCGCTGGACGCCGCCGACGACCCGCTGATCGTCACCCGCGCCGGACGCTACGTGATCGTCGAGGGCCGCGTCGTCGGCCTCGGGAAGGCCGGCCGGACGCGCTATCTCAACTTCGGGCGGCGGTGGAGCCTTGATTTCACCGCCACGATCGCCGAAAGCGAAGGGGCATGGCCGCGCGGCTGGGGAATCGCCCCCGATGCGCTGGCGGGTTCCCGCGTACGCGTGCGCGGCTGGCTCGAAGCGGACGACGGGGGACTCGTGCGGCTCGGCCGCCCGGAGGACCTTGAGCGTCCGGACGGGCCGGCGCCGCGATGAGGACGAGTGAGCGTCGAGTGAGGGACGTCGTCTCTTGGGTCGCCGAGGGGGCGTGCCGTCCGGCCGGTCGGCTGGCGGCGGCGGCTCGCAGGCTTGCGCTGGCGACGGTGCTCGGCCTCGCCGGGTGCGCCGGCGTCCAGGACGTCGGCCAGCCGACGATCTCCACGCCGGTCACCGCCGATCCCGCCGCCGCACCCCCCGCCGACGTGACGCTGGGCGCCCGCGAGCATCCGCGCCTGGTGATGGCCTATGGCGGCGTCTATTCCGACCCGAAGGCCGAGCGGGCCGTGGCACGGGTGGTCGGCAGGCTGGTCGCCGCCTCCGACGACCCATCGCGCACCTACCGCATCACCATCCTGAACTCGCCGGCAATCAACGCCTTCGCGCTCCCGGGCGGCTACCTCTACGTGACGCGCGGCCTGCTGGCGCTCGCCGACGACGCCTCCGAGCTCGCCGCCGTGCTCGCCCACGAGATGGCCCACGTCACTGCGAACCACGCCATCGCCCGCCAGCGCCGCGCCGAGGCCGCCGCGGTGGTCAACCGCGTCGCCGCCACCGTCGTCGGCGACCCGACGGTGGCCCGCGAGACGATGGCGACGACGCAGATGTCGCTCGCCCGCTTCAGCCAGGCGCAGGAGCTCGAGGCCGACCAGATCGGCGTGAAGACGCTCGCCCGCGCCGGCTTCGATCCCTTCGCCGCCGCGCGCTTCCTCGAGGCGATGTCGCGGTTCGCCTCGCTGAAGGACGCCGCCGCCGGCGACAAGCCCGATTTCCTGTCCTCCCATCCGGCGACGCCGGAGCGCGTCGCGCTCGCCGTCCGGGCGGCGCGTCAGGTCGGCGGCACGGACCTCGGCGAGCGCGACCGCGACGCCTACCTCGCCAGCCTCGAGGGCATGCTCTACGGCGACGACCCGCGCGAGGGCTTCGCCCGCGGCCGCGCCTTCCTGCACCGCGAACTCGGCATCGCCTTCACCGTCCCGGCCGGCTTCTTCCTCGAAAACACCTCGAAGGCGGTGCTCGCCAGCGACGGCGGCAAGGTCGCCATGCGCTTCGACGGCGTCGAGGTGCCGGAGGCGATGTCGCTGCCGGACTATCTCGCCTCCGGGTGGGTGAAGGGCCTCATCCCCGACAGCGTCCGCTCCCTCGAGGTGAACGGCGCGCCGGCCGCCACCGCCTCGGCGATCTCCGAGGGCTGGTCGTTCCGTATCGCCGTCGTGCGGGCGGGCTCGCGCGTCTACCGCTTCATCTTCGCCACGGCTTCGCCGACCGGTGCCTTGGAGACCGGCTTCATGGAGACGGTGAAGAGCTTCCGCCGGCTGACGCCGGCCCAGATCGCCGATCTCAAGCCCTTGCGGGTGCGCATCGTCCGCGTCGGCGCCGGCGACACCATCGAGGCGCTCGCCGGCCGCATGGTCGGCATCGACGCGGGCCTGCGCCGGCCGCTGTTCATGGTGATGAACGCGGTGAAGACGAACGACGACCTCAAGCCCGGCATGGCGGTGAAGATCGTCGCCGAGTAGTGCGCCGCGGCGCGGCGCGGTCGGGCCGCGCGATCAGGCCGAGACGGTGAGCTCGATGCGGTCGGCCGCGAAGCGCGTGTAGCCGCATTCGAGCGGTGCGCCGGCCGGGTCGCCGTCGACGCTCTCCGTCACCAGCACCGCCGCCCCGGCGGGAAGACCGAGGCGCAGCGCGTCGTCGGCGTCCGCTACCGCGGCACGGATGCGCGTCTCGAGGCGGACGTAGTCGGCGATGCCGCAGCGTGCGAAGGCGGCGGTGTAGGAGCCCGTCTCGGCGATCAGCGCTGGAAAGTCCGGGAAACGGTCGGCCGAAAGCCAGCCGGTGGCGACCGAGATCGGCGCGCCGTCGACGACGCTCATCGTCTCGATGCGGTGCAGCGGCGCGCCGGGGGCGATCGCGAGCCGTCGCGCCAGGGCCGGCGTCGCCGCCTCGACGACGGCGCCGAGCAGGATGCGGCCGGGCGTACGCGCCGCCGCGACAACGGCGGCCGAGAAGCGCGTGCGTCGGCCGATCGGATAGGGCAGCGGCCGCTCGGCCACGAAGGTGCCGCGACCCTGGTCGGCGCGCACCAGCCCGTCGGCGGCGAGCGCCGCGATGGCGCGCCGCAGCGTGTGGCGGTTGACCCCGAAGCGCAGCGAAAGCTCGGCCTCCGTCGGCATCCGCTCGCCCGCTGCGAGCACGCCAAAGGCGATCTCGTCGCGCAGCGCATCGGCGATCTGCCGCCAGGCCGAGACGCCGCTGCCGCGCACCACCGACGGGGCCGGCCCTCGCCCTGCAGCGGCGGACTCATCCTTCCCCACGACCGTCTCCGTTCGTTCGCCGGCGAAAAATATTCATCTAGTCTTATAGACAAATTTTTGCCGTCCGTCCATGGTGCCGGTCATCCGGCCCGCCCGCGCGTCGGGGTACGGCAGCCCAGCGGCCGCAGCTAGGCGGCGGCCCACCGGAAGGGCGTCACCCGGCGCGGGCGAGTTTCGCGACGGCGACCGCGCCGCCGCTGCCGGAGGAGTATCCGCGGTGTCCATCGGCGTCCTCATCTTGCTGATCTTTGCCGCGGCGCTGCACGCCGGCTGGAACGCCGCGGTGAAGAAGGTCGACGACCGCGAGGCGGCGGCGATCGCGGTGGCCGGCGGCGGCGGCCTCGTCGCCATCGGGGCGTTGCCGTTCCTGCCGCCGATGGCGCCGGAAGCCTTCGTCTACGTCGTCGTCACCAGTCTCGTGCACATCCTCTATTTCGCGCTCCTGGCGCGCGCCTATCGTGGCGCCGACCTCTCGGTCGCCTACCCGCTGATGCGCGGCCTGGCGCCGATCCTCGTCACCGCCTTCGGCGCCGTCGTGCTGTCGGAATTCACCGGCCTCGTCGGCTTCCTCGGCATCGGGCTCGTCTCGCTCGGCGTCATCGCCCTCGGCCTCGAGGGGCTGCGGGCCGGCCGCTCGGGCCGCCCGGCCCTCGGCGCGGCGCTGCTCAATGCCGCGATCATCGCGAGCTACACGCTGGTCGACGGCGTCGGCGTCCGGCTCTCCGGCGAGGCCGCCACCTACGCCGCCTGGGTGACGCTCGCCTCCGGCGTCACCAACACCGCCTGGGCGCTCGTCGGCCAAGGCGCGCCGATGGCTAGGCGGCTTCTCCGCCACGCCGCCGTCGGCGTCGTCGGCGGCACGATGTCGGGCGTCTCCTACGGCCTCGCCCTGTGGGCGATGACGGTGGCGCCGATCGCCTTCGTCTCCGCCGTGCGCGAGACCTCGGTGCTGTTCGCGGCGGCGCTCGGCGCGACCGTGCTGCACGAGCGCTTCGGGGCGCTGCGCTGGGCCGCGGCGGCCTTCGTCATCTGCGGCCTCGTCGCGGTGAAGGCCGGCGGCTGACCGCGCTACCCGCGCCGCGCCTTCGTCCGCCCGTCGCATCGTCACGGTTGCCCTGATAGAAGGGCGCGCCGGCGATCACCGGCCAGAAGGCACCGGCGAGGAGGCCCGCGATCCCCGATGCGTCACGCCGTCTACTATGCGCCGCGCGATACGGCGCTCATCGCCCGCCTCGGTGCCCGCTGGCTCGGCCGCGACGCCGCCGACGGACGCGCCCTGAAGCAGCCGGAGGTCGACGGCGTCAGCGGCCCGGAGTTCGAGGCCGCCACCGCTTCGGCGCGCCGCTACGGCTTCCACGCCACCCTGAAGCCGCCCTTCCGTCTTGCCGCCGGGCACACCGCAGCCGACCTCGAGGCGGCCGTCGAACGCCTCGCCGCGACCCTGCCAGCGGTGACGATCCCGGGCCTCGAGCTCGCCCGCCTCGGCGGCTTCGTCGCGCTGGTGCCGGCGGCGCCGGTACCGGCGCTCGATGCGCTCGCCGGCCGTGTCGTCGCCGATCTCGACGGCTTCCGCGCGCCGCCCGACGCCGACGAGATCGTCCGCCGCCGCCCCGCCACCCTTTCGCCGCGCCAGCGCGAGATGCTGGAAAAGTGGGGCTATCCCCACGTCTTCGAGGAGTTCCAGTTCCACATGACGCTGACCGACGCGCTGCCGCCGGCCCTCGGCGACCGGCTCGCCGCCGCGGCGACGCGCCACTTCGCGCCGGTACTCGGCCGCCCGGTGCTGGTCGACGCGCTCACCGTGTTCGTCGAGCCGCGGCCTGCCGCTCCCTTCCTGATCGCCAAGGCCCTGCCGCTCGCCGGCGCCGGGCGCCGCTTCGCCAGCATCGGAGGCGGCGCCTGATGGCCGAGCAGGTTCTCTCCGGCGCCCGCGTCGTCCTCGACGACCGCGTGGTCGAAGGCGCGGTGGTGGTGCGCGACGGCGTCATCGTCGCGATCGACGAGGGCCGCACGGCGGTCGGCGAGGACCTCGGCGGCGACTACCTGCTGCCGGGCCTCGTCGAGCTCCACACCGACCACCTCGAGAGCCACTTCCGGCCGCGGCCGGGCGTGCACTGGAACCCGATCGCGGCGCTGCAGTCCCACGATGCCCAGGTGATCGGGGCCGGCATCGTCACGGTGTTCGATGCGCTCCGCGCCGGCGATGCCGACGAGCGGCCGCTCGGGCGCGACTCGCTGCTGCTCGCCGACGCCATCGCCACCGCCCGTGCCGAGGACAGGCTGAAGGCCGACCACTTCATCCACGTGCGCTGCGAGATCTCCTCGCAGCAGCTCCTCGCCGACGCCGAGCCGCTGTTTTCCACCGGCGCGGTGCGCCTCGCCTCGCTGATGGACCACACCCCCGGCCAGCGCCAGTTCGCGCGGCTCGACGCCTACCACCGCTTCTACCCGGAGAATGCGCGCCTCTCCCAGGCCGAGCAGGACGCCTTCGTCGCCGAGCGCCTCGCTGCTGCCGCCCGCATCATCGCGGCGAACCGGCCGGCGATCGTCGCGATGGCGCACGCCGGCGGCGCGATCCTCGCGAGCCACGACGATGCGACGCTCGCCCACGTCGACGAGGCGGCGGCCGACGGCATCGCCATCGCCGAGTTCCCGACGACGGTGGAGGCGGCGGCCGCGTCGCGTGCGGCCGGCATGAAGGTGCTGATGGGGGCGCCGAACGTCGTGCGCGGCGGTTCCCACTCCGGCAACGCCGCCGCCGGCGATCTCGCGCGCCTCGGCCTGCTCGACATCCTGTCGTCGGACTACGTGCCGTTCTCGCTGATGCAGGCGGTGTTCCAGCTGCCGGAGACGGTGCCAGGGATGGACCTTGCGAGCGCCGTCCGCCTCGTCACGTGCGTGCCGGCGGAGACGGTCGGATTGAACGACCGCGGCTCGATCGCGCCCGGCCGGCGCGCCGACCTCGTGCGCGTCCGCCATGCGCCGGGAACGGTGCCGGTGGTGCGGGCGGTGTGGCGCGAGGGCGTGCGCGTCGCCTGATTGACTAGCCGGCCCGCCGCGGCCGTGCCGGTCTGGGCGCTGCCGCGAGGTCGGCGAGCGGGTGATGCTCGCCGACGAGGGCGGTGAGGCGCTCGTCGAGGACGTGGGTGTAGATCTCCGTCGTGGCGATGTCGGCATGGCCGAGCAGTGCCTGCAACGAGCGGAGATCCGCGCCGCCGGCGAGCAGGTGGCTCGCGAAGGCGTGGCGGAGCACGTGCGGCGACACCCGCGCCGAAGGGATGCCGGCCAGCGCCGCGATGCGCTTCAGGTCGCGGGCGAAGGCCTGGCGGGTGAGGTGGCCGCTCTCGCCGTGCGAGGGAAACAGCCAGCGCCCCGGCTTGCCGCCGGCAAGCCCGCGGAAGGCCACGATCGCCGCCTTCGAGCGCGGGCTGAGCGGCACCATGCGCTCGCGGCCGCCCTTGCCGCGCACCACCAGCGCCTCGAGCCCGGGCCGCGCCGCCGCCGCCGGCAGGGCCACGAGCTCGGAGACGCGCAGGCCGGTGGCGTAGGCCGTCTCGATCAAGGCAACGATCCGCGCCGCACGCAGCCGCGCCACGGGGGTGGCGTCCTCGGCCACCGCCTGCTCGCCAGCGGTGGCGAGGATCGCGCGCATCTCGGCCTCCGACAGGAGCTTCGGCAGGGCGCGGCGGCGCTTCGGGCTGTCGATCGGGCCGGTCGGGTCGTCGGTGCGCACACCTTCGGCGAACAGGAAGCGGTGGAAGCGGCGCAGCGCCGACAGCCGGCGGGCCTGCGAGGTGGCGGCGAAGCCGCGGTCGGCAAGGTCGGCGAGGTAGGCGCGCACATCATCGGCGGCCGCCCCCGAAACCGGAGCGTCGGCCAGGAAGCGGGCGAAGTCCTCGAGGTCGCGGCGATAGGCGTCGAGCGTATTCTTCGCCGCGCCGCGCTCGGCCGACATCATCTCCAGGAAGCTTTCGATCAGATGGCCGTCGCGCACGCGGGTGGTTCCTCTCGGCTTCACGCACCATTGCCGCTTTCCGGTCAACGAGGCGTTGCCGAAACGCGAGGGCGTGCTACCTTTTTCACAGGCTGGGCCGACGGCGCCGCTTCACCGCCGGCGCCCGCATCTGGAGGAGGATCGACATGACCCGACTGACCGCCCCACTTGCTGCCCTCGCACTGCTCGCCGCGGCCTCCGTGCCGGCCGTCGCCTGCCCCTACGGCAAGGCCGAGACCACCGCGTCCGGCCCGACCGCGCCGATCACCACGGCGCAGGGCCCGATGACGCCGGTGCCGACCACCACCGCGCAGTAGTCGTTTCGCCGCCTTCCGCGGCGGCCTGAGACGAGAACGCCCGTCCGGTGCCGGGCGGGCGTGTTTTTGTCTCTGCGGCGTGTGCGCGCCGTCGTGACCCGCGGGCTCCGCCCCGATGCCCCCCGCCGCGATGACCGCGACGTGACTTGCCGTGAGCGGCGGGCGAAGCGGAGAGTGGCGGCAACGAACGGCGAAGCCGTCGCCGGATCGAGAGAGGCGTCGAGGGGGAGGCCGGCAATGACCGCATCCATGCGGACGAGGATGGTGGCAGGGCTCGTGGCCGCCGCCGGGCTGTGTGGCGGCGCCGGCATGGCGCTGGCCGCGGGCCAGTGCGAGCCGCAGCCGTACTGGCAGTATGTCGGATCGGCGGCGACCTCGTTCGAGCGCAACGCCCGCTTCATCCTGGGTGACGGGTCGGTGCGCCAGATCTCCAACGATCTCACGGTGTTCACCTGGTCGTGGCGGGACGACGGCCTGCGCGCCTGCACCAACCTGTCGCCTGCGACGGCAAGCGACGGCAACTCGAACACGATCGTGCTCGGCGAGCAGTGCACCGAGACGCCGATCCTGCCGGAGAACCTCGAGCACTCCTGCATCGGCGACGTTTCTGCGGCGACGGCGGCCGGGGAACGGCCGTTCGCCTATTCGTCGCTGTCCTATTCCTCGCTCGCCTATGATGGCGAGGACGTGGTGGCGAGCTACGTGACCACCTGCGTCGCCAAGATGGCGATCAAGGACCCGACCAAGCCGGGCCTCACTCAGCGCGCACCCGATGTCGAGTGCCTGCGCGAGCAGATCTGGCCGGGGCCGCAGTAGCCCGCCGGATCGGGCGGCGCACGCCCGCACCACCAGGCCTCGCCGGCCGGTATCGGCGGCGAGGGGCAGAGACCCGACAGTGATCCGTGATCACGGTCGTAACCCAGGTCACGCCGGCGTTGGGGCGGCGGGCGTGATCCGTGATCAGTGATCGCGGTGGTGGCCGCGGTCGCGGCGGCGCTCGGCCGGCTGGTAGGCGATGCGGGCATGGGCGGTGCAGTAGGGCACGCCGGTGTCCGAGCGGCGGCCGCAGAAGGTGAAGCCCTCGCTGCCGGGATCGCCGATCGGCCAGCGGCAGGTCTGCTCGGTCAGCATCATGATGGTGACGCGCTGGCCGATCGAGACCACCTCGCCCATCGGCTCCGGCTCGGGCCGCGTCGCCACCACGTAGGCGGGCTCGGCCGTGGCGAGCGCCGTGTTGCCGACGGTGGCGACCGTCGGGCGGGCGCTGCGCCGGACGACCGGCGCCGGCTTCGTCTTGTGGGCCGGCGCCATCGAGGGCTGGCCGGTGCGGGCGCGGCCGGACAGGCCCAGCCGGTGGATCTTGCCGATCACGGCGTTGCGCGTCACCTCGCCGAGGGAGGCGGCGATCTGGCTGGCGCTGAGGCCGTCCGTCCACAGGCGCTTCAGCGTATCGACCCGCTCGTCGGTCCAGGACATGTCGCCTCATCCTTCCGTATCGAAACCGGACTCCGAATCCGAGAGCGCCGGGCGACGGGAGCCCGCCTGACGCTGCAGGGGTGGTGTCGGGAACTTTCGAGTGCGACGGACACGATATGTCGTGTCTGTACGCCCGGACGCTACAATATGCCGTGACTCTCTGACAAGAGTCGGCGGCCGACTGTGACGGGGCGAAGGGGGTTTTCCCCAGCCAAGGTCAGTTCGGCGAGTCGTTCACTCGCCTTCGTCGTCGGTGCCCTCGTCGCCCGCAACTGAACCCGGCGGGGCCGGCGAGCGATCGAGGGCGAGGGATGCGACGGAAGCGGCGTCGCCCCGGCGCTCGGCGAAGCCGATGACCTCCAGCACCCGCACCCGGCTGCCGACGACGACGGTGAGCACGTCGCCGGGGCGCACCAGCCGGTCGGCGCTGGTGACGCGGTCGCGGTTGACGCGCACCTTGCCCGCCTCGACGAGCGCCTTGGCGAGCGGTCGTGTCTTCACCACGCGGGCGAACCACAGCCATTTGTCGAGACGCTGCGCCGCGATCGTCATGGCGCAATCGTCATGGCGCGAGCATCACGCGGCGACGCTCACGAGGCGGAGCGGCGGGTCACCGCTCCTTCGCCCGCCGCTCGAGATCGGCCTTCAAGGCCGCGAGGGCGGCGAAGGGCGAGTTCGGATCGGGCTGGCGGCCGCGGCCACTGTCGCGCGGGCGGTCGTCGCGGGGGCGATCCTCGCGCGGCCGGTCGTTGCGCGGACGCTCGTCCCGGGGGCGATCGTCGCGTGGACGGTCGTTGTGCGGACGGTCGTCGCGCGCCCGCTGACCCTCGGGCCGATCACCGCCGGGACGGCCGCCACTGCGGCCTTCCGCCGGACGGCCCTGGCCCTGCGGCGGACGTCCGCGGCGGTCGTCGCCGCGGGGACGGTCTGGACGGCGGTCCGGGCGCGCCTCGCCTGCGGCGGGTGCCTCGCTGGGGGCAACGGCGGCGGCCGGGGCGTTCTCGGCCCGGCGCGGGCCACGATCGCTGCGGCGGTCGGCCTGACGGTCCGGCTGGCGGTCGCGGTTACCGCGCTGCCGCGGCTCGCCACGCCGCTCGGGACGGCCGGGACGCCAGACCTCGACCAGCACCGGCTCGGCGGCCGCGACCGGCTCGCCGTCGGACGCCTCTGCGGCGGCGACAGACACGGCCTCGGCAGCGGCGGTCTCCTCGGAGACGGCGACGTCTGCGGCTGCAGCGGCTTCTTCAGTCGCGTCGGTGATCTCGGATGCGGGGGCCTCGTCGGACGCAGACGCCTCGTCGGCGGCATCGACCGGAGCGGCGACCGCCTCGACCTCGGGCGCCTCGGTGGATGCTGCGGCGTCGTCGGGGTCGACCTTCGGCTCGAACTCCTCGGACGCGGCTTCCATCTCGGCGGCTTCCGACGGGTCGGCGTTACCCTCAGCGGCTTCCGCCGCCTCGGCGCCCGGGCCCTCGGCGCTCTCTGTCGCCACCGGCGGCTCGCGATCTTCCTCGGGCGTGGCCGACGCTTCGATGGCATCGGCAGCCTCGGTGCCGACGTCGTCCGGCGTGGCGGCCTCGGCCTCCATCGGGGCGTCGACGGCGGTGTCGAAGGTGGGCTCGGTCGCGGTATCCGCCCCGTCAGCCTCGACGGCCTCCGGGGCGGTGGCGGCATCCGCCGTCGGCGGCGTCACCGCGGCGGCCGGGGCCTCCGGCGGGCGGACGGGCAGCGGGCGGCGGTCCATGCGGTAGCCGAGGCCGCGCAGGATGGAGGCGAAGTCCTCGCCGGAGCAGCCGACCAGCGACGTCATGCGGACGGTGGCCATGAAGCCGCCGGCCGGGTGCGCGCCGTCGGGCATCGGCCCCGCCTCGGGGCCGGGCCGCCAGGCGAGGATCGGTCGGATGAGGTCGGCGAGGCGCTCGAGGATGTCGAGGCGCACGGCACGCCCGCCGCAGGCCTTGAAGCCGCAGACGCGGTAGAGATCGACCGGCACGGCCGGGTCGACCGGGATGGAGGTCCGCCCGGAGGCGGAGAGCTGCGGCACCTCAAGGAGGCCCGGCACGTCGAGGCTCGCGTGCTTCAGCGCCCAGAGCTCGGCGAGGAGCCGGCTCGGTGCCGGCTTCAGGAGGGCCGGCACGAACAGATGGTAGGCGCCGAAGCGCACGCCGAGCGAGCGCAGGCCAGCGCGAGCCGCCTGGTCGAGGCCCTTGACGTCGTCGGCGATCGCCGGCCGCTCGACGACGCCGAGCGCCTCGGCGATGCGGAAGGCGATGCCGCGCGGCAGACCGGGCAGTTCGGTGGCGTTGCGCAGGTCGATGAGCGGCTTCAGCAGCGTCTCGACCTGGGTCTTGAGCCAAGTGGCGAGCCGCGCCTGCACCCGCTCGCGGGCCGGACCGGTAAGCTGGTCGTCGGCGAGCACGACGAAGCCGGGCGTCAGCACGTCGTCGCCGGGGATGAGCTTCGCCACCGGCTCGCCGAGCCAGCGGATCGCGCCGTCGGCAGCCAGCACCAGGTCGGTGTCGGTCGCGCGGCCGAGGCGGTCGGCGCGCGCCTCGATCTCGCCGGCGAGCGCCTTGGCGGCGGCGCTGCGCAGCGCCTTGACCTCCGGGCCGTCGCCGCCGCCGCCGCCGCCAGTGTCGGCGACGAAGCGGAAGCCGGCGAGGCGTCCGACGTGCTGGCCCTCGACGGAGACGTCTCCCGCCGGCGTGATCTCCGCTTCGAGCATCGCGTTTTCTCTCAGGCGTTTCATCAGGACGCTCGTTCGCCGGTCGACGAAGCGGCCGATCAGCCGTTCGTGGAGGGCGTCGGAGAGTCGATCCTCGACATCTCGTGTGACTCCGCGCCAGTGCGCGGGATCGGCGAGCCAATCTCCACGATTGGCGACATAAGTCCATGTCCGAACGTGCGCGATCCGGTTGGAAAGCGCATCGATATCGCCGTCGGTGCGGTCCGACTGGTCGACCTGCCGGGCGAACCAGTCGTCCGGTATCCTACCCGACCGGGCGATGAAACCGTAGAGGGCGAGCACCAGATCGGCATGATTGGCCGGGGCGATGCGCCGGTAGTCGGGCACCTGGCAGATGTCCCAGAGCAGCGAGACGCGGGCCCGCGTCGAGGCGAGCGCGCGGATGTCCGGGTCGCGGGCGGCATAGTCGAGGCTGACGGAATCCTCGGCCTGCGGCGCCCGCGTCAGGCCCTCCTGGCGCGGCGGCTCGTCGAGCGAGCGGCGGAGCGCGTCGAGGGAGGCGAAATCGAGATCCGGGTTGCGCCACTGCAGGACCCGCAGCGACTGGAAGCGGTGGCTCTCCAGCGCCTCGACCATCTCGTTGTCGAAGGGGGAGACGCGGCCGGTGACGCCGAAGGTGCCGTCGCGCATGTGGCGGCCGGCGCGCCCGGCGATCTGGCCGAGCTCGGCGGCGTTCAGCGCCCGGTACTGGTAGCCGTCGAACTTGCGGTCGCCGGCAAACGCGACGTGGTCGACGTCGAGATTGAGTCCCATGCCGATGGCGTCTGTGGCGACGAGGAACTCGACGTCGCCGGCCTGGAAGAGCTCGACCTGGGCGTTGCGGGTGCGCGGCGAGAGCGAGCCGAGCACCACCGCCGCGCCGCCGCGCTGGCGGCGGATCAGCTCGGCAATGGCGTAGACCTCGTCGGCGGAGAAGGCGACGATGGCGCTGCGGGCCGGCAGGCGGGTGATCTTCTTCGAGCCCGCATAGGCGAGAACCGACATGCGCGGCCTGGTCACCACGTTGAGGCCGGGGATGAGCTTTTCCAGCATTGGCCGGACGGTGGTGGCGCCGAGCAGCAGCGTCTCGTCGCGGCCGCGGGCATTCAGGATGCGGTCGGTGAAGACGCGGCCTCGCTCGAGGTCGCCGGCGAGTTGCACCTCGTCGACCGCCAGGAACGACACGTCGGCGTCGCGCGGCATCGCCTCGACCGTGCAGACGGTGAAGCGCGGCGACGGCGGCACGATGCGCTCCTCGCCGGTGACGAGGGCGACGGCGTCCGGGCCGACACGGGCGGCGACGCGGTTGTAAACCTCGCGGGCGAGGAGCCGCAGCGGCAGGCCGATGAGGCCGCTGCCGTGCGCGATCATGCGCTCGATCGCGAGGTGTGTCTTGCCGGTGTTGGTCGGCCCGAGGACGGCGGTGACCGAACGCGAACGGACGACGGAGGCGGACGCGGATCTCGGCTCGACGTTCATCGACTTCCCAGGCCGGCCGGTTGGACCCGGGCGGCGGGTGGAGGGCACGGCTGCCTCATAGCACGGCCGGGCGGCGGCGCTCCAGCGATAGAGGGGCTCTCGTGGGTGTCCACGTTCGCTCCAGTGCACCGCACCGCCGACAGTACAACGCGCGACGCGGCGAATCGGAACGAGTCCCGAACGAATCCGGCCCGAATCGACGACTCGCCCCGAGTCCGGCTTTGTTCCCTACGAGACTTGGGAAAGACTCGGGGCCCACCCACGATATCTTGCGTTTTCTCGGTTTGCCCGGCGAACGACTCGGTGGCAGCGGACGAGTTGTCGCAAGGACTCCGATCGTCGCGTGAGTCAAGCGGCCGAAATCATCGTCGGCGCGCGCTCGATCCGCTCGCCGATCGAGCGTCGCGCGGGTCAGTCGGCGCTGCTGGTGATGGCGGTGACGGTCGCGCCGGTGATCTTGAGGTCGGTCGCCTCGACGACCAGGGTGCCGCGCATGGTGCCGACGGAGACGCGGTAGGGCACGAGCAGGGTGGTGCCGGGGATCGGCGCCAGCCACGCTTCGAGGGCGCGGTTGTTCTGCATGTAGCGCACCGAGTCCTTGTTGCGCTTGTGGCCCGACACCGGCACCCAGCGGGCGGAGCAGACGACGACGGTTCCCTTGTAGGACTTCGTGTCGACCGTCTTGGTGCCCTGGTAGGACAGCGGCACGTCGAAACGCGTCCAGCCGTCGAAGATCGGCAGCGTGCGGGCGCAGGCGGCAGGCCCCGTGGCGTCGTCGGCGTTGCGCACCGGCATGACGACGGCGCTGACCGGATCGAGCACGCCCTTCCAGTGCTTCGACTGGATCGGCACGACGTCGCGGTGCGGCTTCGTCGGCGGGTCGGCGGAGACCGACTTCAGCGTGCCGGACGAAAGGTCCATGCGCACCGAGCTCGACTTCTCGCTGTTGCTCGCCTCCATCGTGTAGCGGGTCGGCAGCACCGCGCCGCCGCGCAGCCAGCCGGCGGACTGGGCATCGACCTTTTCCGAGGAGAAGATGCGCGCGAGCGAGGCCGGCCGCATGGCCACTTTGGCGGAATAGGCGTTGCCGTCGACGACGAGCGAGAGCTTGCCCTGGGCGAACGACATGCCGCCGAAGGAGATGTCGTAGATGGCGCCGACCTTGGCGCTGTCGGCGCGGGCCGGGGCGGTGGCGAGCGAGGACAAAGCCGCAGCCGCGGACACCGCGACGGCGGCGACCGAAAAGCGCCGGACCGCCCTCGAGGCGGCGGGGAGCCGAGGATGACGAGTGACCACTGTGTCCTCCGCTGTCGCCGGCGACGGGGCTGCCCCCGAAAGACCGACGGTCCGGCCTGAATGCGCCGAATGTTGGGCTCCAGCATTGCAGCCGGCATGGTAAGCGTCGGGTTAACGTTGCACGATAGTCACGCCTACGCGAGCAGGCGGGGCAACGAGGCCTCTCGACTTCGGCGGCCGGTGGCGGCGATCTTGCTTGCCGAGACGCGATCTCCGCCCCGCGACATCCACCCAAGCGGGGACCCCTTCCGCCCGTGCCCACCGGGGCGAAATCCGGACCTGCATGACCCTCGCTTTGGCCAGCCCGCCGCCCAGCACCGCCCCGGACGCCGCTGACCCGGACGCCACCGCGCTGCAGCGGGCGCGGGGCATCGTGCGGCTTGGCTTCGTCGCCGACGCGGACGGCGCGACGCGGCTGACGACGCTCTACCAGGCCGGTGCCGGCAAGGCGCGGCTGCCGCGGGCACCGGCCGGCGCGCCGCCGCTGGCGGTGCTGCTCAATACCGCCGGCGGCCTTACCGGCGGCGACAAATTCCTCACCGAGGTGTCGATCGGCGATGGGGCCGCGGCGGTGGTGACGACGCAGGCGGCCGAGCGGGTCTATCGGCGGCTCACCGGCACGGCGCGGGTCGAGACGCGGTTGACGGTCGGCCGCGGCGCGCGGCTCTCCTGGCTGCCGCAGGAGACCATCGGCTTCGACGGGGCCGGGCTGGTGCGCTCGCTGGACGTCTCGATCGGCGCCGGGGCGCAGTTCATCGCCTGCGAGGCGATCGTGCTCGGCCGCGCGGCGATGGGCGAGACGGTGCGCACCGTCGAGGTGCGCGACCGCTGGGACATCACCATCGATGGCCGGCTCGTCTTCGCCGACCGGCTGCGGCTCGTCGGCGACGCCGAGGCGATCCTCGCCGGGCCGGCGACCGGCGGCGGCGCCCGGGCCTTCGCGACGCTGGTGCTCGCCGGCGCCGGCGCGGCGGAGCGGCTGGACGCGGTGCGCGGCGCGATCGAGGCGGCGGTGACGGCGGTCGGCGGCGGCGTCGAGGCGGGGGCGAGCGCGCTCGACGGCGTCGTCGTGGCGCGCCTGATCGCAAGCTCGGCGACACCGCTGCGGGTGACGCTGGCGCGGCTCCTCGCCGCGCTCGAGGGCCGGCCGTTGCCGAGGGTGTGGTCGTGCTGAAAACGTGGCTAGTGTGCCCGCCGGACGGGCACGCCCGGCCGACACGGAATGGGTGGGGCCGGGCCGGACGCCCGGGCGACGCCGATGAAGCTGGAGCGAGGCGGATGATGGTGGAGCGACGCGGATGAACCTGACGCCCCGCGAGAAGGACAAGCTTCTGATTTCGATGGCGGCGATGGTGGCGCGCCGGCGGCTCGAGCGCGGCGTCAAGCTGAACTACCCGGAGGCGATCGCGCTGATCTCCGACTATGTCGTCGAGGGCGCCCGTGACGGCCGCTCCGTCGCCGACCTGATGGAGGCCGGCGCCCACGTCGTTGGCCGCGCGCAGGTGATGGAGGGCATCGCCGAGATGATCCACGACGTGCAGGTGGAGGCGACGTTCCCCGACGGGACGAAGCTCGTCACCGTCCACCACCCGATCCGCTAGGACGGGGATGACGCGCCGTCACCATCCCGCGCCGCGCCGTCGGACGCCTCTGTGGGCGCCGGCCGTGGTCGCGATGGCGGCGGCTTTGATGCTGGTGATCGGCTGCGGGAGCGGGCCGGCACGAGCCGCGGTGGACGGGCCGCGCAAGCTTCCGACGCCGATGGTCGGCGTCACCCTCGACACCGTCGAGCACCTGCCCGAGACGATCGAGGCGCTCGCCGCCCTGCCGGTGATGCCGGTGGCGCGCATCGTCTTCGACCGCGGGCCGGTCGGGACCTACACCGCCGCCGTCGAAGAGCTCCGCCCGGTCGCCTACCTGATGGGCGAGCTCGTCGATTCCTCCGATTTCCGCCGCTACTCGCTCGCCGCCTACCGCGACCGCACGCGCAGCTACTTCGGCGCCCTGCACGACCAGATCGACCTGTGGGAGATCGGCAACGAGGTGAACGGCGAGTGGCTCGGCCCGACCAAGGACGTCGTCGCCAAGCTGCGCGCCGCCTTCCGCCACGTCGAGAGGCGCGGCGGGCGGACGGCGATGACGCTCTATTTCAACCAGGATTGCTGGGAGAAGCGCGACCACGAGATGTTTTCGTGGACCGAGAAGAACGTGCCGGCGGAGATGAAGGCCGGCCTCGATTACGTGTTCGTCAGCTGGTACCCGGACGATTGCCGCGGCGTGACGCCGGACTGGCCGGCGGTGTTTACCCGGCTGCGGACGGTGTTTCCGACGGCAAAGCTCGGCTTCGGCGAGATCGGCCGCGACAGCACGGCGCCGCGCGCCGCCAAGGCGCGGATGGTGCGGGACTTCTACGGGATGGAGCGTGGCCGGGACGGTCTTGGGCCGCGCTTCGTCGGCGGCTTTTTCTGGTGGTACTTCGCCGAGGAGATGGTGCCGAAGACGAAGCCGCTGTGGCGGACGCTCAGCGAGACCGTGGCGGCAACGGCGCCGTAGTGCGCAGAACCGCGCCTGTCTCTGAGCGGAGTCTGGGCTGAGCCGAGATTTGGGCTGGGCCAGAGCCCGGGATCGGGACGAAACTTGCATGCGGCGCTGCCGCCGACGGGAGGGGATGTGGGATGCTGGAGCTTCGGCCGAACTGCGAGTGCTGCGACCGCGACCTGCCGCCGGACGCCGCGAACGCGATGATCTGCACCTTCGAATGCACCTTCTGCGCCGATTGCGCCGCCCGCGAATTCGGTGGGCTCTGCCCGAACTGCGGCGGCGAACTCGTCCGCCGGCCGGTGCGCCCCGCCGCCAAGCTCGCGCGCTTCCCGGCCTCCACCGAGCGCGTGCTGCGGGCGGCCCCCTGCGGCAGCCGCGCGGCGTGACCAGTCTGTCGATGATACCTCGCTGCGTCCGTGTGCCGATGCTTCGCCCGAGACCCGATCTGCCCGAGAGGAGACTGCCATGATCCCCGGTGAACTGATGCCCGCCGAGGGCGAGATCGAGCTCAATGCCGGTCAGCCGACGGTGACGATCGAGGTCGCCAACACCGGCGACCGGCCGGTGCAGGTCGGCAGCCACTACCACTTCTTCGAGACCAACCCGGCGCTCGCCTTCGACCGCGACCAGGCCCGCGGCTTCCGCCTCGATATCCCCGCCGGCACCGCGGTCCGTTTCGAACCCGGCCAGTCGCGGACCGTGACGCTGGTGCCCTATCGCGGCCTGCGGAAGGTCTACGGATTTCGGCAGGGGGTGATGGGGGCGCTGTGATGATTGTTTTTGGGCCGTATTCGCCTTACATTTTTGGGAATGTAAGGGATCTGGGGTTGAGCCAATGCGGCGCTTTGCAATGACGGTGACATCGAAGGGTCAGGTGACGCTGCCGGCTGGATATCGCCGTCTGGTCCGGGCCGAACCCGGTGATCAGTTGGAGATCATCGTGGAGGACGATGGACAGGCTACGCTCCGTAAGAAGTCCGGCCGCCTAGCCGACCACTTCGGCTCGCTGGCGGACTATGGCGGTGGACCGACTTCGCGGACTGACGAGACGGTGGCGGCAATAGATGCGGCCATGGCCGAGCAGGACGCGCGCAGCCGGCGCTAGGGGAATGGCGGGGTGATCGCCTTCGACACCAACATTCTCCTGCGCATCTTCCTTTCGGATGACGAGAGGCAATCTCCGGTCGCCCATGCGCTCGCACTACGGGCGAGCCCGGAGGAGCCGGTGTTCCTCAGCGTCGTCGTGCTGGTGGAGTTCGTGTGGACCCTGATCCGCCAGAAGAAGGTGCCCCGGGAGACCGTCGTCGCGGAACTGGAGACGCTGCTGCTTCGTCCCGACGTGCTGATCGAGTCGGTTGACGCCGTCGAGGTGGCGCTCGGCCATTTCCGGTCCGGCAAGGCGGACTTCTCGGACTACCTGATCGCCGAACTGGGCCGCACGGCCGGCGCCACGACGACCTACACCTTTGACACGGACGCCCGGGACGCACCGGGCTTCACGCTCCTCACCGCCTGACGAGGCACCGCCTATGCCCTTCAAGATGCCCCGTGCCGACTACGCCCACATGTTCGGCCCGACGGTCGGCGACCGGCTCCGGCTCGCCGACACCGAGCTCGTCATCGAGATCGAGAAGGACTTCACCACCTATGGCGAGGAGGTGAAGTTCGGCGGCGGCAAGGTGATCCGCGACGGCATGGGGCAGAGCCAGGTGACGCGCCACGGCGGCGCCGTCGACACGGTGATCACCAACGTCGTCGTCGTCGACCATTGGGGGATCGTGAAGGCCGACGTCGGCCTGCGCGACGGGCGCATCGTCGGCATCGGCAAGGCGGGCAACCCGGACGTGCAGCCGGGCGTCGACATCATCGTCGGTCCCTCGACCGAGGCGATCGCCGGCGAGGGCAAGATCCTCACGGCCGGCGCCATGGACTGCCACATCCACTTCATCTGCCCGCAGCAGATCGAGGAGGCGCTGATGTCCGGCGTCACCACGATGCTGGGCGGCGGCACGGGGCCGGCGACCGGCACCAACGCCACCACGTGCACCCCCGGCGCCTGGCACATCGGCCGCATGCTGCAGGCGGCGGACTCCTTCCCGATGAACCTGTCGCTCTCCGGCAAGGGCAACGCCGCGCTGCCGGCGGCGCTCGAGGAGCAGGTGCACGCCGGCGTCGGCTCGCTCAAGCTGCACGAGGACTGGGGCACGACCCCGGCGACGATCGACTGCTATCTCTCCGTGGCAGACGAACTCGACGTGCAGGTGATGATCCACACCGACACGCTGAACGAGTCCGGCTTCGTCGAGGACACGGTGGCGGCGATCAAGGACCGCACCATCCACGCCTTCCACACCGAGGGCGCCGGCGGCGGCCACGCGCCGGACATCATCAAGGTCTGCGGGCTGCCGAACGTCATCCCGTCTTCGACCAACCCGACCCGGCCCTACACCGTGAACACGCTCGAGGAACACCTCGACATGCTCATGGTCTGCCACCACCTCGACCCGGACATTCCCGAGGACGTCGCCTTCGCCGAGAGCCGCATCCGCAAGGAGACGATCGCCGCCGAAGACATCCTGCACGACATGGGCGCCTTCTCGATCATCGCCTCCGACAGCCAGGCGATGGGCCGCGTCGGCGAGGTGCTGATCCGCACCCTGCAGACCGCTCACAAGATGAAGGTGCAGCGCGGCGCGCTGCCCGAGGACACGGGCCGCGGCAACGACAACTTCCGCGTCCGCCGCTACATCGCCAAGGTGACGATCAACCCGGCGATCGCCCACGGCATGGGCAAGCACATCGGCTCCGTCGAGGTCGGCAAGCTCGCCGACCTCGTGCTGTGGTCGCCGGCGTTCTTCGGTGTGAAGCCGGACATGGTGCTGAAGCTCGGCATGATCGCCGCCGCCCCGATGGGCGATCCGAACGCCTCGATTCCGACGCCGCAGCCGGTGCACTACCGGCCGATGTTCGGCGCCTATGGGCGGGCAATGACGGAATCGTCCGTCACCTTCGTCTCGAAGAACGCGCTGGAGGCAGGCGTCGCCGAACGGCTGAAGCTCGCCAAGCACGTGCTGCCGATCGAGAACGTCCGCGGCATCGGCAAGAAGGACATGGTCCTGAACGACGCCCTGCCGGAGATCGAGGTCGATCCCGAAACCTACGAGGTGCGCGCGAACGGCGAACTCCTCACCTGCGCCCCGGCCGACGTGCTGCCGATGGCGCAGCGCTACTTCCTGTTCTGAGCGGGGCGCCGCCATGCACGCCCACGCCGTTTCGCCTGCCGGAAGCTTCGACGCCGCCGCCGTCGCCGACACGGTGGTGCTCGATCGCGAGGACCGCCACCGCCGCCGCATGGCGATGACGGGCGAGGGCGGGCTCGCCTTCCTGCTCGATCTCGCCGAGGCGACGGTGCTGCAGGACGGCGACGGGCTGGTGCTGGAGGATGGCCGGATCGTGCGGGTTCGCGCGGCGGAGGAGGACGTGGTGGCGATCACTGCCGCCTCGCCGGCCGAGCTCGTGCGCATCGCCTGGCACCTCGGCAACCGCCACCTGCCGACGGAACTCCGCCCCGACCGGCTGGTGATCCGCCGCGACCACGTCATCGAGGCGATGGTGGAAGGCCTCGGCGGCCGGCTGGCCCCGGCGCGCGCCGCCTTCCGGCCCGAGGGCGGGGCGTACGGCCTCGGTGCGGTGCACGGCCACGAGCATGGTTCCCATGATCATGGCCATGAGCATGAGCCGCACGGGCATGCGCGGGGTGATCATCACCACGGCGACCATCACCACGGCGACAATCACGGGCACCACCACGATCACGGCGACCACGACCACCATCACCCGGCGGGTCACGACCATCACCACCCCGATGGCGACGATCGCGGCCACGCCCATGACGACGCCCATCACCACGCCCACTCCCACAGCGCGTCGCCGAGGCGTGAGCCGGTGGCGCCGCTGACGGTGGCCGCGGAGCGCGTGACGGTGGCGATCATCCCGGACCACGACGACCACGGCTATTGCGCGCCCGACGAGGCGACCGGGGGACGCTGCGGCGGCGGCCATGCGCACGGGGGCTGAGCCGGCCGACACGACGCCCGGCGGTGGTGTGGCAATGGTTTCGCCCTTGCCGGACCCGCCAGCCGCGGGCGTGCCTTCGTTGCGTGCGGGTGGCCCGGATGCCCCGTCGGCGATCCTGCAGACGCTGATCCTGCAGACCTGGCTGTCGCCGGCCTTCCCCGTCGGCGCCTTCGCCTACAGCCACGGGCTCGAATGGGCGGTGGAGGACGGCACCGTCCGCGATCTCGCCAGCCTTGTCGCCTGGCTCGACGGGGTCGTCCGCCACGGTGCCGGGCGATCCGACATGATCCTGCTCGCCCACGCCTGGCGCGCCGTCGAGGCCGGCGACGAAGAGGGGCTCGTGCGCGTCGCGGAACTCGCCGCGGCTTCGCAGCCGACCCGCGAGCGGCGGCTCGAATCGCTCGCCCAGGGCGAGGCCTTCCTCAAGGCGGTGCGGCAGACGTGGCCGGGCGAGGCGGTGGAGAGGGTGGTGGCGACCCTCGCAGACGCCGGGCTTCAGGCAGCGCTGCCGGTCGCGGTGGGGACAATTTCCGCAGCCCACGGCCTTGCTTTGCCGGCTACGATCGCATCTGCACTCATTGCTTTTGTGGCTAATCTTTCTTCCGCCGCGGTTCGGCTGGTGCCGCTCGGCCAGACCGACGGCCAGCGCGCCGTCGCCGCGCTGATGCCGGTGGTAGTCACTGTGGCCGCCGAGGTGGAAACGGCCACTCTCGACGACATCGGCGGCGCGAGCCTGCGCGCCGACATCGCCTCCGCCCGCCACGAGACCCAGTACACGAGGCTGTTCCGCTCATGACCGACGTTGCGTCGTTCGCGCCGACCCCGTTCCCTGTCCGCCCGGTGAAGTCGCCGCACGGGCCGCTCCGCGTCGGCGTCGGCGGCCCGGTCGGCTCCGGCAAGACGGCGCTGATGGACGCGCTCTGCAAGCGCCTGCGCGACCGCTTCGAGCTCGCCGCCATCACCAACGACATCTACACCAAGGAGGACGCCGAGTTCCTCACCCGCTCCGGGGCGCTGGCGCCGGAGCGCATCCTGGGCGTCGAGACCGGCGGCTGTCCGCACACGGCGATCCGCGAGGACGCCTCGATCAACCTCGCCGCCGTCGCCGACCTCAACGCCCGCTTTCCCGGCCTCGACCTCATCCTGATCGAATCCGGCGGCGACAACCTCGCGGCGACGTTCTCGCCGGCACTCGCCGACATCACGATCTACGTCATCGACGTCTCGGCCGGCGACAAGATCCCCCGCAAGGGCGGGCCCGGGATCACGCGGTCGGACCTCCTCGTCATCAACAAGATCGACCTCGCGCCGATGGTCGGCGCCTCGCTCGAGGTGATGGACCGCGACGCCCGCAGGATGCGGGGAGCGCGGCCGTTCGTCTTCACCAACGTGAAATCCGGCGAGGGTGTCGACGCCGTCGTCGGCTTCGTGGAGACTGCCGGCGGGCTCGGCTGACGGCGTCGGGGGACGGCGGGTCGGCCCGGGGAGAGGCCAGCAGAATGCACAGTCCCGCCGCAGGCACGGCGCCGCGCAGCTTCGGCGCGCGCGCGCTCGCGTTCTTCCTGCACGAGTTCCGCCAGGTGCTGCCGCCGACGATCTTCTTCGCCGTCGGCTTCACCATCATCGTCTTCACCCAGCACCTGATCCTCGCCGAGTACGAGATCGCCTTCTCCGGCTACCTCGTCGCCGTGGTGATGGCGCTGGTGGTCGGCAAGGCGGTACTCGTCGCCGACAAGATGCCGTTCCTGCGCGTCTTCGACCACGCGCCGCTGATCGCGCCGATCCTGTTCAAGACACTGGTCTACTGGCTCTTCGTGTTCATCGCCCGGCTGCTCGAGGCCCTCGTCCACTACGTCTTCGAGACGGGCGGGGTGGGCGGCTTTGGCCTGCACCTCGCCGAGCACTTCTCGTGGAACCGGTTCCTGTTCATCCAGACCTGGATCCTGGTGCTGTTCCTGCTCTACTGCACGGCCGCCGAAGTGGCGGGCCTGCTCGGCGACGGCGAGCTCTTCCGGGTGTTCTTCCGCTACCAGCCAAGCGAGCTGAAGCGGACGCGCCGCCAGCGGGCACGCGCCCTCGTCCGCCTGTCCGCCCTCGGCCGCCGGCACACGGCGGCGGATTTCCGCGATCCGGACAGCGCCGTGCACCAGGAGACGGTGGCGCTGATCGAGGCGCTGGCGTCGGATGCCGCGCGGCAGGAGCCGGGGCGGCCGACAGTCGGGCGGCGTTCGTCCGGCGGCTGAGCGGCGCCCCCGTCAGGCGACGGCGTCGGTCTCGCCAGCATCCGTCTTGGAGGCCGCCTCGGCGCCCTCGATCGCGGCGTCGAGGGCGAGCCGCAGCCCGTCGATCTCGCGGCGCAGGCGCTTCAGTTCACCGGCATCGAGGCCGAGCCGGCCGGCGATGACCGTCGGCAGTCCCGCCGCCTCGGCCCGCAGCGCCCGGCCGGCATCGCTGAGGGAAATGCGGACCTGCCGCTCGTCCTCGGCGTCGCGGCTGCGCGTCACCAGGCCGGCGGTGGCGAGGCGCTTCAGGAGCGGCGTCAGGGTGCCGGAATCAAGGCCGAGGCGCTCGCCGATCGCCTTCACCGTCAGCCCGTCACGCTCCCAAAGCACCAGCATCACCAGATATTGCGGATAGGTGAGCCCCAGCCGTTCGAGCAGCGGGCGGTAGGTGCGGGCGAAGGCGTGCGAGGCCGCGTAGACGGCGAAGCAGAGCTGGTTGTCGAGCGCCAGCGCGCCCGCCTCGGGCATCGGTGCGGGGGTGGCGATCTCGTCGGCGTGCGGCATCGGATGGGACCCTCTCGCCACCGTCATAGCGCGGCCATTTCGATTGCGCAAAATCCCATTGCAAGCTGCCTCGAACAGACTTGACAGCACCCGATTAAATTGCGCACAATGAAAATGCATGGCCGGAAGCGCCCTCACGCCCGGCCGAAACGAAAAGGGAGATGTCACATGGCCATCGTCTATACGGCGGAAGCCTCAGCCACCGGCGGCCGCGACGGCCGCGCCGTCTCGAGCGACGGCGTCGTCGATCTGAAGCTCGCGGTGCCGAAGCAGATGGGCGGCGGTGGCGACGGCGCCAACCCCGAGCAGCTGTTCGCGGCCGGGTTCTCCGCCTGTTTCCTGGGCGCGGTGAAGTACGTCGCCGGCAAGGACAAGATCACCGTTCCGTCTGACGCCAAGGTGACCGGCCACGTCGGTATCGGTCCGCGCGACGACGGCACCGGCTTCGGCCTTGAGGTCGACCTCAAGGTATCGCTGCCGGGCCTCGACAAGGCGACGGCGGAGAAGCTCCTGCACGACGCCGAGATCGTCTGCCCCTACGCCCACGCGACGAAGGGCAACATCCCCGTCCGCATCACGCTCGCCTGAGCGGAGCTTTCGGGCTCCCGCCCACGGCAGCCCGGCGAGCGGGAGACGGGACACGGACAACGCCGGCCGGATCGCTCCGGCCGGCGTTCTCGTGTCTGGAAGGATGGATCGGCGGCGGCTCAGCGCGCCGCGGTCCAGCCCTGGTAGTCGGCGAGGTTCTCCGAGGTGATCAGCTTCGGCTCGAGCAGCACGACGGCCTCGGCCGGCTTGTTGCCCTTCAGCACCTCGGCGGCCATGGTCATCGCCTGGCCGGCCATGACGTAGGGGTCCTGCGAGGCGGACGCCTTGATCAGCGAGGTGCCGGACTTCAGCTCCGCCTCGATGTCCGGGGCGCCGTCGACGGCCGTGATGATGAACTCGCTGCGGCCGAGCTGCTTGGCCGCGAGATTGACGCCGATCGCGGTCGGATCGTTGATGGCGAAGATCGCGTCGACCTTCGGGAAGCGGGTGAGCAGCGACTGGCCGACCGCGAAGCCGCCGTCGCGCGAACCCTTGGCGTCCTGGTTGTCCGACAGGATCTTGATGTCGGGATACTTGGCGAAGGTCTCCTTGCAACCGTTGACGCGGTCGACGATCGACGACACCTGCGGCCCGTTGACGATGATGACCTCGCCCTTCCCCTTCAGGTGGTCGGCGAGATACTGGCAGGCGATGGCACCGGCCTTGACGTTGTCGGTCATCACCGTGACGTCGGCGCCCTTCGCCGACACGTCGAAGGCGCCGACGACGATGCCGGCCGCCTGCGCCTTCTTGATCGCCGGCTCGATCGCCACCGGATCGACGGCGTTGATCATGATGATGTCGACGCCGGCGGCGATGAAGTTGTCGATCTGGGTGAACTGCTTGTTGAGGTCGTAGTCGGACGAGGTGTTGGTGAAGTTCGCGTCGGGATTGATCTTCCGGGCGTTCGCCTCGATGCCCTTGATGGTGGCGACGAAGAACGGGTTGCCGAGCGAGCCGACCGAGATGCCGACGGTGTTCAGGTCCTTGGCGGCGGCCGGGGCCGCCATGGCGGCGGCGACGGCGAGGCCGATCGCGATGCGGGAAAGCGTCATCTTCTGTCTCCTCCGGTGGTGATGTGCGGCGGCCCGCCTTGGCGCGGGGTTCGCCTCGCTTCGTGGTCCTTGCGACGGCCGCGCGGTGCGCGACCGCCGTCCGTCCGGGTGACGATCAGGTCCGCCCGCCGTGGCTGAGGCGGTAGCGGTCGAGTGCGACCGCCCCGATGATCACCAAGCCCTTGATGATGTACTGCCAGATGTCCGAGACGCCGACGAGGATGAGCCCGTTCGTCAGAATGGCGATGATCAGCGCGCCGATCAGCGTCCCCCAGATCGAGCCGATGCCGCCGGTGAAGGAGGTGCCGCCGAGGATGACGGCGGCGATGGCGTCGAGCTCGTAGCTCATGCCGAGCTGCAGGCCGTTCGCCGCATAGAGGCGGGCCGCCGCCATCACGCCGCCGAGGCCGGCGAGCAGCCCGGCGGCGCCATAGACGAACAGCAGGATCTGCCAGACCTTGATGCCGGCGAGCCGCGCCGCGTCGGGATTGCCGCCGACGGCGTAGATGCGGGTGCCGAGCACGGTGCGCCTGAGGATGATCCACGAGATCACCACGACGGCGAGCGCGATGATGACGAGCCAGGGCACGCCGAACAGCGTGCCGTTGCCGATGAAGGCGAACGGCAGCTCGGGATTGAACACGGTGGTGTCCTCGCCGAGCAGACGCGCGACGCCGCGCACGGCCGTCAGCGATCCCAGTGTCACGATGAACGGTGGAAGGTTTGCCAGCGCGATCAGGGCGCCGTTCAGGAGCCCGAAGCCGAGGCCGACGGCGAGCGCCGCGGGCACGCCGAGCATCCCCCAGTCCGGAATCAGCGAGCCCATGATGGCGACCATCGCCGAGGCGGCGAGGATCGAGCCGACCGACAGGTCGATGCCGCCGGTGAGGATGACGAAGGTCATGCCGGCGGCGAGCACGACGTTGATGGAGGCCTGCTGCGCGACGATCGAGAGGTTCTGCCAGCTCATGAAGCGGCCGCTCATCAGCTCGAAGGCGATGCAGATGATGATCAGCACCGGCAGCATGCCGAGCACCTGGATCATCTGGCGCATCGAGCCGCGCCGCGACTCCTGCAACGCCGCCGCCTTCGCAGTGTCGCCCGCGCCCCCGCTGCGCATCTCCGCCATCCTCGTCCCCTCCTGCGTCCGTCGCCCTTTTCGGGCGTTCTTTCGATCTGGTGGCGTGCCTCGCCGTCGCCTCAGGCCGCCCGCTGCACGTCCGCCCCCGTCGCCACCGCCATGATCGCCTCCTGGGTGATCGGCGCCTCCGGCGTGCCGGTCACCTCGCCGGCGATGGTGCCGTCGCGCATGACGAGCACGCGGTCGCAGGTGCCGAGGATCTCCGGCAGCTCGCTCGAGATGACGACGATGCCGTTGCCGGCGCGGGCGAGGGCGTCGATCAGCCGGTAGATCTCCGACTTCGCGCCGATGTCGATGCCGCGCGTCGGCTCGTCGAGGATCAGCACCTTCGGCTTCGTCTCGAGCAGCCGCGACAACAGCACCTTCTGCTGGTTGCCGCCCGACAGCGCCCCGACATTGAGGTTGGTGTGCGGCGCCCGGATCGACAGCGCCTTCATCGCCGCGTCGGCGCGCTCGCGCGCCTTGCTGCGGTTGAGGAAGCCGCCCGGCCGGGCGTCTCGGGCGATCACCTCGAGGGTGATGTTCTCGCGGATCGTCATGTCGAGGAAGACGCCGAGCGCCTTGCGGTCCTCGGTCAGGTAGACGAGGCCGGCCTCGACGGCGTCGAGGGGGCCGTCGATGCGGCACGCGCGGCCGTCGATGAAGACGCGGCCGGTCGTCTTGCGGTCGGCGCCGCAGACGAGGCGGGCGAGTTCGGTGCGCCCGGAGCCGACGAGACCGGACAGGCCGACCACCTCCCCCGCCCAAACCTCGAACGAGCAGTCGTGGATGCGCCGGCCGTCGCCGACACCCTCCACCTTCAACAGCACCGCCCGGTCGTGTGGCGGGGCGCGGTGCTCCTTGGCGAAGAAGGACGATAGCTCGCGGCCGACCATCATGCGGACGAGCTTGTCGGCGCTGATCTCGGCGCGGCCGAGGGTGCCGATATAGGTGCCGTCGCGCAGCACGCTGACGCGGTCGGACAGCTCGTAGACCTCGCCCATCCGGTGGCTGATGTAGATGATAGCGATGCCTTCCGACTTCAGCTGCCGGATCACCGCGAACAGCCGCTCGGTCTCGTGGGTCGACAGTGACGTGGTCGGCTCGTCCATGACGAGGATGCGCGAGCGCGCCGCCACGGCGCGGGCGATTTCGACGAGCTGGCGCTCGGCGATCGACAGATCGCCGACCTTGGTGGTCGGCAGGAAGGGCGCATCGAGGCGGGCGAGCACCGGCGCCGCCGCCGCCGCCATCGCCTTGCGGTCGATCAGGCCGTTCTTCGACATCTCCTCGCCGAGGAACATGTTCTCGGCGACCGTGAGGTTCGGGGAAAGCGCGAGCTCCTGGTAGATGATGGCGATGCCGTTACGGCGGCCGGCGAGGGGACCGTCGATCATCGCCTTCTGGCCGCCGATCCAGATCTCGCCGCCGGGATCGGCCTGGTAGGCGCCCGACAGGATCTTCATCAAGGTCGACTTGCCGGCGCCGTTCTCGCCCATCAGCGCGTGGATCTCGCCGCCATAGGCTGCAAAGGAGACGCCCGACAGCGCCTTGACGCCGGGGAAGGTCTTGGAGATGCCGCGCATTTCGAGCACCGGCACGCCGGCGGAGGCCGGAGCGGGGCGCGGAGCGTCGGTGGCCGTCATGGTGCGACCTCCTTCCAGGCGGGGGCGAGGGTATCGATCAGGGTGCGGTAGGCGGCGTAACGGCGGTCGAGGCGGGCGCGCAGCATCGGGTCGGGCGCGATGACACGATCGATGCGGGTGTCAGCGGCGGCCGCCGCGGGCGAGGCGAAGCGGCCGATGACGGCGCCGGCGACGAGTGCCGCGCCGCGTGCCCCGAACTCGCTGCCGGCCGGCACCTCGAGCGTCAGGCCAAGGGACGCCGCGAAGATCTCCGACCACGCCT
>CAMDHY010000038.1 GCA_945898215.1 Pseudoxanthobacter soli DSM 19599 | reverse complement strand
CTGGAGACTGCCACCGTCACGGCCGCCGCCGGCGCCGTCGCCGCCCGCGGCAGCCTCCATCCCGCTGCCGACACCATCGACGTCACCGCCGACATCACGCTGTCGGATTCCGCCGCCTTCGCCGGGCTCGTCCCCGCCGCGACCGGTTGGACGGGCGGGCGCGGAACCGCACACCTCACCGGACGTCTCGCCGATCCCGACGTCACGCTCGATGCGGTGGTCGACGGCGTGGCGAGCACCGACCGGCTGACGGTCGAGCGCGTCACCGTCGCCGCCGCCTCGACCGCGCCGGCCGAGGACGCCGCCGACACGGCCGGCCGCGAGGCCACTTTCACCGTCACCACCGCGGGCGTCGCCATCGGCGGTACAACGGTCGACTCCGCCGCGGCACCGCGGTTCTCCGGTGCGGCGACGCTGAACCCGGCTGGCGGCGTGGTGCTGCGCGACGTCGCCCTCACCGGCCTCGGCGCCGACGTCACCTTCGCCGCCACGACGACCGCCGACACCGCGAAGGCGGATGGCCGCATCCGCGTCGCCGACCTCGCCTATTTCTCGGATCTCGCCGGCCAGCCGCTGACCGGCGCCGTCGACCTTACCGGCACCCTCGACGCCGCCCTCGACGGCTCGCGCCTGACGCTGGCCCTCGACGGCGGTGCCACCGGCTTCTCGGCCGGCGTGCCCGAGGTCGAGGCGCTGCTCGGGCCGACGCCGACGGTCGACGCGGCGATCACCTATGACGGTGAGACGCTGACCATCGACCGCCTCAGCGTCGCCGGCGGCGTCATCACCGCCGAGGGCAAGGGCGCGCTGGGTGCCGCGAACGACACGCTGACCGTCGACGTGGCGGTCACCGACCTCGCCCGCATCACGCCGACACTCGGCGGCGCCGCCCGCCTCACGGCGACGGCGACCGGCGACGCCCTCGCCCCGAACGTCGCCTTCCGCCTCGCCGGCGACGGACTGGTGGCCGCCGGCAACCGCCTCGACGGCTTCACCGCCACCGGCGACGTCGACCTGACGAAGCCCGGCACGCAGTCGGGCTCGGTGGTTCTCGCCGGCTCCTCGCAGGGCCGGCCGATCGCCGGCACCATCCGCTTCGGCCGCGATGCGACTGGCGAGCGGCTCGACATCGAGCGTCTCGCCTTCGTCGGCCTCACCGCGAGCGGCGCCCTCACCCTCGGCGCCGACGGCGTGCCCACCGGCCGCCTCAACGTCGTCGCCACAGACCTCGCCCCCGCCGCGGCGCTCGCCGGCCTCGCCGCCTCGGGCGGGCTCGAGGCGAACATCGAGCTGCCGGCCGGGCGCCAGGGTCCGGCGCGGATCACGGTCGCCTCGCGCCGGCTGGCCGTCGCCGGCAACACGGTCTCGAACCTCTCGGTGAACGGCACCGTCTCCGGCCTGCCGGCAGCACCCCGCGTCGACCTCACCGCCACCGCGGGCGAAGTGGTGACCGGTGGCACCGCCATCAGCGGTCTGCGGGCCACCGCCAGCGGTGCCCTCGACGACACCAACGTGACGGCTGACGCGCGCGTCAACGGCCTCGCCGTCTCCACCGCGGCCCGCGTGCAGCGGCGGACCGACGGGGCTATCGACGTCGCCCTGTCGCGGGCATCGGCGAGCGGCAACGGTGCCGAGATCGCGCTGGCGCGCCCAGCCACCGTGCGGGTCGATGCCAATGGCGGCGTCCGTCTCGATGCGGCGCTTGCCGCCCGCGGCGGCGGTACGGTGGCCGTCACCGGCACCGTCTCCGCCACCGCACTGGCGCTGCAGGCGCGGCTGCAGCAGGTGCCGCTGGCGCTCGCGCGGCTGGCCGCCGCCGACCTGCCGGTCGCCGGCACCGTCAGCGGAACGGCAACGATCAACGGCACGCCGGCGGCGCCGCGCGGCAGCTACGACCTGACGCTCGCCGGCCTCGCCTCGCCGCAGGCGGCCGGGATGCCGCCCGTTGCAGCCCAGGTGAGCGGAGCCGTCGAGCCGACGCGCGTGACGGTGAACGGCACCGCCACCGTCGGCACGTCGACGCGCCTCACGTTCAACGGCGCCGTGCCGCTCGGCGCCGGCCAGATCGGCCTCACCGTGACCGGCAACACCGACCTCGCGCTGGTGCAGCTCTTCGGTCTGCCGCCGACGATGGACGTCGGCGGGCGGGCGACGCTCGACGCGCGCATCGCCGGGACGACGGCCGCGCCGGCGGTCAGCGGCACGGTGCGCATTGCCGGCGGCTCCTTCGCCGACATCACCAACGACCTGCGCATCGAGGCGATCACGAGCGAGATCCGCCTCGACACGCGCACGGCCCGCGTCACCTCGTTCTCCGGCCGCTTCGCCGACGGCGGCACGCTGACGGTCACCGGTTCGATCGGCCTCGACGCCAACGCCGGCTTCCCGGGCGACCTGCGCGTCGCCACGCAGCGCGCCGTCGTGCGCAACGAGCCGATCGCCCGCGGCATCGTCGACGCCACCGTGACGATCACCGGTCCCCTCGCCCGCGCGCCGGTGATCGTTGGCACGGTGCGGCTCGACCGCGTCGAAGTGACGATCCCCGACCGGCTGCCCGGCAGCGCCACCACCATCCCGGTGACGCACACCAACGTGCCGCCGGATCGCCGCCAGTTCTTCCCGCAGCCGAACCCGCGCGGGGCGAACGGCCGGGCGGCGCCGCCGCCGCCACCCTTCGACGCCCGCCTCGACCTGACGGTGACGGCCACCAACCAGATCGTCGTGCGCGGCTCCGGCATCAATGCCGACTTCGGCGGCAACTTCCGCATCACCGGCACGACGCGAGCGCCGATCGTCAACGGCGGCCTCAGGCTCAGGTACGGCGTCGTCGACATCATCGGCCAGCGCCTGACGATCACCACCGGCACGATCTCGTTCGCCGACACCCTCGACCCGATCCTCGATTTGCAGGCGACGACGCGCTCGGGCAGCTACACGGCGCTCGTCTCGATCACCGGCCGCGCCTCCGCCCCGGTGATCCGCTTCTCCTCGGTGCCGCAGCTGCCGGAGGACGAGGTGCTGTCGGTGATCCTGTTCGGACAGCTGTCGGCGGGGCTGAACGCCGGCCAGGCGATCGCGCTGGCCGAGGCGGTCGCCTCGCTGACGGGCGCGCGCAGCGGCGGCCTGCTCGCCGGCCTGCGCTCGCGCCTCGGCGTCGACCGGCTGGGGGTCGTCAACGACGAGAACAACCGCCCGGCGATCGAGATCGGCGGCTACGCCACCGACAACGTCTTCGTCGGCGTGCAGCAGGGCGCCGGCGCCGACTCGACGCGGGTGAAGGTGCAGGTCGACATTACCGACAACCTCAACGTCCAGGGCCAGCTCGGCGCCGACGGCTCGTCGGCGCTGGGCGTGGGGGTCGAGGTGGATTACTGAGGCGGGGCGGGTCGCGAGGATCGCGGTTCCCTTCTCCCACCGACCGGTGGGAGAAGGTGGCGCGCAGCGCCAGATGAGGGCGCCCCGCGTGAGCGGGGCGGGCGAGCGACGCTCCGCATCCGCGGCATTCCGCACGGCTTCGCCGCGCGGCCCTCATCCGCCCTTCGGGCACCTTCTCCCGCTCTGCGGGAGAAGGAAAACTCCCCTCACCCGCGTCCGAACGCACTCGCCCACGTCGGCCACGGGTCGCCGTCGGCGGGGGTCGCAGAGTAGACGCCGCGGGCCACCGCTCGCGCCATCACGGCGGCAGCCGCCGCGCCGAGCTCGAGGAAGTCCGTCGCCGCGGTGCCGAGGGGGCGGCGGGCGGTCGAGAGGGCGAAGATGGTATCGCCGTCATAGGGCGTGTGCGAGGGCCAGAGGGCGCGGGAAAAGCCGTCGTGGGCCATCACCGCGAGGCGGCGGGCCTCGGCCTTGGTGAGCACCGCGTCGGTGGCGACGAGGCCGATCGTGGTGTTGGCGAGCGAGGAGACGGCGCCGAACTTCGTGCGGATCGCCCGCGCCGAGGCCGGTATCGGTGACGGCCAGCCGAGGCCGCCGAACTCGTCGCCCTCCTCGAAGGCGGCCGCCCAGAAGTGCGGGCCGTCGCCGATGGTGGCGGCACCCAGCGCGTTCACCGCGACGATGGCACCGACCGTGATGCCGTTCGGCAGCACGGCGGAGGCCGAGCCGAGACCGCCCTTCAGCGCGCCGCCGTTCGGGCCGGAGACGCTGGCGCCGGCGCCGGCGCCGATGGTGCCGAGGGGGAAGGCGCCGGGGGCTGCAGCGGTCGCGGCCTGGTAGCCGAGCTCGCGGTAGGGCGCGTAGCGGCCCCAGGCCTTGTCGCCGCCGTTCAGGAGATCGAACAGGATGGCGCCCGGCACGATCGGCACCACCGCCGGGCCGATGGCGAAGCCGCGGCCGATCTCGGCGAAGCGCGCCTGCACGCCGCCGGCGGCGTCGAGGCCGAAGGCGGAGCCGCCCGCCAGCACGATCGCGTCGACCGCCGGCACCGTCTGATCCGGAGCGAGGAGCTCGGTGTCGCGCGAGCCCGGCGCGCCGCCTAGCACCATCACCGAGGCGACGGCGGGCTCGTCGGGGACGACGACGGTGACACCGGACTTGAGGCGGGCGTCGTCGGCGTGGCCGATGGAAAGGCCCGGCACGTCGGTGATCAGGTTGAGCGGTCCCGGTCGCACGGCGGTCCTCCTGGGGCGATTCTCCGGCGCAGCCTCCCCCGGGGGGGCACAAAAGAGAAGCCCCGGCGCGAGGGCCGGGGCTTCGGGTGGTTCTGACAGCTTGGGAGGCCGGCGGTTCGGGCTTCCGCACCGCTTTGCGGTGCGGCCCTCATCCGGCGCTGCGCGCCACCTTCTCCCGGCTGGCCGGGAGAAGGGAAAACGCGACCGCCCGCGCTGAACGGGGCTGCCGATCAGGGCGTGTAGTAGTCGTACTTGCCGTCCTTCCACTCGTAGAAGACGTAGCCCGGCAGGGTCACGTCGCCCTTGTCGTTGAACTCGAGCTCGCCCAGCACGGTGAAGAAGGAGCCGTCGTCGAGGGCCTTCGTCACCGCCTCGGTGTCGGTGGAGCCGGCGTTCTTCACGGCCTCGGCCCACGCCTGGATGGCGGCGTAGGTGTAGAGGACGTAGCCTTCCGGCTCGATGCCCTTGGCGCGCAGGGCGTCGACGACGGGCTTGGCCACTTCGTTCTTGCGCGGATCGGGCGAGAACGTCATCAGCGTGCCTTCGCCGGCCGGGCCGGTGATCGTCCAGAACTCGTCGGTGACGAGCGCGTCGCCAGAGATCAGCAGCGCGTTCAGGCCCTGGTCGCGCATCTGGCGCAGGATCAGGCCGGCCTCGGTGTGGTAGCCGCCGATGTAGACGACGTCGACGCCTTCCGACTTCAGCTTCGACACGATCGCCGTGTAGTCCTTCTCGCCGGCGGTGTAGGCCTCGTAGACGGCCTCGTTGAGGCCGGCTTCGTTCATGTACTTCTTCGTCTCGTCGGCGAGACCCTTGCCGTAGGCCGACTTGTCGTGAAGGATCGCGACCTTCTTGCCCTTGAAGGTCTCGGCCATGAACTTGCCGGCGACCTGGCCCTGCTGGTCGTCACGACCGCAGACGCGGAAAATGCCGGGGCCAGCACGCTCGTCGGTGAACTTCGGGTTGGTGGAGGCCGGCGAGATCTGGATGATGCCTTCCTCGGAATAGACGGCACTGGCCGGGATCGACGAGCCCGAGCAGAAGTGGCCGGCCATCAGCTTGATGCCCTTCGACGCCATCTGGTTAGCGACGGCCACCGCCTGCTTCGGATCGCAGGCGTCGTCGCCGATCTCGAGGATGAGCTTCTCGCCGTTGACACCGCCGGCGGCGTTGATGTCGGCGACGGCCTGCTCGGCGCCCGCCTTCATCTGCGCGCCGAAGGAGGCGTACTGCCCCGTCATCGGGCCCGCGGTGGCGATGGTGATGTCGGCGAACGCGGCCGAGGACATCGTCGCGCCGAATGCGAGCGCGACGCTCGCCAAGAGAGCTTTCTTCATTGCTTACTCCTCCGGAAGTCTGGAAGTCGGACCGAAACCGGCCACGGGGTCGCCCCGCTTGGCCACATACTGCCCGCAATCCGGCTGGAACGGTATCGCCATTTTGTCGGCCGTTGCCACCCGCGATGCCGGCACTCTCACGCCGCGCCCGGCTTGCGATCCCTCCACGAGACCGGGCCCGCGCGCTCATAGAGCCACGGATACTGCTTCACCATCTGGCCGGCGCGCGTCACCCGCATGCCGAGGTAGCCGATGACGAGCAGGATGACGAAGTCGACGATGAAGTAATACGCCGACACAAGTGTTCCGCCGAACAGCGCGAAGTCGAGGAAGCGCACGGCGAAGGTGAGCAGGAAGAGATAGAAAAACAGCGACCACGCCGGCCGCCACGACCGCGCCACGGCGCGGCCGGTCATCCAGGCGGCACCGCCGCCGAGGACGAGCTGGAGAAGCAGGAAGACGCCCAAGGTCTCTTCGTAGAGAAAGCCCATTCCGTTCCCTCGTCGGCCCAGGTCGGCCGGTTGTCGTCGGGCGTCAGTGCCGGCCGCCCTCGAGATAGGCGGCGCGCACCTCCTCGCGGGCGAGAAGCTCGCGCCCCGTGCCCTGCATGGTGATGACGCCGTTGACCATGACGTAGCCGCGATGGGCGAGCTTCAGTGCGTGGTAGGCGTTCTGCTCGACCAGGAAGACCGTCAGGCCCTCGGTCTCGTTCAGGGCCTTGATGGCCTCGAAGATCTGCTTGACGATCAGCGGCGCGAGGCCGAGCGAGGGCTCGTCGAGGAGCAGGAGCTTCGGCCGGCTCATCAGGGCGCGCGCGATCGCCAGCATCTGCTGCTCGCCGCCCGACAGCGTGCCGCCGCGCTGCGGCAGGCGCTCCTTGAGGCGCGGGAACAGCGTGAAGATGCGCTCGAGGTCGGCCTCGACGTGCTCGCCGCCGGTAACGGCGGCGCCCATCTGCAGGTTCTCGTAGACGGTCATGCGCGGGAAGATGCGCCGGCCCTCGGGCGACTGGGCGATCTTCAGGCGGGCGATCTCGTGGGTGGCGAGGCCGGTGATGTCCTGGCCTTCGTAGGTGATCGTGCCCTCGCGCGCCCGCGGGTTGCCGAAGATCGTCATCATCAGCGTCGACTTGCCGGCGCCGTTGGCGCCGATCAGCGTGACGATCTCGCCGGGGTGGACATCGACGTCGACGCCCTTCAGGGCGATGATCTTGCCGTAGTAGGTCTTGACGCCGCGCACCGACAGCATCGGCGTGCCGCGGGCGGCGGCCTGGGCCGCCGGGGCCGGGGCGGTGACGGTCTCGCTCATCGGGCGACCTCCCGCTCGACTTCCTCGACCTCGTGCTCGACCGCCTCGACCTCGTCGTCGTCGACGCCGAGATAGGCGGCGATGACCTTCGGATCGTTGCGCACCGCTTCCGGCTCGCCGTCGGAGATCTTGACGCCGTAGTCGAGCACGACGACGTGGTCGGAGATCTCCATGACGACGCTCATGTCGTGCTCGATGAGGAGCAGCGAGGTCGCCTGCTCGCGGCGGATGTAGAGCAGGAGTTCGTTGAGCTCGGCGGACTCGCGCGGGTTGAGGCCGGCGGCGGGCTCGTCGAGACAGAGGAGTTCCGGCCCGGTGCACATCGCGCGGGCGATCTCGAGCCGGCGCTGCGCCCCGTAGGGGAGATCGGCTGCGGGATCATCGGCACGTGCGAGCAGGCCGACGCGGTCGAGCCAGTAGCGCGCCTTGTCGATCGCCGCCCGCTCGGCCCTGCGGTAGCTGCCGATGCCGAACAGGCCGCCGATGCCGAAGAGGGAGGCGCGCATCAGCGGGCCGTGCTGCGCCACCATCAGGTTTTCGAGAAGCGTCATGCCGCCGAACAGGCGGATGTTCTGGAAGGTGCGCGCCACCTTCGCCTCGCCGGAGATGGCGTGGTCGGGCATGCGCTCGAGGAGATAGGTCCTGCCGTCGGCGTGGCGGGCCGTGAGGCGCCCCTCGGTCGGCTTGTAGAAGCCGGTGATGCAGTTGAAGACCGTGGTCTTGCCGGCGCCGTTCGGGCCGATGAGCGCGGTGATGTCGCCGCGCCCGGCCTGGAAGGTCAGGTCGTTGACGGCGACGAGGCCGCCGAACCGCATGGTGAGGTGCTCGACGGTGAGCACCGGATCCTTCGTCCAGCGCGTCATCCCCGGCCCTCCCCGACGAGTTCGCCGCCGATCGCCTTCGCCTTGCCGAGCGCGATCGTCGGCTTGCGGGTGGAGATCAGGCCGCGCGGCCGCCAGACCATGATCAGCACCATCGCGAGACCGAACACCAGCATGCGGTACTCGGCGAAGTCACGGAAGATTTCGAAGCCGCCGATCAGCACGATCGCGGCAATGACGACGCCGATCTGGCTGCCGAGGCCGCCGAGCACGACGATCGCCAGAATCACCGCCGATTCGATGAAGGTGAAGGATTCCGGCGAGATGAACCCCTGGCGGGTGGCGAAGAAGGAGCCGGCGAAGCCGCCGAACATCGCCCCCATTGCGAAGGCCGTGAGCTTCGTCGTCGTCGTGTTGATGCCGAGGGACCGGCAGGCGATCTCGTCCTCGCGCAGGGCCTCCCAGGCGCGACCAACGGGCAGTCTTCGGACCCGCACGGTGACGAAGGCGGTGAGAAGCGCCAGCGCCAGGATCAGGTAGTAGAGGAAGATGATCCGGTGGATCGCCGCGAACTCGAGGCCGAATGTGGCGGCGAAGCCCTCCGGCGAGCGGTCGAACTCGAGGCCGAAGAAGCTCGGCCGCGGGATGTTGTTGAGGCCGTTCGGGCCGCCGGTGAACTCGTACCAGTTGAGCAGCACGATGCGGATGATCTCGCCGAAGGCGAGCGTCACGATGGCGAGATAGTCGCCCCGGAGGCGCAGCACCGGGAAGCCGAGCGTGATGCCCCACAGCCCGGCCAGGACGCCGGCGAGCGGCAGGCAGAGCCAGAACGACCAGCCGAAATTGATGGCGAGCAGCGCGTAGGAATAGGCGCCGACGGCGTAGAAGGCGACGTAGCCGAGATCGAGCAGGCCGGCCATGCCGACGACGATGTTGAGGCCCCAGCCAAGCATCACATAGGTGAGCACGAGGATGCCGAGGTCGATGTAGTAGCGGCTCTGGCTCGGCGCGCCGTAGAGGAGGATGAACGGCAGCGTCAGGGCGAGGCCGAGCATCAGCGGGCCGAACACCGGGCCGATGCGGGCGAGCGCACCGGCCGACAGCTTCATGCCCGAGAACAGGTTGGTCGCCGGCCGGTCCGTCTTGAAGACGAACACGTTGAGGAGGAGCCGGCCGACGAAGACGACGGCGACCGCGATCGCCACGTCGCCCCAGCGCTGCGACAGGAAGAGGCCGCCGGTCGTCACCTCGGTGCGCAGCCCGACGAGCGGGCCGAACAGCGCCAGCGCGATCACCGCGGCGATCGCGGCGTCCTTGAAGGATGCCGCGACGGAATGCTCGGTACGAGCCGCCATGTCTGTCACACCTTCTCGACTTCGGGCCGCCCGAGCAGTCCGGAAGGCAGGAAGATCAGCACGATGGCGAGGATGGAGAAGGCGGCGACGTCCTTGTACTCGACCGAGAAGTAGCCGGACCAGAACGTCTCGATGAGGCCGAGTAGCAGCCCGCCGAGCATCGCGCCGGGCAGCGAGCCGATGCCGCCGAGCACCGCAGCGGTGAAGGCCTTCACCCCGGCGACGAAGCCGATGAAGAAGTCGATGACGCCGTAGTAGAGCAGGTACATGAGGCCGGCGACGGCGGCGAGTGCGGCGCCCATCACGAAGGTGAGCGAGATCGTCCGGTCGACGTCGATGCCGAGCAGCGAGGCCATCCGGCGGTCCTGCTCGCAGGCGCGCTGGGCGCGGCCGAGCGAGGTGCGCGAGATCAGGAGCGAGAAGGCCACCATCAGGATCACCGTCGTCATGATGATGAGGATCTGGATGTTCGACACCTGTACGGCGAAGCCATTGCTGTCCATGACGGTGTAGCCGCCGGTGATGATCGGCTGCAGCGGCTTGACGCGGGCTCCCTGGGCGATCTGCACGAAGTTCTGCAGGATGATCGACATGCCGATGGCGGTGATCAGCGGCGCGAGGCGGAAGGAGCCGCGCAGCGGCCGGTAGGCGATGCGCTCCACCGACCAGCCCCAGGCCGAGGTGAGCACCATCGCCAGCACCAGCACCAAGAGCAACGACAGGATCACCACGGCGATCGCCGACCCGGCCGTCAGCCCCAGCGCGATGATCATGATCAGCGCGATGAACGAGCCCACCATGAAGATGTCGCCGTGGGCGAAGTTGATCATGCCGATGATGCCGTAGACCATCGTGTAACCGATGGCGATCAGCCCATAGATCGAGCCCAACGTGATTCCGTTGATGAGCTGCTGGAGGAAATATTCCATATTGTCTTCGTTCGCCCCTGGAAGGACCGACCCGTTCGCGGCACCGCTCTGAGTGGCGGCCGGGCGAAGGGTGATTTTCAGCACCTGTAGCAAGCCGCAGCGGCCGAGACAATTCACCCTGTGTCGGATGGATGAACGAGGATGGTTTCCCCTTCCGGACACCATCCACGGGAAGGACTTTTCCCCACGGCAGATGCGGCGGGATCAGTTTCGCGCGCGACGCCGCTGCGGCTCGGCCGGCTGCAGGCCCGGCACGACGGGCAGGAAACGGTTCGCCTCCTCCTTCAGGAAGACATGCAGGCGCCGCGCCGCCGGCAGGAAGCGCTTGCCGCGCATGCGCACCACGTACCACTGGCGGATGATCGGCAGCCCCGTCACGTCGAGGATCGACAGCCGCCCGTCGGCGACCTCGGCGGCGACCGTGTGGGCGGAGATCAGCGAGATGCCGAGGCCGGCGATGACGGCCTGCTTGATCGTCTCGTTGGAGCCCATCTCGAGGGCGTAGCGCGGCCGCTCGTCGAGCGATTCGAACAGGCGCTCGGTGAGGGCGCGGGTGCCGGAGCCATCCTCGCGGGAGATCAGCCGCTCGCGGGCGATCTCAGCCGCCGGGATCGCCCGCCGGCCGGCGAGCCGATGGGCGGGATCGGCGACGACGACGTGCGGGTGCTCGCCGATCGCCTCCGCCTCGACGTCGAGCTGTTCGGGCGGGCGACCCATGATGGCGACGTCGAGGTCGAGGCGCTCGAGGCCGGCGATGATCTCGGCGCGGTTGCCGACCACGAGCTTGAGGTCGATGCGCGGATTGGCGCGGGCGAAGGCGGCGAGCGCATGCGGAGCGAAATACTTCGCCGTCGAGACGACGCCGACCGCCACCTGGCCAGCGTCGAGGCTCTTCAGGGCGTCGAGGGCGCCGCCGCATTCGGCGAGCGCCTGCTCGATGCGGGCGGCGGCGTCGAGGAGCTCGCGCCCAGCGACGGTCGGCCGGAAGGTGGCGCCGGCCCGCTCCAGCACCGGCAGGCCGACGATGCGCTCGAGGAGCTGGATCTGTGCCGTCACCGCCGGCGGCGTCACGGCGAGCTCGTTCGCGGCCGCGGTGATGGCCCCCGTTCGTTCCACCGCCGCGAGGGCCCGCAGTTGCTTGAGGGTGACGGATCGCATGGGACAGATTCACTTTTTTTGAAGGGATGCGCAAGAAGAAACAAATTTACTTTCTGGATGGCCGGCGTCACAGTCCGGACATCAGGGAGCGAGCCGCGCCGACCGGCACGGACAAGAGCGCACCCGACAAGCGGGCCACACGAGCCCGCAGAGAAGAACACCGATCGGAGCACCCGTCGCCGCGCCGGAGGAACCGGCCGACCGAGACGGGGATCAACCTTCCGAGCGTCGAGGAAACGACCGGCCGCCCGGCCAGCCTGCCGGGGGCTCAGGAGGGAAGTCATGCCGCACACCGCGATGGCGCACCCGCGTCTCGAATCCGCTCTCGAAGCCTGGTCGGGCAACGATGCCGGCCGCGTCGCCGTCGCCGAGACGGTGGTGGCGCTCGCCGCCGCCGGCCGCCGCATCGCCGCCGTGGTCCGCCGCGGCGCCATCGAGGGCGGCCTCGCCGCCGTCACCCGCGCCTCCTCCACCGGCGACGACCAGAAGGCCCTCGACGTCGCGGCGAACGACCTCCTGCTCGAGGCGCTCGTCACCGCCCCGGTCGCCGCCTTCTGCTCCGAGGAGATGGACGCCGCGGTGCCGATGAAGCCCGGCGCGCCGCTGGTGGTGGCGGTCGACCCGCTCGACGGCTCCTCCAACATCGACACCAACGTCTCGGTCGGCACGATCTTTTCGGTGCTGCCGGCGATCGCCGAGGGCGACGCCTTCCTGCAGCCGGGCCATCGCCAACTCGCCGCCGGCTACCTGCTCTACGGCCCGCAGTGCGCGCTGGTGCTCTCCGTCGGCGACGGCACCGACGTCTATACGCTCGATCCCGACACCGATGCCTTCGTGCCGACGGCGCGGCGGGTGCGGATCGCCGAGCGGACGTCGGAGTTCGCCGTCAACGCCTCCAACTACCGCCACTGGGATCCGGCGTTCCGCGCCTATGTCGACGAGTGCCTGGCCGGCAGCGCCGGTCCGCGCGGGCGCGACTTCAACATGCGCTGGATCGCCTCGATGGTGGCGGAGGCGCACCGCATCCTGACGCGCGGCGGCATCTATCTCTATCCGGGCGACGCGCGGCGCGGCTACGAGAATGGCCGCCTGCGGCTGATCTACGAGGCGAACCCGATCGGCATGCTGATCGAGCAGGCCGGCGGCGGCTGCACCACCGGAACCGAGCGCATGCTCGACGTCGCGCCGACCGGGCTGCACCAGCGTGTGCCACTGATCTTCGGCTCGGCCCACGAGGTGGCGCACTTCGAGCGCGTGCAGCGCGAGCCGGCGGCGCACAAGTCGCCGCTGTTCGGCAATCGTGGTCTCCTTCGGGCCTGAAGACCGAGCCCGGAGGCACGCCCATGTCCGTCAAGCACCCGATCATTTCGGTCACCGGCTCGTCCGGCGCCGGCACCACCTCGGTCCGCCGCACCTTCGAGCAGATCTTCCGCCGCGAGCAGGTCGAGGCGGCCTATGTCGAGGGTGACGCCTTCCACCGCTTCGACCGCCTCGCCATGAAGCGCGAGATGGCCGAGGAGCAGGCGAAGGGCAACCGCCACTACAGCCACTTCGGGCCGGAGGCGAACCTCTTCCGGGAACTGGAGCAGCTGTTCGCCGAGTACGGCACGAGCGGCACCGGCACCTTCCGCCACTACATCCACGACGCGGTGGAGGCGGACCTCTATGGCGGCAGCCCCGGCACCTTCACGGAGTGGGAGCGGCTGACCGGTCCGACGGATCTGCTCTTCTACGAGGGCCTGCACGGCGCCGTCGTGACGCCCGAGGTCGACGTCGCCCGCCATGCGGATCTCAAGATCGGCGTCGTGCCGGTGATCAACCTCGAGTGGATCCAGAAGATCCACCGCGACCGGTCGACGCGCGGATACTCGACGGAAGCCGTCACCGACACGATCCTGCGGCGGATGCCGGACTACATCAACTACATCTGTCCGCAGTTCACCGAGACCGACGTCAACTTCCAGCGCGTGCCGACGGTGGATACGTCCAACCCGTTCATCGCGCGCTGGATCCCGACGCCGGACGAGTCGCTCGTCGTGATCCGATTCAAGAGCCCGCGTGGCATCGACTTCCCGTACCTGGTGTCGATGATCCACGACAGCTTCATGTCGCGGGCGAATTCGATCGTCATCCCGGGCAACAAGCTCGACCTCGCCATGCAGCTGATCCTGACGCCCCTGATCCTGCAGCTCGTCGAGCGGCGGAGGCGGGCGCTGTGAGGGGGATGGCGGAACGCTCTTCATCCCTCCCCTGCCAGGGGGAGGGACAGACCGCGCAGCGGTCAGGGTGGGGCCAGTCAATCCCAACTGGGGCCGGTGTTCGGATTGACGGGCCCCTACCTGCCGCGCTGCGCGCGGCTGTCCTCCCGCCTGGCAGGGGGAGGACGAACGCCACCTCTTTGGGGAGTGCGAGCCGATGACCGCCCACGACAGACAGGCCACGACAGCCGCCCCCCCTGCCCCGCGCGATCTCGATCGCGACATGGCGAACGCCGTCCGCGCCCTCGCGATGGACGCCGTCGAGAAGGCGAAGTCCGGCCATCCCGGCCTGCCGATGGGCATGGCCGACGTCGCCACCGTGCTGTTCACCCGCTTCCTGCGCTATGACGCGGCCGCACCCGACTGGGCCGATCGCGACCGCTTCGTGCTGTCGGCCGGCCACGGCTCGATGCTGCTCTATGCGCTGCTCCATCTCACCGGCACGCCGGGCATGGACATCGAGGAGCTGAAGCAGTTCCGCCAGTGGGGCTCGAAGACCGCCGGCCACCCCGAGTACGGCCACACGCCGGGTGTCGAGGTGACGACCGGGCCGCTCGGCCAGGGTCTCGCCAGCGCCGTCGGCATGGCGCTCGCCGAGCGCATGATGAACGCCCGCTTCGGTGACGACCTCGTCGACCACCGCACCTACGTGCTGTGCGGCGACGGCTGCCTGATGGAGGGCATCAGCCACGAGGCGATCTCGCTCGCCGGGCACCTCAAGCTCAACAGGCTGATCGTGCTGTTCGACGACAACGAGATCTCCATCGACGGCCGCACCTCGCTGTCGTGCTCCGATGACCAGCTGGCGCGCTTTGCCGCCTCCGGCTGGGCCGTCGCCCGCGTCGACGGCCACGACCGGGCGGCGGTGGCGGCCGCCATCGCGGCGGCCCAGACGTCCGACCGCCCCTCGCTGATCGCCTGCAAGACGGTGATCGGCTTCGGCGCGCCGACCAAGCAGGGCACCGAGAAGGTGCACGGGGCGCCGCTCGGCGCCGCCGAGATCGCCGCCGCCCGCGCCGTGCTCGACTGGCCGTGGCAGCCCTTCGAGATCCCCGACGACGTCCGCGTCGCCTGGGCCGCCGCCGGCAGCCGCGGCCGCGAGGCCCGCCACGCCTGGGAAGGCCGCCTCGCCGCCCAGGGAACCCGCGTTGGCGCCGCCTTCGAGGCCGCCATGACGGGCCAGCTGGGCGCCGACTTCGACCGCGCCATCGCAGCGGTGAAGTCGGGCTTTGCGACGAAGGCGCCGTCGATCGCCACCCGCCAGGCCTCGCGCGAAGTGCTCGACGCCATCGTGCCGGCGACGCCGGTGCTCGCCGGCGGCTCGGCCGACCTGACGCACTCGAACCTCACCCACGCCAAGGGCCAGTTGCCGGTGTCGGCGGCCGACTTCTCCGGCTCTTACATCCACTTCGGCATCCGCGAACTCGGCATGGCGGCAGCGCTGAACGGCATGGCGCTGCACGGCGGCTTCGTGCCTTACGGCGGCACGTTCCTCTGCTTCGCCGACTATTCGCGGCCCGCCATTCGGCTGGCCGCCCTGATGGGGGTGCGCGTCGTCCACGTGATGACGCACGACAGCATCGGCCTCGGCGAGGACGGGCCGACCCACCAGCCGGTCGAGCACCTGGCGGCCTTGCGGGCGATCCCGAACCTTCTGGTCTTCCGCCCGGCCGACGCGGTCGAGACGGCGGAGAGCTGGGAGTGCGCGCTGCGCGCGGCGAAACGCCCGTCGGTGCTCTGCCTGTCGCGGCAGGCGCTGCCGACGCTGCGGCGCGACGGTGCCGGCGCCAACCGCACGGCGCGCGGCGCCTATGTCCTGGTCGAGCCGGAAGGCTGGCGCGACGTGACGCTGATCGCCACCGGCTCGGAGGTGTCGCTCGCGGTGGCGGCGGCCGAGGCGCTCGTCACCCACGGGGTGCGCGCCGCGGTGGTCTCCGCCCCCTGCCTCGATCTCTTCCGCGAGCAGGACGCCGAGTACCGCCGCTCCGTCCTCGGCCGCGCCCCGCGCGTCGGCATCGAGGCGGCGGTGGAGGGCGACTGGGCGCGATGGCTCGGCGACGACGGGGTGTTCGTCGGCATGCACGGCTTCGGGGCGAGCGCCCCGGCCGAGGTGCTCTTCCAGAAGTTCGGCATCACCGAGGACGCCGTCGTCGCCGCGGCGCTCGCCGTCACCCACAAGTCCAACTGAGGCGCCGCGGGCACCGCTCAATCCGGCCAGCCCGCCGCCGACCGCTCACGATCAGCCGAGGAAACCCGATGGCCCGCATCACCCTCCGCCAGCTCCTCGACCACGCCGCCGAGCGCGGCTACGGCGTGCCCGCCTTCAACATCAACAACATGGAGCAGGTGATCGCGATCATGCGGGCCGCCCAGGCGGTCGATGCGCCAGTGATCCTGCAGGCGAGCCGGGGCGCCCGCTCCTATGCCGGCGACATCATGCTGTCGAAGATGGTGGAGGCCGCCGAGCAGATGTATCCGGGCATCCCGATCTGCCTGCACCAGGACCACGGCAACGACGAGGCGACGTGCCTCTCGGCCATGCAGCACGGCTTCACCAGCGTGATGATGGACGGCTCGCTCGAGGCCGACGCCTCGACGCCGGCGAGCTACGACTACAACCTCGACATCACCGCCCGCGTCGCCCGCATGGCGCATGCGATCGGCGTGTCGGTCGAGGGCGAACTCGGCGTGCTCGGCTCGCTCGAGACCGGCCAGGGCGACAAGGAGGACGGCCACGGCGCCGAGGGGACGCTGTCGCACGACCAGCTCCTCACCGACCCCGACCAGGCCGTCGACTTCGTGGCGCGGACGAAGGTCGACGCGCTGGCGATCGCCATGGGCACCTCGCACGGCGCCTACAAGTTCTCGCGCCAGCCGGACGGCGACATCCTGGCGATGAACGTCATCAAGGAGATCAACGCCCGCCTGCCGACGGTCCACCTCGTCATGCACGGCTCGTCGTCGGTGCCGCAGGAGCTGCAGGACCTGTTCAACCAGCACGGCGGGGAGATGCCGCAGACCTGGGGCGTGCCGGTCTCGGAGATCCAGACCGGCATCCGCCATGGGGTGCGCAAGGTCAACATCGACACCGACTGCCGGCTCGCCATGACGGCGGTGTTCCGCAAGGTGGCGTCGGAGAAGCGCAGCGAGTTCGACCCGCGCAAGTTCCTCGCCCCCTCGCTCGACTCGATGATGGCGCTCTGCAAGCGGCGCTTCGAGGAGTTCGGCACCGCCGGCAACGCCTCGAAGATCACCACGGTCTCGCTCGCCGAGATGGCCAAGCGCTACCGCTCCGGCAGCCTCGACCCGCGCATCGACGTCGCCCAGGCGGCGGAGTGACGATCTTACCCCTCCCCCCTCGCGGGGGAGGTCGCCGACGAAGTCGGCGGGAGGGGGGGCGGCGCGGCAGCGCCGCGGGAAAACCCGGCGCCGAACTCGCGGCGGCCCCCCCTCCCGACCCGCCCCCGCGAGGGGGGAGGGTTCGCAGACGGCGAGGCTGGAAGACTGGACTGACGGCCGTCCTGCCGCCTCGGCAGGGCCAGGAGACGTGCGTCCCGACCACGACACCGACTTTCAGGAGGAAGCCCCCATGAACGCAGATGCAGGAACGGTGCGCGGCAAGGACCGCTACAAGGCCGGCGTGATGGAATACCGCAAGATGGGCTACTGGGAGCCCGACTACACGCCGAAGGACACCGACGTCATCGCCCTCTTCCGCGTCACGCCGCAGGACGGCGTCGATCCGATCGAGGCCTCTGCCGCCGTCGCCGGCGAGAGCTCCACCGCCACCTGGACGGTGGTGTGGACCGACCGCCTGACCGCGTGCGAGAAGTATCGGGCGAAGTGCTACAAGGTCGATCCGGTGCCGAACGCGCCGGGCTCCTACTTCGCCTACATCGCCTACGACCTCGATCTCTTCGAGCCGGGCTCGATTGCCAACCTCACCGCCTCGATCATCGGCAACGTCTTCGGCTTCAAGCCCTTGAAGGCGCTGCGCCTCGAGGACATGCGGCTGCCGGTCGCCTACATCAAGACGTTCGACGGGCCGGCCACCGGTATCGTCGTCGAGCGCGAGCGCCTCGACAAGTTCGGCCGGCCGCTGCTCGGCGCCACGGTGAAGCCGAAGCTCGGCCTCTCCGGCCGCAACTACGGCCGCGTCGTCTACGAGGCGCTGAAGGGCGGCCTCGACTTCACCAAGGACGACGAGAACATCAACTCGCAGCCGTTCATGCACTGGCGCGACCGCTTCCTCTACTGCATGGAGGCCGTCAACAAGGCGCAGGCGCAGACGGGCGAGATCAAGGGGACGTATCTCAACGTCACCGCCGGCACGATGGAGGACATGTACGAGCGTGCCGAGCTCGCCAAGGAGCTCGGCTCGACCATCGTCATGATCGACCTCGTCATCGGCTACACGGCGATCCAGTCGATGTCGAAGTGGGCGCGCCGCAACGACATGATCCTGCATCTCCACCGCGCCGGCCACGGCACCTACACGCGGCAGAAGACGCACGGCGTGTCGTTCCGCGTCATCGCCAAGTGGATGCGGCTCGCCGGCGTCGACCACATCCACGCCGGCACGGTGGTGGGTAAGCTCGAGGGCGATCCGAAGACGACGCGCGGCTTCTACGACATCCTGCGCGAGGACCACGTGCCGATGAACCTCGAGAACGGCGTGTTCTTCGACCAGCCGTGGGCGAGCCTGCGCAAGGTCATGCCGGTGGCGTCGGGCGGCATCCACGCCGGCCAGATGCACCAGCTCCTCGACCACCTCGGCGAGGACGTCGTGCTGCAGTTCGGCGGCGGCACCATCGGTCACCCGATGGGCATCCAGGCCGGCGCGACGGCGAACCGCGTGGCGCTCGAGGCGATGATCCTCGCCCGCAACGAGGGCCGCGACTACGTCAAGGAAGGCCCGCAGATCCTGCAGGACGCGGCGCGCCACTGCCTGCCGCTGAAGCAGGCGCTCGACGTGTGGGGCGACGTCACCTTCGACTACGCCTCCACCGACACGCCCGACTTCGTGCCCTCGGTCTCGGCCTCGGTCTGAGCCTTTCGCGGGGCGCCCGCGACGGCGCCCCGTCCGCCCCATCCCCGAAGCCGCGTCAGCCGCGGCCGAGCATTCCGATTGCCGCGCCAGCGGCGCAGGAGGAAACCATGCGCGTCACCCAGGGCTGCTTCTCGTTCCTGCCCGACCTCACCGACGACCAGATCCGCGCCCAGGTGCAGTACTGCCTGGACAAGGGCTGGGCGGTGAACCTCGAGTTCACCGACGACCCCCACCCCCGCAACACCTACTGGGAGATGTGGGGCCTGCCGATGTTCGATCTCCGCGACGCCGCCGGCGTGATGAAGGAGCTTTCCGACTGCCGGCGCATCCACGGCGACAAGTACATCCGCATGTCGGCCTTCGACGCCACCCATACGTGGGAGTCGCTGCGCATCTCCTTCATCGTCAACCGCCCGGCCGACGAGCCCGGCTTCGACCTGATCCGCCAGGAGCGCGAGGGGCGCAAGATCGCCTACACGACGCGCTCCTATGCGGCGAACCAGCCGGAAGGCCGCCGCTACGGCGGCTGACACGCTCCGTGGAGCGCTCCGCGCCTGGCGTGGCGCGGGCCTCCCCTTGCGGCGGCTTCCGGACCCGCTCGCTCCGTGGGTCCGGCGCCCTCTCGCCGGACCACCCGGAAGCCGCCGTTTTTTGTTTCGATGCGCCGACGCATGACCCGAACGCTGACGCGTCCTCCCCCTGCCAGGGGGGAGGACAGCCGGCGCAGCCGGCAGGTGGGGGCCTGTCAATCAGGACCGCGACATCGGCCGTCTCACTCCGGATCGACGGGCCCCACCCTGGCCGCTGCGCGGCCCGTCCCTCCCCCTGGCAGGGGAGGGACGCGTAGAACGGAGCCGCCCCCCATGAACACCGTCACCCACACCGAAGCCGCCGGCGAGGCCCCTGCCCCGTTCGATCCGACCGTCCGCGTCGACCTCCTCGCCGAGCGCGCCGAGGCAGGGATCGACGCCATCCTCGACAAGCTCGACCGCGACCTGATCGGGCTCAAACCCGTGAAGACGCGCATCCGCGAGATCGCCGCACTCCTGCTGATCGAGCGGGTGCGGCGCCGGCTCGGGCTCGCGGCGGAGGCGCCGACCCTGCACATGTCGTTCACCGGCAACCCCGGCACCGGCAAGACGACGGTCGCCATGCGGATGGCGGAGATCCTGCACGGCCTCGGCTTCATCCGACGCGGTCACCTCGTCTCCGTCACGCGCGACGACCTCGTCGGCCAGTACATCGGCCACACCGCGCCGAAGACGAAGGAGATCCTCAAGAAGGCGATGGGCGGTGTGCTCTTCATCGACGAGGCCTACTACCTCTACCGCCAGGAGAACGAGCGCGACTACGGCCAGGAGGCGATCGAGATCCTGCTGCAGGTGATGGAGAACCAGCGCGAGGACCTCGTCGTCATCCTCGCCGGCTACGGCGACCGGATGGACAAGTTCTTCTCCTCCAACCCCGGCTTCCGCTCGCGCATCGCCCACCACATCGACTTCCCCGACTATGGCGACGGCGAGCTCGTCTCGATCGGCGAGAAGCTGCTTTCCGACCAGAACTACCGGCTGAGCCCGGAGGCGAGGACGGCGTTCGAGTCCTACGTCGTCGCCCGCCGCCGGCAGCCGCACTTCTCCAACGCCCGCTCGATCCGCAACGCGCTCGATCGCGCCCGCCTCCGGCAGGCGAACCGGCTCGTCGCCCGCGCGGCCGAGCCCTTGACGGCCGGCGACATCATGACCATCGAAGCGGAGGACATCCTGTCGAGCCGGGTGTTCAAGGCCGCTTCCGAGACCCGCGCTTGAGGACTTCCCGATGAGCCAGCAGCCCCTCGTCATCGCCCCGTCGATCCTGTCGGCGGACTTCGCCCGCCTCGGCGAGGAGGTGCGTGCCATCGACGCCGCCGGCGCCGACTGGATCCACGTCGACGTCATGGATGGCCACTTCGTGCCGAACATCACCATCGGCCCGGACGTCGTGAAGGCGCTGCGCCCGCACACGACGAAGCCCTTCGACGTCCACCTGATGATCGCCCCGGTCGACCCCTACCTGGAGGCCTTCGCCAAGGCGGGCGCCGACCAAATCATCGCCCACGTCGAATCCTCGCCCCACATCGACCGGACGCTGCAGGAGATCCGCCGCCTCGGCTGCAAGGCCGGCGTCACGCTCTGCCCGGGGACGCCGGAGAGCACCATCGAGTACGTGCTCGACAAGGTCGACCTGGTGCTGGTGATGACGGTGAACCCCGGCTTCGGCGGCCAGTCGTTCCTGCATTCGCAGCTGCCGAAGATCCGCCGGATCCGACAGATGATCGGCGATCGGCCGATCCGCATCGAGATCGACGGTGGCGTCAACCCGGAGACGGCGCGCCTCTGCGCCGAGGCCGGTGCCGACAGCCTCGTCGCCGGCTCCGCCGTCTTCAAGGGCGGCACCCCCGAGGCCTACGCGGCGAACATCGCGGCCATCCGCGCCGGCGGCGAAGCGGCGATGAAGACGGCGGCGTGAGGCGGAGGCCGCGGCGCCTCCCGGCCGTGCGCGCACGGCGCCGCCGCGTGGCCACTTCCGGTCTCCTGCGTGATCCGCCGCTCGCAGCCTTGTTGCTGCCGCGCCAACGTGGCAACCTTTGGTAGAGATAGACCGCATCAGCGAACGAAAGTGTCCGGCCATGGGAATGTTATGCCGTCAGGCCCCCGTGTCGCGACGCGCGATGTGGTCGCCGAGATGTCCCCTCGGCGTTGCACTGCTCGCCGCACTGGTGGTGGTCAGCGCACCGGCGGCTGCGGAACGAATCCTCACTCCGACATTCGAACTGAAGGGAAAGTCGCGGACCGGCGGAACCTTCGATACCACATCAGATCGCACACCGCTGGTCGGCGGCGTCACCTCCCCCAATGCCAAGGTCCGATACAGCCAAATGGTCGGGGAAACCACAGACGTCAAATCCGTGGGCTCGACCGTTGCGGATTCGAAGGGGCGCTTCGAATTCCAGCTTCCGAAGTTGGACTACGGGGAGAACCTGTTCGCTGTCGACGTCCGACTGGGGACTGCCGAAACCGGGATGCTGTTTGCAATCTTCTTCGACGACATTGCACCGATCGCCGCGCCCACGTTCGCGTATGGCAGTCGCCTCGAGCGACCTGCGCCAGTATCCGTCACCACTGATGCCCTCGAAGTGACGCTCTCGGTCGATCAGAACGGTGCGCAGGATGGTTGGCTCACCCTGTTTCGGAATGACGGAACCCCTACCTACTTTGGATCCTTGAACTTCCTGAACCGCACCGACTTCTTGATTGCGCCGCCCGAGAACGCCACACACACTTACCAAATGGCATTGGTCGACGCCGCGGGAAACATCGGCCCGATGTCCGAGCCGGTGACGATCTCGCAGAAGATCGACCGCAACGCCACCGACGTTATCGACCTGCCGAAAATGCGGCCGGCGGAAGGCTTCGCCATCCGCAACCGGCCGAACTGGGAACAGCACGGCCTCGGGCGGACGACCAGCACCGCCGGCGACTTCAACGGCGACGGCTATGACGACGTGCTGATGGGGGCGCCGTTCGGCGCCTGGCCGGATCGACGCAGGCCCGGCTATGCGGCGGTCGTGTACGGAGGGCCGAGCCGCAAGATTCCGGATGTCGTCGACGCGTCGCGGCTCGACGGCACCGACGGCTTCCGTCTCGTCGGCCACCGCGGCGGTCTGCTCCTCGGCGACAGCGTCTCCGGCGGCGGAGACGTCAACGGCGACGGGCGCGACGACATCTTGCTGAGCTCGCAGATCGGCAGCTGGGTGGTCTTCGGCCGGGACGACATGCCGAAGACGGTCATCCTCGACCCGAACGTGCCGAAGCCCCGCGAGGCGGTGCTGATCTCGGCCAATGGCCGGGCGGCGATCCTCGGTGACGTCAACGGCGACGGCATCGACGACATCGGCGCGACGTCGACCGAGGACTACCAGGGCGTCGCGGTAAATGTCGTCTTCGGGCGCAAGGACGGCGACTTCCCGCCGGTGATCGCAGTCGACGGCCTGGACCAGGACGACGGCTATGTGCTGCTGCGTGCGCAGGGAGCGCCGATCGAGTGGGTCACCGGCGCAGGCGACCTCAACCGCGACGGCCTTGCCGACATCCTGGTCGGCGCGCCGCGAGCAAACCACGGCGACGTGGTGAATGCCGGTGCCGTCTACGTCGTCTTCGGCTCGAAGAAGCCCGTGCCTTTCCGTCGCAGGCTTGCAGAGCTAGACGGCCGCGACGGCTTCGTCATCCCCGGTGTGCTGCGCAACGACAATCTCGGCATCGCGCAGACCGCCGGTGCAGCCGGCGACGTCAACGGCGATCGCGTCGACGACATCGTGCTCACGGCCCGGCAAGGCGACGCGCCCACCGTACAATACCACTTCGCACGGGCCGGCTTCGTCGTCTTCGGCAAGGCGACCGGCGGCTTCCCCGCCTCTTTCGGCCTCACGAGCCTCAACGGCCGCAACGGTTTCCGCACGAAGACCTCGGCGATCTGGTCCGCGGGCGTCGGCGACGTCAATGGCGACGGCATCGGCGACGTGATGTTCGGTGGCGAGGAGGAACCGTTGAGCGCCTACCTGCTGCTCGGCCAGAGGACCTTCCCAGGTCTCGTCGAGTTCGACCGCTCGAAGTCGGTGCGCGCCGTCCGCCTCAAAGGGATAGACGGACGGGGGCGGGTGGCGGGTGTCGGCGACGTGAACGGCGACGGCCGCGACGATTTCGTGCTGAGCACGGAGGACCTGACCTCGAAGACGGGCTCGGGCGGCGGCTATGTGTTGTTCGGGCAGCCGTGGAAGTAGCCGCGGAGGGGAGCACACCGGACTTGCCGCCGCCCTACTCCAGCACCCGGTTTTCCCGCGTCGGGAACGCCATGAAGCGGATGATCGACCAGCGGCCGTCCGGCTGGCGGCGAAAGACGTCCAGGCCCTCGTCGGACGTGGTGTCCGTGTCGCCGTTCGCCTCGGCGGTGAGCGTCCAGGTGAGGCGGACCACCGCAAGGTCGCCGTCGACGAGGATCTCGTGGATGTCCGGCTCGGCGTAGGTGAGACGCAGCCCCGGCTTGGCGAACACCGCCCGGAAGTTGCCGCACATCCGCTCGTAGGACGCATCGACGAGGCCCGGCAGCGAATAGACGAGGTCCGGCGCGAACAGGTCGCAGGCGCCCGCCGCGTCGCGGGCGTTGAAGGCCGCCGTCCAGCGCTGCAGCCGCTCGGTGATCGCCCGTTCGTCGGCCGCCGTGTCGGCCCGGGCGCCGGCGGCGGTCACCACAGCTGCAAGGGCGACGAGGGCAGCGATGCTAGCCAGCCGCAAAGTTCCCGCACCCATCTAGACCTCGCTTCCGTTCCATCACGAAGGCCGAAGCAGGACGCCCGCCCGCGCGAGCGCGCGCCCCTCGCCGCGCGCCCCGATCTGCGCTCGCACGAAGGGAATGCCGGCGCGTCCCGGCCGTCCCCGCAAGCACGCACCCTGTCTCAGTCGAGGTCCATGCAGTTGGCGTAATAGGTGACGGTGGCGGCCCAGTCGGAGAAGACACCGCGCACGCCGACGTCCTTCGCCAGCACGTCGAGCAGCACGTAGGTGTCGCCGCTGCCCTTGATGGCATCCTTGACGCTCTGGAAATAGTAGCCGCCGCCGTCGGCGAGCGTGCCGGAGCGCTCCAGCGTCCAGGTGATGATGTCGAGGCCGGCATCCTTCGCGGCCTTGGCGTAGGCTGACGGCATGATCTTGCCCTGCGGGTCGAGCGTCACCAGCACGTGCGTCGGCGGGGCGACGATCTCGACGCCTTGGCCGACGAGCTCCTGCATCGTCGGCTTCCAGGTCTCCGGCTTCATCGCGTCGAAGCCCGCGAGCGTCTCGTCGCGGTCGTCGAGGAACACCGCCTGCGCGCCGAACGCCGGCTCGGCCTTCAGCCAGTAGAGCACGTCGCGCAGCTGGAACGACTGGGCGAAGACGTCCCCCGGGTCGATGCCGGCGGCCTTGTACTCGTCAATCAGTTGCTGGGCGTAGGCGTCCTGGGTGTAGTCGCCGTCGAACGGCATCGGCACGCTCGGTGCCTTGAGTTCGGGCGTGAACTGCACGCCGAGGTCCTTGAACAGCGCGATGCTCTCGGCGTGCGTCATCAGCATGCCGGTCGAGGCATAGAGGTCGGTGCGCCAGCCGGCGGTGCCCTTCATGTAGTCGGCGACGGTGGTGGCGTTGACGTTGGCGCCGTCCATCTTGCCCTGCAGCGACCTGAACTCGGCGAGCGTCAGGTCGCTCGTGCAGCACTTCGCCTCGGCCTTCCTGCCCGTCGCCGGGTCAGCGGGGGTAAACAGCGTCGTGCACTTCGCGGCGAGCTCCGGTCGCGCCAGGATGTCGGTGGAGGTGTGCAGGTCGCACTGCGAGTGCCGGCAGACGAGCTGGCGGTCCTTGGTGAAGGTGACGTCGCACTCGAGGATGCCGGCGCCCATGCGGGCGGCGGCGAGATAGCCCTCGCGCGTGTGCTCGGGAAACTGCAGCGGCGCGCCGCGGTGGCCGATCGAGAAGCTCGACGGGGTGAACGGCCCGGTCGCACAGGCGGCGAGCGCCTGCTTGAGCTCGCCGTCCGCCATCCGGTCGACGAGGTAGAACGGCCGTGGCCCGAGCTGCGCGGAGTCCTCGGCGCCCTGCGCCCACACCTCGAAGGTCGGAACACCGCCCGCCGACAGCGCCAGACAGAGGGCAGCCGCGGCCCTGAGAATCGCTCGCTTCATCGGAATGCCTCGCTTGCAACGCGCCAACCGGGGGGAGCGGCGGCGTTCCGCCATTGAAGCAGTGGTCGGCGAAGCTGCGATGTCGCCCGGAGCCCATCAGCAATTCCGCTCGCCCGCATCAGCGCTCGTCATTTCAGCTGGCCGGGCGGGTCGCGCCATAGTGCGCGCGGCCGCGCCGCGACGGCCGTCAGCCCGAGGAAGCGCCGTGGCCGCCGAAACGATCTCCCTCGCCACTACCGCCGCCGGGCCGCAGCCGGCGATCCTGCACCGCTCGGCGCTGCCCGGCCGGCGGGCGGGCGTCGTCATCGGTCCCGGCGGTCTGCGGAAGGGCGATCCGGCGGGGCTCTCCTGGCTCGGGGAACGCCTGGCGGCTTCCGGCTATCACGCACTGGCCATCAGCTGGCGTGCGGCGTTTGCGATCGACGATCCGGCCGACTACGCACTCGGCCTCAAACGACTTCAGGCGGAAACCGACATTGATCCCGCGCGCGTCTTCCTCGTCGGCCACTCGCGCGGCGGCACGGGGGCGCTCCGGACGGCCGGGCTCGATCCACGCTTCGCCGGCGTCGTCGCCTGGGGCGCGCCGAGCACGTTCCGGCGCGAGCTCGAGGGCGTCTCGAAGGCTATGCGGCCGGCCGCTACGCCCGGCTCTGCCAGTGGGTCGGCGGTACGCCGGCGGACATGCCGGAGTGCTACGAGACGGTGCAGGCGATCAATTGCGCCGATCGCATCCGGCAGCCCGTCTACCTGCTGCACGGCGCCGCCGACCTGCAAGCCCCGCCGGAGGCCTCAAAGGCGATGGCGGCGGCGCTCCAGGCCGCCGGCAACCCCGACGTGACGCTCGAGGTGCTGCCGGAATACGGCCACTACTGGGAGCGCCACTTCAAGCCGCACGACTTCGACGGCATCGCCGCCCGCACGATCGCCTGGCTCAACGCGCGAAGCGGGGAGTGAGGGCCGAGCGCCCTTAGTCAAGCCGCCATGCGCTCGTCGCGCCGCTCACCCGCCTCCGCCGTCTCGGCGGCGACCAGCGTCGCGTCCGGGATGAACTCCTCGGGAATGGCGCAGAGGCCGCGCGTGGCGAGCCAGCGGCCGAAGCCCGGGGCGGCGGTCGCCACCGCGAAGACCGGGGCGCCGATCAGGCCGGCGAGCATCGGCGAGGCCCAGGGCAGCACGCCCGGCATCATCACCGCGAGCAGGACACCGACGGCGGCGCCGAAGACCACCTGCGGCCACAAGCCCCGGACGGCGTGCGCCCAGGTCAGGCGGTAGCCGTCGCGCTTCTGCCCCTCCCAGCCGACGCGGCGGCCGAACAGGAGGCCGATCATGAAGATCGTGTCGGCCAGCGCCACCGCCGGGGCCATCAGGGTCGAGGCAATGACCTCGATCAGGGCGCCGGCGACGAGGCGGGTGCCGCCGCCGTAGCGCCGCCGCTCGGAGGCGCGCACGAGGATGTCGGCGACGCCGGCGAGCTTCGGCATCAGGCTCATCGTGAAGATGACGAAGAAGAAGAAGACGCCGAAGGCGGCCGGGAACGGCTCGCTCGCCGGCGCCTCGAACACCTTCAAGGCGCTCGCGGCGATGAACACCACCCAGCCGGCGGCGCCGAAATACATCAGGATGGCGAGCAGCACCTGCAGCCGGCTGACCGGCTTCAGGCCCGGCATGCCGATCAGCTTGAAGTACTGCATGTTGCCCTGGCACCAGCGCAGGTCGCGCTTAAGGAAGTCCGGCAGCGCCGGCGGGTTCTCCTCGAAGCTGCCGCCTTCGCGGGCGAGCACGCGCACCTCGTAGCCGGCGCGGCGCATCATCGCGGCCTCGATCTGGTCGTGCGACAGCACCGGCCCGCCGAGCGGCGGCCGCCCCGGCAGCGCCGGCAGGCGGCAGTGCTCGCGGAAGGCGTCCATGCGGATCGCGGCGTTGTGGCCCCAGTAGGGACCGCAGTCGGCGTGCCACCAGGCGCTGCCGGTGGTGTAGCTGCGCATGCCATGGCGCATGCCGAACTGGAAGATGCGGGCGAAGCCGCTCTCGGCCGGGCGGCCGACGACGAGGCTCTGCAGGATGCCGAGACGCGGCGTCGCCTGCATGACGCGGACGAGTTCGAGCATGGCGTCGGCCGACATCAGGCTGTCGGCGTCCAGCGTGATCATGAACTCGAACTCGTCGCCGGCGCGGTCGACGAACTCGCGGATGTTGCCGGCCTTGAAGCCGGCGTTGTCGGTGCGGCGGCGGTAGCGGACCGAGCCCGCATGACGGGAGCCGGCGGACAGGCGCGACGCGGCGGCCTCCTCGGCGGCAATGATCTCGGGCTTCGAGGAATCCGACAGCACGACGACGACGAAGCGCTCGCCCCACGGCGTCGCGTCGAGCGCCTCGCGCATGACGGAGAGCCGGGCGAAGACGGCGTCGGGGTCCTCGTTGCGGATGCAGAGCGCCAGCGCGACCCTGGCCGTGATCGGATCGTCCGGGTGGGCCCGCGACAGGAAAGGCGCCACCACCGCCATCGGATCGCGGGTGCCGTGCAGGATCGCAAAGCCGATGACGGCGTTCCAGAAGCCGATCACCGTCCACGGCGTCGAAAGCAGGAAGGTAACGAGAAGCACGCCGTCGAGGACGGACCAGCCGCCGTGGCCGAGCAGCACCGACAGGCCGGCGGTGAGGGCTGCGAGCGTGCCGAGTTCCAGCGTCGCCATGACGAGGCGGCGGCGGGCGACGACCGCCCTGGGCTGCAGATCGGCGGGCGTCCACGCCGGGTCGGCGGGAACCATCGACAGCGCGGCCGCAGGCCCCTCGGGGGACGCGCCGGGCGGGGCGTCGTGGCGCGGCGGGCGCGACGGCCTATAACCAGACGTGGTCGACATCTCGGGGGTTATCGTCCTGTCGGTGGTATTCGACTTGGGATCGAACGCGAGGACCATGATGGGCGAACACTCCGCGACGCAAGAGGCCGAAATGCGGGCAGGCGACGGGCCGCCCCGGCGAGCGCTTGCCCGCGCCCTCTGGTACGTCGCGCCGGGCCGGGTGGACCTGTGGGAGGAGTCCGTCGCGCCGGTCGGACCCGGCGAGGCGCGGGTGCGGACCCTGTTCAGCGGGGTCAGCCGCGGCACGGAGCGGCTGGTTCTCGCGGGTCGCGTGCCGGTTTCGGAACACGGCCGCATGCGGGCGCCGGCGCAGCAGGGCGCCTTCCCGTTTCCGGTGAAGTATGGCTACGCCGCCGTTGGCACGGTCGAGGACGGGCCGGGCGATCTCGCCGGCCGCACGGTGTTCGCGCTGGTGCCTCACGCAGACGTGTTTACCGCCCCGACGACGATGCTGGTGCCGGTGCCCGGCGGCATTCCGCCGCGCCGCGCCGTGCTCGCCGCCAACATGGAAACGGCGCTGAATGCGGTGTGGGACGGCGCCGTCGGCCCCGGCGACCGCGTCGCCGTGGTCGGAGCCGGCCTCGTCGGCTGCCTCGTCGCGAGCCTCGTTGCACGCATCGCCGGCACCGCGGTGACGCTCGTCGACATCGTCCCCGAGCGCGCCGCCGTTGCCGCGGCGCTCGGCTGCCGCTTCGCCCTGCCGGACGACTGCCCCGGTGACTGTGACGTCGTCTTCCACGCCTCCGCCTCGGCGCCGGGACTCGCCAACGCCATCGCCGCGGCCGGAGTTGAGGCCGCGATCATCGAGATGTCGTGGTACGGCGAGGGCACGGTGGCGGCCCCGCTCGGCGGCGCCTTCCACTCGCAGCGCCTGCGGCTCGTGGGGTCGCAGGTCGGCAGCGTCTCGCCGTCGCGGCGGCCGCGGTGGAGCTACCGCCGGCGTCTCGAGAAGGCGCTCGATCTTCTCGACGATCCGTGCCTCGACGTACTGCTCGACACCGAGATCACCTTCGCCGACCTGCCTCGCCGGCTGCCGGCGGCGCTCGCCCCCGGCGGCGGCGCACTCGGCATCGTCGTCCGCTACGACTGACGCCTTACCACGCTAGTCGATCCGACCCAGTCGCGGCCGCGTATGCCGCCGACCCAACGAAAACGGGAGACCGAATCCATGTATGCCGTCGAAGTCCGCGACCACATGATGATCGCGCACAGCCTGCCGGACCCGGTGTTCGGTCCCGCCCAGGGCCTGCATGGGGCGACGTTCGTCGTCGACGTCGCCTTCTTCCGCCCGACGCTGACGGAGCACGGCTTCGTCGTCGACATCGGCCGGGCCACCGACGTGCTCAAGGAGACCATGAGCCGGCTAAGCTATCGCAACCTCGATGCGGTGCCCGAGCTCGCGGGAAAGTTGACGACGACCGAATTCCTCTGCCGATGGGTGTTCGATCGGATGGTCGAGGCTGCCCGCGACGGGCGCCTCGGGCCGGGGTCCGAGGGCCTCGATTCGGTCCGCGTGACCCTGCATGAATCGCATGTAGCGCGGGCTTGGTTCGAAGGTCCGGTGGCGAATGCCTGAGCTTTTTCTGATGGTTCCGGGTGATCCCGAAACCGTCACCGGAGGCTACGCCTACGACCGGGCCCTGGTGGCGGCGCTGCGCCGCCGGGGCTGGTCGGCGCGCCTCATCCCGCTGCCCGCCGATTTTCCTGAGCCGGCTCATGATTCGATCGATTCGGCGTTCGATTCGATCGCATCGGTGCCGGCGGACGGCGTCGTCCTCGTCGACGGCCTCGCGTTCGGGGCCCTGCCGGCCGAGCGGCTGCAGGCACTTCGGCGACCAGTGGCGGTGCTCGTCCACCACCCTCTCGCCCTCGAAGGCGGCCGCAGCGACACCGAGGCGGCCGCCATCGCCGCCACCGAGCTGGCCGCGCTCGCGACCGCCGCCGCAGTGATCGCCACTAGTCCGGCGACCGCGCGCACGCTCATCGCCGACTACGGCGTTCCGGAGCACCGCCTGACGGTCGCCCTGCCCGGCACCGACCGGCTGCCGCCGGCCGTCGGTACCGGCGCCGTGCCGACCATCCTGACGGTGGCGTCGATCACGCGCCGCAAGGGCCACGCCACCCTCGTGGCGGCCCTCGACCGCATCCGCGATCGCGCGTGGCGGGCGGTGTTCGTCGGCGACGACCGCCGTGACCCGGCCTGTGCGGCGGCGCTCCGGCACGCGATCGCGGAGCGCGGCCTTCAGGATCGCATCCGGCTGACGGGCGCGGTGACACCGCTCACCCTGCTCGACCACTATCTCGGCGCCGACCTGTTCGCCCTCGTCTCCACCCACGAGGGCTACGGCATGGCCTTCGCCGAGGCGCTGTCGGCGGGACTGCCGATCGTCGCCGGCGACGGCGGCGCGGTGCGCGACACCGTTCCTGCCGACGCGGGCCTGCTGGTGGCGCCCGGCGACGCCGACGCCACCGCCGCGGCGCTCGCCCGCCTCCTCGGCGATCCGGCGCTCAGGCGGCGGACGGCGGCGGCGGCGCGCCGGGCCGGCGCGGCGCTGCCGACGTGGGACGACACCGCGGCGGCGGTCGCAGCGGCGCTGACCTCCGATCCGGCGAACCACCTGGCGAAGGCATCCTGATGACCGGCTTCTCGAGCGACTGGCTGGCGCTGCGCGAGCCGGCCGACGGCGCGGCGCGCAGCCCCGCCCTCGTCGCTGCCGTCGCGGCTTTCGGATCCGGTGCCAACGCCCTGAGAATCCTCGATCTCGGGGCGGGTACGGGCTCGACGCTGCGGGCGCTCTCGCCGCACCTGCCAGCGGCGCAGCACTGGACGCTCGTCGACCACGACGGCTCTCTGGTGGCGGCGGGACGCCAGATCCTCGCAACCTGGTCCGCCACCATGATCGGGGGCGCCGGCACCGGAAGGGTTTCCACTCCGGCCGAGACGCCCCCCGCTTCGGGCGGCGGTCTGTCGCTGCACGTCCTATCGCTGCATGTCGGCACGATGCCGGTCGACGTCTCGTGGCGGCAGGCCGATCTCGCCCGCGCCGACTGGGCCGCGCTGCTCGAGGGCGTGGATCTCGTCACCGCCTCGGCGCTGTTCGACCTCGTCTCAGCCGCCTTCATCGAGATTTTCGCCGACGCGGTGGCGACGGCGGGGGCGGCGGTCTACGTCGCCCTCGACGTCGACGGCACGAGCACGTGGTCGCCGCCCCACCCAGACGATGCGGCGGTGGCCGACGCCTTCCGCCGCCACCAGGGCATCGACAAGGGCTTCGGCCCGGCCCTCGGACCGGACGCATCGGGGGTCCTCGCGACGGCGCTTGCCGCCCGCGGCTACACCGTTCGGACGGAGAAGAGCCCGTGGCGGCTCGGCCCGGAACACGCCGCCCTGATCGCCGAACTGGCGGAGGGGTGGGCCGGCGCCGCGCGGGCGGCCGGGCTCGAGGAAGCGGTCGCCGCGCGCTGGCTCGCCGACCGCCGCACGGCGGCGGGCTGCGTCATCGGCCACACCGACCTGTTCGCGACGCCGCCGCGCCGCTGAGGGATCACCCCGCCGAGGGCAGCATCCGCGCCAGCACGCCGTCGTGGCGGATGAAGCGGTGATAGAGCGCGGCGGCGATGTGGATGACCACCAGCCCGCCCATGATCAGGCCGGCGGTCGCGTGCGCGTCGAGCAGCGTCTCGGCGAGCGCCTCGTTCTTGGCGACGATCTCCGGCAATTGGAACAGCCAGAAGACCGTGATCGGCGCGCCGTAGGCGGACGTCCCGACCCAGCCGACGATCGGCATCACCAGCAGGAACAAATAGAGGAGCCAGTGCACGGCGTGCGACAGCCCGATCTGCCAGCGCGGCAGCGAGGGTTCGGGCGGCGGCGCGCCAGCGAACAGGCGGTAGGGCAGCCGGATCAGCACCAGGAGCAGGATGAGCGCCCCGAACGAGCGGTGCAGGTCAAACAGCGTGTTCTGGACCGGCCCGCTCGGCACGTTGTTCATCGCGATGGCGAGTGGGATCGCGGCGATCACCGCGATCGCCGTCAGCCAGTGAAGCAGGCGGGCGGTGGGCGAGTAGACGGCGGCCGTCATCGTCATCTCCTCCGAGGGCGGCCGGGCGGGCCGCTGCGAGATCGCAATCGAACAGGACGTCGCCGTCGGCGAGCACATGCACGCGCGTCGGCGGCCGCAGCGCCTCGGTCAGCGCCGCGATCTCCGGCAGGCGCAGGCCCTCGGTGCCGGAGCCGATGATGAGCGGGGCGACCGTGACGTAGAGCCGGTCGACCACGCCGGCGGCAACGAAGCCGGAAACGGTCTGCGCGCCGCCCTCGACGAGGATGCGCCGCAGGCCGCGGGCCGCCAGAGCCTCGACGATCGCCCGCGGATCGAGGCGCCCATCGGCGCCGGCGGCCACCGGCACGATGCGGTCACAGGCCGTCACGCCCGGTCCGGCGCGGCGGATCACCAGCACCGGCGGGCCATCATCCGCGAGGCAGCGCAGGGCCGCCGGCAGACGCCCAGAAGGATCGAGAACGACACGCACCGGGCTCTCGCCGGCGCAGTGACGGACGGTGAGTTGCGGGTCGTCGGCGACCGCGGTGCCGATGCCGACGAGCACGGCATCGACGAGGGCGCGCAGGCGATGCAGGTGGGTCAGCGCCGCGGGACCGGAGATGTAGTGCGAGGAGCCGGTGACGGTGGCGATGCGGCCGTCGAGGGACTGGCCGAGCTGGGCGACGACGAAGGGGCGCGTCGCGTCGGCGTGCGCCAGCGGACCATAGACGGCGTCGAGGGGCCGGCAGGCGTTCGGGACTCGCGCCCCGGATTGGAGGGCCTCGAGATAAAGACGCCAGGGATCCGCCGGGCGACGCGCGGCTGCCCGGCGTGGCTCGCCGGCATCCCTCGGCCAATACGGCGGCGCGATCGTTCGCAAGGGCGGCATCCTCCCGTTGGGCTCTTGTAGCACGGTACGCATCGAGGCCCGCCTTGGTTCAGGTCGCAGGCCCAAGCGGCGTCCGCCTGGTCGCGCGTTTTTTGCCGCCGGTGCATCCGTCTCACGATGCGAGGCGTAGAGCGTAGGCTGACCCTCGCAGCCTTCCGCCCATCGCGCCAACGGAGGGAACCAGAAGGCCCTCCCTTCGTTTTGGAATCGCTGGACCCTAACTGTGCCCAAGCGTGTCGCGTCACGCCCCGCACGGACGCCCCGCCTCGCGCATCGCCCCGGACCCGAGACTCATGCCCAGCTCCGACCTTCGCAACCTGCTCGCCGAGACCATCCGCTCCGACGGCGAAGCGACGGGGATGGTGAAGCGCTCGCTGCAGGTGATGCGGCGCCATCTCGGCCTGCAGGTCGCCTATGTGTCGGAGTTCGTCGACGGCCAGTCGGTCTTCCGCGAGGTCGACGCGCCGGGACTGGAGGCGATGATCAAGCCCGGCGATTCGCGGTCCCTCGACGACGTCTACTGTCGCCACATCCTCGCCGGCCGGCTGCCCGAGCTCATCCCCGACACCACCCGCGAGCCGATCGCGATGGCGATGCCGATCACGGCGGCGGTGCCGATCGGCGCCCACGTCAGCGTGCCGATCCGGCTCTCGGACGGCGCCGTCTTCGGCATGTTCTGCTGCCTCGGCCCGAACCCGGACACATCGCTCAACCGCCGCGACCTGCAGATGATGCGAGCCTTCGCGGACCTCGCGGCCTACGACATCGATCGCCAGCGGCAGCGAGCTCTGGCGGCGGGCGAGCGTCTCGCGCGGGTGCAGTCGCTCATCGACGACGACGGCTTCTTCATCGTCCACCAGCCGATCCACCTGCTGCCGGGACGCGAGATCGTCGGGTTCGAGTGCCTGTCGCGCTTCTGCGCCGAGCCGCAGCGGACGCCGGACGTCTGGTTCGCCGAGGCGGACGAGGTCGGCCTGCGCGAGGCGCTGGAGATCGCGGCGCTGCGCAAGGCACTGGCGATCCTGCCGGATCTTCCGGCGGGCGCCTACTGCTCGATCAACGCCTCGCCCGCGACGATCCGCGGCGACGCCCTCCCGGCGCTGCTCGCCATCGCGCCAGCCGACCGGCTCGTCATCGAGCTCACCGAGAACGCCACGGTCGATGACTACGACGCCCTGTCGGACGCCCTGGCGCCGTTGCGGGCGCGCGGCTTCCGGCTCGCGGTCGACGATGCCGGGGCGGGCTACGCCAGCATGCAGCACATCCTCCAGCTGCGCCCGGACATCATCAAGCTCGACATGAACCTGACGCGCGACATCGACAGCGACCCGGCCCGCAAGGCGCTGGCATCCGCGCTGATCGGCTTCGCCCACGACGTCGGCAGTGTCATCGTCGCCGAGGGTGTGGAGACGGAGGCGGAGCTGCGGGTGCTGCAGGCCATCGGCGCCGACGCCGTGCAGGGTTACCTCCTCGGCCGTCCGCAACCCCTCCCGGCGAGCGGCGACCGGGCGATGGCGAGCGCCGCCTAGAGCGGCCAGACGGCGCCGGACCTCCGTGCAACCTTGCGGCGTTTCCAGGGTTTTCTTCCCGCGGGGCCACCCGTCACGGAGGAAACACCCATGCGAAAAGCAATCCTCACGGCCGTCGCGACCGCGGCGCTTCTGGGATTTGGCTCGGCCTCGGCCGACGCCGAGTGCGCGAGCCGCACGTCCGGCATTTCCAAGGACGGCAGCCTGGCGCCGCTGCAGCAGCCGGCCGACGGCAGCGCCGATGCCGGCGCCACCGGGACGACGACCGGCCCGGCGAGCGAGGCCGGCGCGGCCGCGCCCGGCCAGCTGGCGAAAGACGGCTCGACGATGCCGATGGCGACCGCGCCCGGCGGTGGATCCGACGTCGCGACCTCGCCCCAGGACGTCCAGCGCCAGCAGGACGGCGAGCCGACGGCGGCCGCCGAGGGGCAGCGCACCACCGGCGCCGGCGAAACGACCTGCTGACACGACGATATCGGATCGCCGTGGG
>CAMDHY010000037.1 GCA_945898215.1 Pseudoxanthobacter soli DSM 19599 | reverse complement strand
CGAACGCACGTCAGAGTTCCACGCCACCCTGCCAATCTCGACCGGCATAGAAGATGCCGAGGATCGTCACGGTGTCAGCGTCGACGCTGTAGGTGATCGTGACACGGCCGCGGAAGACGAGCGTGCGCAGGCCGGGATGAACGTGGTCTTGGGAGACGCCGCGGAACGGGAACTCGGCGAGCGAGTGGCAATGCTTGTTGAGCGCAGACGTAAAGCGGTGAGCGCTTTCGGCCGAAGAAGCGTCTGCGATGAAGTCGTAGAGTTCGAGCAGCTGCTGGCGCGACCGCTCTGAAAAAACAACCCGGAGCACCGGGCAGCTCTATTGAGACTGCAATCGCTTTCGGTGATGTTGATCGAGAGAGTCCTGTACCTCCTCGAAGCTCAGCGCCCGCTCCGGGTGCGCCTTCATCTCCTCGGCAATTGGAACCACGGCCTCGCGCAGCCAAGCCTCGAACGACTTGTCGCGCTGCTTGAGCGCGATCAGGCTCTCGCGGACGACGTCGCTTTCCGTCTTGAAGCGCTCGCCGTCTATCTCGGCGCGCACCAGATCGACGACGTCGTCGTTCAACTGGAAGGGCTTTGCAGGCATCGGTGCCTCCTGTGCGAAACACGTTATCGCGAAAGGTCAGCTCGATGAAGGCTTCACGGGTGCGGTAACCATCTGTGGTCGGACCCGCCCCTACCCCAGCACCCCGGCTGCCGCTTTCGCCGCCGCCTCGATGTTGCCGTTCCACGTCGCCGGCGACGCGCCCGTCGGGGCGAGGTCGTGGTTGCCGTTCTCGCTCCAGACGATCGTCACGAGCGGCGGCAGCGTGTAGGTCGCCACCTCCTTTTCGTCGCCATAGGGATCGCGCGTGCCCTGAACGACGAGCGTCGGGATGCGCTGCGCCTTCAGGGGTCCGAGGCGCAGCTTTTCCGGCTGTCCGGTCGGGTGGAAGGGGTAGCCCAGGCAGACGACGGCCTTCACGCGCGGGTCGAGATCCGGCAGGCCGCCGACCATCGCGGCGATCCGTCCGCCCATCGACTTGCCGCCGATCAGCACCGGCCCCTCGCTCTCCGCAAGCACGGCTTCGATGGCTGCGACGAACTCCGGCACCAGGGTCTCGACCTTCGGCGGCGGCCGTCGCACGCCGTCGATCCGGCGCTGCGCCATGTAGCCGAACTCGAAGCGCACCACGTCGAGCCCCGCCTTGGCGGCATGGACGGCGAAGCGCTGCATGAACTGCGTATCCATCGCCGCACTCGCCCCGTGAGCGAGCACGAGCGTGCCGCGGCGCGGCGGAACGGCGGCATCGCGCAGGAAGGACTGGCTCACGTCTTGGTCTCCCCTCGGCTGCGGACCAGGGCAACGATGGCGGCGACGGGTTCGTCGCGGCACACATCCACCGGCGCCGTCCGCGGCGGAACCCTTAGCAGGCCGGCTGGGGCGAGAGAACGGCGCGCGCGGGCGACCCTGAGCACTTCGCGTCAAAGATTCTCATGCGGAGCGCAACAGCCTACGATTGCACTGCCGGTCCGGGTCTGCCACACTTCCAGGCAGCGTATGGGGGGATGCGTGTGAAGGCGTGGCGGCACGGTTCCGGCGGGCCTGGGCAGGGGGGTGCCGTGCGCGGCGCCGCCCGCAGGCGCCTCGGTATCGGTGCCATTCCTGCCCTCGGCGCGGACGCTCCGCCGCCGAGTTCCCCATCGTCCCATCGCGCGACGACCTATCTGCAGCATCCCAGTGCGCCGACGGCTGACGCACCCCGGACGTCCGTGTCGGACGCCGAGCCCTCGATGCCCGCGCGCGGCGAGTTCGCGCCCGCGGGACCCGTCTCCGCGCCCCCGACGCAGCTCGAACTGATGGCCGCTACCCTCGGTGTCGGCGTGGCGACGGCCGAGGACCTCGCCGCCGGCGCCGGCCGCTTCGTCCGCGTCGACCGTCCCGACGGGGAGGCGGTGACGCTGATCGCCGTCGGCTACGGCGAGCACGGCCCGATCGTGGCGGTTCCGGCGAACCCGGCGCGCCTCGGCGACCTCGCGCGTATCCTCGCCGTCGAGCCAGCGGCCGCCCGCCGCATCCGCCTCGCCGATCCGGAGGAATTCGCCGCCGCCCTGGCGGCGGCGGCGGACGTCCCCGGTCCGGGGGACGCGGGCATCGTCGCCGAGGCGTACGGGTCCGGCTTGGACGACGGCGGCTCCGACGCCACCGGCACGGTGGGTGCCGCGGCGTCCGCCGCGCCCGACGCCCTGCGCCGGCCGGCACTGCGGCTCGTCGGCACCCGTAGAGTCGAGGCGGCCCTCGCCGCCTTCCGGTCCGCCGCCGGCGGCTGCGGGGCGGAAACGACGGTGACGCGCCGGCAGGCCGTTGTGCTCGGGCTCGCCGCGGCGACCTGGGTCGGGGCGGCCACCCTCGCCCCCGTGACGATCCTCGGCCTCACGGTCTGCCTCGCCGCCGTCTGTTTCGTCGGGTTCGCGGCGCTGCGCGTTGCGGCCGCGTTCGCGGGGGTCGCCGGGGGCTTCGAGCCGCCGGCCCATCCGCTCGCCGATGTCGATCTGCCGGTTTACACGGTACTCGTGCCGCTGCACCGCGAGGCCCGCGTCGTGCCGCGGCTGCTGCCGGCGCTCTGCGCCCTCGACTACCCGGCCGACAAGCTCGACCTCAAGCTGCTGCTGGAGGCGACCGACCGCGAGACGATCGCCGCCGTCGAACGCCACCCGCTCGCCTGCCGCTTCGACGTCTTGATGGTGCCGAAGATCGGGCCGCTGACCAAGCCGAAGGCCCTCGGCGTCGGCCTGACGCTCGCCCGCGGCGGCCTGGTGACAATCTTCGACGCCGAGGACCGGCCCGACCCAGACCAGTTGCGCCGCGCCGCAGAGACGTTCGCCGCTGCCGGGCCGGACCTCGCCTGCGTGCAAGCGCGGCTTGCCACCGACCACGCCGGCGACACCTGGGTGACGGCGATGTTCGCGCTCGAATACGCGATGCTGTTCGACGCGATGCTGCCGTGGCTCGCCAGCCACCGGCTGCCGTTCCTGCTCGGCGGCACCTCCAACCACTTCCGCAGTTCGGCGCTGCTCGCCGTCGGCGGCTGGGACGCCTTCAACGTCACCGAGGACGCCGACCTCGCGGTCCGCCTCGCTCGCCGCGGCTATGCCTCCACCGTCATCGCCTCGACCACCCACGAAGAGGCGCCGCTCGAGGTGGCCGCGTGGCTGAAGCAGCGCTCGCGCTGGTACAAGGGCTGGCTGCAGACAGCGCTCGTGCACGGGCGTGACCTCGCGGGTCTCGCCCGCGGCGTCGGCATCGACGGGCTGGTGGCCCTGGCGCTGCAGCTGATCGGCGCCCTCGTCACCGTCGTCGCCTATCCGCTGTCGTGGTTCCTCGTCGCCGGCTACAGCTTCGGTGCGCTGCCGTTCGGGCCGGACGGCAGCTTCGCCGGCGATCTGCGCTTCGCCCTCGTCGCCACCGCCTTCTTCGGCGGCCAGGCGGCGATGGCACTCCTCGCGCTGGCGGCACTCAGGATGCGACCGAGCGCCATCCGGACGCTCGCGCTCATCTGGCTGCCGGTCTACTGGTGGCTGCACTTCTTCGCGCTCGCGCTCGCCGTCGTCGACCTCGTCCGCCGCCCGCACTTCTGGGCGAAGACAGAGCACGGCGTGGCGCGGCGGCCGGCGGGCAACAAGCGGCGGGCCACCGCAACGACGTGACAGCGTTTACCGCGGCTCGGTTTGGCCTCAGGATGGGTGTGCCCGTTCGGAGGAGAAGACAAATGACCGGCCCATCCAAGATCACGGCGCTGCTCTGGACCGTGTTGCTGGCCTGTTGCCTGACGGGGGTGGCGGCGTCGGCGACGGAGGTGGGCGCTTCCGCCTGCCCGGCGGGCCAGACCTGCCCGGCCACCGGCCCGGCGCCGAGCGGTGCTGCAGCGAGCGTCGGCGAGCCGCGCCCGACCGCCGAGACCCCGGTCAAGACCGCCGTCGCCAAGAAGAACAACACTTTGCGGTGGAACATCCAGAACCGCAGCGGTCGACGCGTCGAGCTGCAGCTTTATTCGCAGAACCGCAACTGGGTGTGGCCAAGCGCCAATCGTGTCTACGTCCTCCCGAACAGCAAGAAGTCCACGATCAACATCTCCTGCCGGAAGAACGAGAAGATCTGCTACGGCGCATGGGTGGCCGGCAACACCCGCTCCTATTGGGGCGTGGGCTATGATGGAAGGCGCGATTGCCGCGGGTGCTGCTACATCTGCGGGCGCGGGCAGACGCCGGTGATCAAGCTCTTGTGGTGAGCCCGGCGGCGGCCGGTCTCCCGCTGCCGCGCTGCCGCTCACTCCACCGCCGGCACCGTGCGCAGGTAGGCGATGATGTCGGCGACGTCGCCGGGCTTCAGCTTCGCGTAGAAGCCGTAGCCCATCGGCGGCTTCAGTCTGGCGCCGTCGCGGCCGACGCCCTCGGTGATTGCGCGGGCGATCTCGGCATCCGTCCAGTCGCCGAGGCCCTTCGCCTTGCTCGCGGTGATGTTGGCGGCCACCGACACGCCCCAAGGCCCGGGAAACTCCATGCCGCCGGCGCCGAAGCCGGTGGCGAACGCCGGCTCGCTGTGCGGGCCGCGGCTGGTGTGGCACTCCATGCAGTGGCCGATGCCGACAAGGTACTTGCCGCGCCCCTCGGGGGTCGAGAGGTCGGCGGCGGTGGCCGGCTGCTCGAAGCCGGGCGGCGGCTCGGCGCGGATGATCTGGCGGTACTCCGGCGGCGGCACGGCGTGGGCGACGGGCGCGACGGTGCGAAGGTAGGCCACCAGCCCCTCGAGGTCGGCCGGGGTCATCACCCGGTAGAAGGCGTAGGGCATGATCGGCGCGAGCGGCACGCCGTCGGGGCGGACGCCGCCGACGATCGCGGTCTTGAGGTCCGCGTCGCTCCACGCGCCGATGCCGGTGGCCGTGTCCGGGGTGATGTTCGAGGCGTGCACCGTGAACGGCGGCGCCTCGAACCTCGTGCCGCCGGCGAGCGTCATGCCCGCCTGCGGCCCGTCCGGCCCCATCGGCGTGTGGCAGTTGCCGCAGGCGAGGATCGAGTTGACGAGATAGTCGCCGCGCTCGACGGGCGTCTCCGCGCCGGCGGTGGCGGGCAGGAAAGTCACGGCAAGCGTGGCGGCGAGGAGGGCGGCCGAGGGCCGGGATGCGCTCATTTGTCTTGATTCTCCGCGCAGGGGCGGAAGCGGTCTAGCGCCGCGGCACGCGCTTTTCCAATTCGAACGCGGTCGCCGTCATCCAATCTTCGTGAACGGCCGTCCGGCTCAGCCGCGCGGCTCGGCGTGGACGATCATCCGCCGCACCTCGGGCACACGGCCGCGGAAGCCGCGCTCGAGCGCATCGACGGCGTCGTGCACCTCGGCGACGGTCTGGCCCGGCTGCGCGAAGCAGTGGCAGGTGACGAACAGCCCCTCGTCGTTCACCCGCACGCGCACGTCGTGGACGAAGGCGAGCCGCCCGGTCTCGGCGGCGAGCTCCGAGAGGATGCCGGAGAATGTCATGCGGGTGACGGCGCCGGCGTCGCGCGCGTCAAGGCCCGCCGTCAGCATCGGCTCGATGTGGCTCTCCACCTCGATGTCCTCGCCGAGCTCGCGCCGAACCGCCGTCTCGAGGCCGCTCGCGACGTCGTGGGCGGTCGAGAAGCTCATGGCGCCATCGACCTCGAGGTCGAGGCTGACGGAGAGCTGCTCGCTGCTTTCGTCGGGCCTGGCGAGGTGCTGCACGGTGACGTGGTGGACGGCGAGCCCGCGCCGCGCCGCGATCAGCATCACCTTGTCGAACACGGTCTCGTCGTCGAGCGCCACCGGGTGGGCGGTGACGGTGACGTCGGCGTTCGGATAGGCACTGCGGACCGCGTCCTCGAAGCGCGCCTTGATGGCGTCGACGCGGTCGAAGGGCAGCGTCCGGCGGACGGTGACGTCGACGGCGGCGAACAGGGTGGCGCCGGACAGGCGCACCCGTGCCCGCTGCAGCGCCAGAACGTCCTCGCTGTCTTCGGCGAGCTTCTCGATCGTCTCGACGACGCCGGCGGGTGCCGTGTCGACGAGGGTGTCGATGGTGCGCCGGGCAAGCCGGATGCCGTTCCAGCCGATGAAGCCGGCGATGACGAGCGCCACCAGGGCGTCGGCCGCCGGCAGACCGAAATACATGCCGGCGAGGCTGAGCAGCACGAGCCCGGAGCTCACCATGTCGGTGGTGAAGTTGAGGGCGTCGGCCTCGAGCGCCTCCGAGCCGGTCTCGCGGGCGACGCGCTTCAGCATGCGGGCTCGGAAGAAGTCGGCGACGATCGAGACGACGAACAGGCCGGCGACCCACCACGTCACCTCGAACGGCTCGCCGCCGTAGAAGAGCTGTTTGCCGGCCTCCACGACGAAGGCGATGCCGGTGGCGATGAGGAGCCCGGTCTCGATCAGGGCTGCGACGCTCTCCACCTTGGCGTGGCCGAAGTGGTGGTCGCTGTCGGCCGGCTTGTCGCCGACGCGCACGGCGTAGAACGTCAGCGCGCTGGTGCCGAGGTCGAGGACGGTCTGGGCCGCGTCCGAGAGGATCGCGAGGCTGCCGGTGGCGAGCCCGACGATGCCCTTGGCGACGGCGAGCACCAGCGAGACGGCGATCGAGATCGCCACCGCGCGCTGCTTGCGTCGGCTCACCGCCGCGCCCATGTGCGAGCCGTCCACGCTCGTCATCGCCAGTAGCCGACCTCTTGCAACGGGCAGAGCCGGGGGGAGGGCGCCGCGCGCCGATTGACGGCGAGACGGGCGGACTGTCAAGCGCGGCGACGATGATCGTCGCCGATGCAGCGGGGGATGCGGGGCCGACATTCGCCCGCGGGGCGGGAACCCGATCGGGCCGTCGGGGCTTTGCGTCGGGGGGCTTCAGGAGCCTTTGTCCCGATGTCGGTCCGTTTTTGCCCGCCCGTTGCCTCGATCCCGCCGCTGCACCACCTCCCCGCCTGCCTCATCCTCGCCTGTCTGCTGGGCCTGCAGATCGCCCTCGGGGCTGCCGCACCTGCCCGGGCCCAGACGGTTCTGCCGACCACTGCACCGGCTGCGGAGGCCGAGACCGCGGCGCCCTCAGCCGCCGAGGTCGACGCGCTGGTGGCCGAGATCGAGGACCCGGAGCGGCGGGCGGAACTGGTGCAGCGGTTGCGCCTGCTCACGGCCGCGCAGGGCGACGGCTCCGCCGATTCCTCCGCCGATTCCTCCGCCGACTTCTCCACCGTCGGCGCTGCCGCCGTCGCCTACGCCGCTTCGGTGTTCTCCGGCGTGCAGGAAGCGATCGGCCGGCTCGAATTCGCCGTCACCGCCCTGCCGGCGGTCGGCAACGAGGTTGTCGCCACCCTCTCCGATCCCGTCGCGCGCGTCGCGGCCCTCGACGGCGCGGTCCGCCTCGCCGGGGCGATCGGAGCGGCCGTCCTCGCCGGGTTCGTCGTCGCCTGGCTGCTCGGGCGGCTGCGCGACATGCTCGGCCGGCGCGCCGCCGGCGCCTCCTGGCCGGCGCGGGTGATGATGGCGCTGACGCGCCTGGTGCTGGACCTGCTGCCGATCGGTGCCTTCGTCGCCGGCGGCTTCCTGGCGCTCGGCGCCCTGCAGCCGAGCCGGCCGGTGGAGGCGCTGGCGCTCACCATCCTCAATGCCGGCGCCGCCACCGGCGTGCTGTCTGCGATGGTGCGCATGGTGCTGGCGCCGCGGACGCCGGCGCTGCGCGCGGTGCCCGCCGCCGACGAGACGGCGATCCGCCTGCACAAGTCGCTGGTGCGCACCGCCGCCTTCGCCATCTGGGGCTACCTGTTCGTCGGTTCGCTGTGGCTGTTCGGCCTGACGCCGGCGGTGCGCTGGGGCCTGCTGTTCATCCTCGGCGTGCTCGTCGCCGTCGTGGCGATCCGCTTCGTCCTGCGCTGGCGGCGGCCGTTCGCCCGCTGGCTCGCCGAGCGGGTGCCGGACGGACGGTGGTACTCGGTGCCGGCACGGCGGCTCGCCGCCCACTGGCACCGCATCGCCATCCTCTGCATCGTGCTGGTGACGGCGGTGTTCGCCCTGCAGATCTCCGGCGGCTTCGTCTTCCTCGTCCGCGGCACACTCGTCACGGTGCTGGTGCTCGCCCTGGTGCCACTCCTCGCCAACCGCGCCGGCGCCGTGCTCGAGCGCTCCGATCTCGGCGTGCCGGTGCTGGCGACACCGCGCGGCGAGCGCTACCGGGGGCTCCTGAAGCGGCTGGTGGTGGTGCTCCTGTGGGTCGCCGGCATCGTCGCGCTGCTCGAGGGCTGGCACCTCGGCGTGCTCGCCTTCGTGCAGTCGGACGCCGGCACGACGCTCGTCATGGTGCTGACGCGCATCCTCGTCGTCTTCGCCGGCGGCTTCATCGCCTGGGAACTCGCCAACATCGCCATCGAGGGCAGGCTCAATGCCGCCTCGCCGCGCAAGGCGCTCGGCCAGCGCGGCCGCACGCTGCTGCAGTTCCTGCGCAACGTCGTGATGGTGGTGATCCTCCTGATGGTGACGCTGATCGTGCTGTCGGAGATCGGCGTCGACATCGGCCCGCTGCTCGCCGGCGCCGGCGTCATCGGCCTCGCCGTCGGTTTCGGGGCGCAGACGCTGGTCAAGGACGTCATCACCGGCCTGTTCATCCTGATGGAGGACCAGGTGCAGGTCGGCGACGTCGTCGACCTCAACGGCAACTCCGGCGCAGTCGAGGCAATGACCATCCGCACCATCCGTCTGCGCGACTTCTCCGGCACCGTGCACGTCATCCCGTTCTCGAGCGTCGACCGGGTGAAGAACCTGACGCGCGGCTTCGCCTTCGCCGTCTTCGACGTCGGCGTCGCCTACAAGGAGGACATCGACCGCGTGATGGCGGTGCTGAAGCGTCTCGGTGAGGAGCTGCGCGCCGACCCGCAGTTCTCGCCGCTGCTCCTCGGCGACCTCGAGATCTTCGGGCTCGATGCGTTCGGTCCGTCGGCGCTCATCGTCAAGACGCGCATCAAGACCCTCGCCGGCAGCCAGTGGACAATCACCCGCGAGTTCAACGGCCGAATCAAGCGCGCCTTCGATGCGGAAGGCATCGAGATCCCGTTCAACACCCAGACGGTGGCACTGCCCATCGGACCGGATGGTCGGGCCCTGCCGATCCCGCTGGAAGTGGTCGGACGGCGCCGGGCGGCGGCGGAACGGCCCGCCTCCGACGCGCTCCGCGCCCCGCGGGCGGGCGACGACGAGGCGCCGGTGATGCAATTGGGCAACGCCTGATGCGCACCCGTCGACCGGCTACGATCCCGGCGCCGCGCGCGCCGGTGGCGTCATCTCCACGTTACGTCTTCGAGGTCTGCTGTTTCGGATCGGGTGGCGTCGACCGCCCCCAGCCGTGCGAGGACACACCATGCGACGGACCATCCGCCGGGCGGCGACGTTGTTCGCTGCCACCCTTGCCTCTGCGGCGGCCAGCCTCGTGCCGGCCGGCGCGGCCGACATGCCGGTCGAGGCCGAGCCGATTGACTATGTGCGCGTCTGCGACGCGTTCGGCTCCGGGTTCCTCTACGTGCCCGGCACCGAGACCTGCTTCCGCGTCATGGGCCGCGTCCGCGCCGACTACCGCGTCTATGGCAGCGACCAGGCCTATGGCGGCCCCGGCTTCTATTCGCGCAACTCCGACGGCTACGTCTTCCGGGCGCGCGGCTACCTCTACCAGGACTCGCGCACCAACACCGAATACGGCCTGCTGCGCACCTATAGCGAGATCTGGTTCACCACTGACACCAACGCTCCCGACACCGCCGTCTTCATCCGCAACGCCTACATCCAGTTCGGCGGCCTGACCGCCGGTCGCGCCGCGTCGTTCTACGACCTCTATTTCGGCGACACCTTCAACACCGTCTTCAAGATGGCGGGGATGGGCAACCCGGACTTCGCCACCAACCTCGTCGGCTATACCGCCGACTTCGGCTCTGGCTTCTCGGCGACGCTGGCGCTCGAAGACGCCGTCTATCGCCGCTTCGGCATCCAGTCGGCCGCCGGCATCACCAGCCAGGGCGGCGTGCGCGTTCCCGACGTCGTCGCCAACATCAACCTGAAGCAGGACTGGGGCGTCGCGCAGCTGATGGCGGCCACCCACGAGGTGCGCACCTCGACGGGCCGCGCCGACTCCGAGCTCGGCTTTGCGGTCGGCGCCGGCCTGATCGTCAACCTGCCGATGCTCGCCAAGGGCGACCGCATCGGCATCCAGGGCGGTTACGCCGACGGCGCGCTGCAATATGTCGGGCCGCAGGCGCAGGGTCCGTCGGTGGTCGACGGCGTCGTTCGCAACGGCAACCTCAAGCTCACCAGCGCGTGGGCGATCGGCGCGAGCGGCATCCACTACTGGACGTCGGAGTGGTCGTCGGCACTCGGCGCCTCCTATCTCGACGTGCAGGCGCCGAACCCGGGGACCGACTTCTCCAACATCGACCTGCAGGGCAACATCGTCTTCCGCCCGGTGAAGGGCCTGCAGATCGGCACCGAGGTGGAGTGGAAGTACGTCCAGCCAGATCGCGGCGCCGACCGCAGCGGGCTGGTCGGCATGCTCCGGGTGCAGCGGGATTTTTGAGAGTTTCATCGCAAGACTTCGTCGACGATCGCGATCGTCTCCCTTCTCCCAGCCTTGCTGGGAGAAGGGAAGCTGCTGGCTCAGAACTTCTTGCCAATCTTAGCCTGTTTTAGAATCTCGTTGGCTGTGTGACGAGATTTGATCTTGCTGTCGACGGTGGCCCTAACGCCTGATCTCGGGTCCCACCAAATTGCGTGATCCCCCTTAGCGGACCTCAGCCGTTCCCAGCCTGCCGAAAGCAGCAATCTGCGAACCTCAGGCGCATAGTCCACCATAGCGCACTCCGTCAGAAGCCTTTGCTGGCGGACGTTAGACTCAGGCGGACTAAATATAGTGTTACCGTCAACCCTTGTTTAACCAAGCTATGCCGCTGACCCCATGCCGACGGTGTCCCTGGCGTAGGCGACGATCTCAATCGGTACGTTCCCTACGTCGGCTGCACCATCTAACTCGAGAAGTTCCGGGATCATCACCTGCAGCTTGGCCCGCAACGCCTCGATGCTCTCGGCTTCCGTGATGAGCGCGGGCAGATCGGCACTGCCGGCAACCCAAACCTCTGCCTCTGGATCCCAGTCGGCGCGGACGACGATCGGACGGGCCATAAGGAAAATCCTGCAATCCAACGACGCTGTACTCTAGCACAGACCGCGCAGCTTCGCCGCGCGCCCTAATCCGGCGCTTCGCGCCACCCTTCTCCCGCTCGCGCGGGAGAAGGGTGAGACGTCGCGCCTTCACCGCCCCTCAGAACTTCAGCGGCTTCGCCTGGCGGACCAGCGGCAGCTTCTCCACCGTGGCGAGGATCTCGGCGGGGATCGGGCCGTCGACCTCGACAAGGCAGATCGCGTCCTCGCCCGGGCCGGTGCGGCCGAGGTTGAAGGTGGCGATGTTCACCCCGGCGTTGCCGAGCGTCATGCCGAGCGCGCCGATGAAGCCCGGCTTGTCCTCGTTCGTCACGTAGAGCATGTGCGGGCCGATCTCGGCCTCCATGTTGATGCCCTTGATCTGGATAAGGCGCGGCTTGCCGTCGGAGAACACCGTGCCGGCGACCGAGCGCTCCTGGGTGTCGGTCTTCACCGTCAGCCGCATGTAGCTCTCGTAGGCGCCCTGCTGCTCGCGGCGGACCTCCTCCACCTGGATGCCGCGCTCGCGCGCCAGCACCGGAGCCGACACCATGTTGACGTCCTGCAGCAGCGGCCGGAACAGGCCGGCGAGCGCCGCTGCTGTCAGCGCACGGGTGTTCATGCCGGCGACCGCGCCCTCGAACTCGATGCGCACGCCGGTGAGGCCGGTCTCGGTGAGCTGGCCAGCGAACGAGCCGAGCTGCTCGGCCAGCCGCACGAACGGCACCAGCCGCGGCGCCTCCTCGGCCGAGATCGACGGCATGTTGAGGGCGTTCGTCACCGCGCCGTCGATCAGATAGTCGGCCATCTGCTGGGCGACCTGCAGGGCGACGTTCTCCTGCGCCTCGGTGGTGGAGGCGCCGAGGTGGGGCGTGCAGACGAGGTTCGGCGCGCCGAACAGCACGTTCTCCTTCGCCGGCTCGGTGGAGAACACGTCGATGCCGGCGCCGGCGACCTTGCCGCTGTCGAGGGCGGCGCGCAGGTCCTCCTCGACGATCAGCCCGCCGCGGGCGCAGTTGACGATGTAGACGCCGTCCTTCATCGCCGCGATCGCCTTCGCATCGATGATGTTCTTCGTCTTCTCGGTCATCGGCGTGTGCAGCGTGATGAAGTCGGCGCGGGAAAACAGCTCCGGCAGCTCCACCTTGTCGACGCCGAGGTCGAGCGCCCGCTCCTCCGACAGGAACGGGTCATAGGCGACCACCTTCATCTTCAGGCCGATGGCGCGCTCGGCGACGATCGAGCCGATGTTGCCGCAGCCGATGATGCCGAGCGTCTTGGCGGTGAGCTCGACGCCCATGAAGCGGTTCTTCTCCCACTTGCCGGCCTGGGTGGAGGTGTCGGCGGCGGGGAGTTGGCGGGCGACGGCGAACAGCATCGCGATCGCGTGCTCGGCGGTGGTGATCGAATTGCCGAAGGGCGTGTTCATCACGATGATGCCCTTCGCTGTCGCCGCCGGGATGTCGACATTGTCGACGCCGATGCCGGCGCGGCCGATCACCTTGAGGTTCGTCGCCTCGGCGATGATCTTCGCCGTCACCTTGGTGGCGGAGCGGATGGCGAGGCCGTCGAACTGGCCGATGATCTCGGCGAGCTTGTCCTTGTCCTTGCCGAGCTCGGGCTCGTAGGTGACGTCGACACCGCGATCCTGGAAGATCTTCACGGCGGCGGGGGAGATCTGGTCGGAGATGAGGACTTTCGGGGCCATCGGGGCCTCCTTCGGTTCGGCGCCACGGGGTCGGGCGGCCGGGGTGAGGGGAATGGGTTTGAGAGGGTGGTGGCCGGTCGCGAGCGTCGTCGCCGCGGCGCCCCCCCTCCCTGCCCTCCCCCGCGTGGGGGGAGGGTTCACGTTTTGAGTTTTGGCAAGCCGGCTGCCAGAAGCTCGGCGGAAAACCCTCCCCCCTCGCGGGGGAGGGTAGGGAGGGGGGGCCGCGAGTCGCAGCGCGAGCCGTCAGCCCGCCGCCGCTCAGGCCGCCTGCTTCAGGCCGGCCTTTTCCAGGGTGAACGCCCAGTCGAGCCAGGGCACCAGGGCCTCGAGGTCGGCGGTCTCGATCGTCGAGCCGGCCCAGATGCGCAGGCCCGGAGGCGCGTCGCGGTAAGCGCCGATGTCGTAGGCGACGCCCTCCTTGTCGAGCCGGGCGGCGAGCGCCTTGGCGAAGGCTTCCTGGCCCTTGGCGTCGAGCGCCGTCACCTCGGGATCGACGATCGTGAGGCACACGCTGGTATTCGAGCGCGTCTCGGGGACGGTCGCGAGGAAGTCGACCCACGGCGTCGCCGCGACGAAAGCGTCGAGGACGGCGAAGTTGCGGTCGGCGCGGGCGACGAGGCCGGAAAGCCCGCCGCACGCCTTCGCCCAGTGCAGGGCGTCGAGATAGTCCTCGACGCACAGCATCGACGGCGTGTTGATCGTCTCGCCCTCGAACAGGCCCTCGGTGATCTTGCCGCCCTTCGTCATGCGGAAGAGCTTCGGCAGCGGCCAGGCGGGGGTGTAGGTCTCGAGCCGCTCGACCGCACGTGGCGACAAAATGAGGATGCCGTGCGCCGCCTCGCCACCGAGGGCCTTCTGCCAGGAGAAGGTGACGACATCGAGCTTGTCGAAGGGCAGCCTTTGAGCAAACGCCGCCGAGGTGGCGTCGCAGATCGTCAGGCCGGCGCGGTCCGCGGGGATGAAGTCGCCGTTCGGCACGCGCACGCCGGACGTGGTGCCGTTCCAGGTGAAGACGACGTCGTGGTCGAAGTTCACCGTCGAGAGATCGGGGAGGGCGCCGTAGGGCGCCTTGATGACGCGGGCGTCCGTCAGCTTCAGCTGCTTCACCGCGTCGGTGACCCAGCCCTCGCCGAAGCTCTCCCAGCTGAGGAGGTCGACCGGCCGGGCGCCGAGCATCGTCCACATCGCCATCTCGACGGCGCCGGTGTCGGAGGCCGGCACGATGGCGATGCGATAGTCGGCCGGGACCTCGAGCAGGTCGCGGGTCATGTCGATGGCGAGCTTGAGCTTGGTCTTGCCGATCTTGGCCCGGTGGGAGCGCCCGAGGGCGGCGTCCTGGAGGGCTTCGAGCGTCCATCCGGGGCGCTTGGCGCAGGGGCCGGACGAAAAATACGGCGTCTCCGGCCGAAGGCCGGGCTTCACAGCGGTCATGGTGTCCATCCTCACAGATGGGCGCCTCTCGTTGGGGAGAGGTGTCCCGCCGCCGCGTCTACGCCTCAACCCCGTCACGGTCAATGGCGGAAGTGGCGGACCCCCGTCAGCACCATCGCGAGGCCCTTCTCGTTCGCGGCCCGGATCACCTCGTCGTCGCGCATCGAGCCGCCCGGCTGGATGACGGCGGTGGCGCCGGCCTCGGCGGCCGTCAGCAGCCCGTCGGCGAACGGGAAGAACGCGTCGGAGGCGACCACCGAGCCGACCGTCGCCGGCTGCGCTACACCCGCCGCCGCGGCGGCGTCGCGCGCCTTCCAGGCGGCGATGCGGGCGGAATCGACGCGGCTCATCTGGCCGGCGCCGATGCCGACCGTGGCACCGCCCTTCGAGTAGACGATGGCGTTCGACTTGACGTGCTTGACCACCCGCCAGGCGAAGCGCAGGTCCACCCACTCCTGCTCGGTCGGCGCGCGCTGGGTGACGACCTTGAGGTCGAGGTCCTCGACGACGGCATTGTCGCGCGACTGCACGAGCAGGCCGCCGGCGACCGAGCGCACCATCAGCCCGGCCGCGCGCGGCTCGGGCAGGCCGCCGGTGACGAGCAGGCGCAGGTTCTTCTTGGTGGCGACGATCGCCGCCGCCTCGTCGGTGGCGCCGGGCGCGACGATCACCTCGGTGAACACCTCGACGATGGCGCGTGCCGCCTCGGCATCGAGCGGCCGGTTGAGCGCGACGATGCCGCCGAAGGCCGAGACCGGGTCACAGGCGAGCGCCTTGCGGTAGGCGTCGATGAGGCTCGCGCCCTCGGCGACGCCGCAGGGGTTGGCGTGCTTGATGATGGCGACGGCCGCCGTCACCTCCGGGTCGAACTCGCCGACGAGCTCGAAGGCGGCGTCGGTGTCGTTGACGTTGTTGTAGGAGAGCGCCTTGCCCTGCAGCTGGCGGGCGGTGGCGACGCCCGGCCGGTCGCTGCCGGTGCGGTAGAAGCCGGCGCGCTGGTGCGGGTTCTCGCCATAGCGCATCGCCTCGGCGAGGCGGCCGCCGAAGGCGACGAAGGTCGGCATCTCCGCCGCGCCGGGGCTCTCGGTGCCGACATCCTCGGCGAACCAGGCGGCGATCGCCGCGTCATAGGACGCCGTGCGGGCGAAGGCCTTGGCGGCGAGCTTGCGCCGCAGTGCCGTGGTTGTGGCGCCGTCGTGGGCGGAAAGATCGTCGAGCACGGCGCCGTAGTCGGCCGGGTCGACGACGACGGTGAGGTAGGCGTGGTTCTTCGAGGCGGCGCGGATCATCGCCGGGCCGCCGATGTCGATGTTCTCTACCACCGCCGCGCGCGCGGCGCCGCCGGCGACCGTCGCCTCGAACGGGTAGAGGTCGACGACGAGGAGGTCGATCGCGGGGATGCCGTGCGCCGCCATCGCCGCCGCGTGTTCGGGGTCGTCGCGGACGCCGAGGAGGCCGCCGTGCACGGCCGGGTGCAGCGTCTTCACCCGCCCGTCCATGATCTCCGGAAAGCCGGTGAGCGCCGAGACGTCGACGACGGTGACGCCGCCGGCCGCGATCGTCTTCGCCGTGCCGCCGGTCGAGACGATCTCGACGCCGCGCGCGGCCAAGGCCGCGGCGAATTCCACGACGCCGGTCTTGTCGGAGACGGAGAGGAGCGCGCGGCGGAGCGGCACCCGGTCAGGCGTGGCGATCTGTTTGACCGTGACGGACATGGGGCTCGGCTCCGGCGGGGGAAGATGGCGTGGCCGTTAGCATGGAACCGCCGAGATCGGAACCGCCGGGGGACGCGGGCCCGCCATGCGCGGCCGCCCGGGGCCCGCGTGCCCTCGCTCCGGCCGGGCGCCGTGGCTCACACCAGCGTCGGCCCCTCGTCGCCGCCGCGGCCCGTGCGGCGCGCCGCGCGCGGCTTGCCCTCCGCCTGCAGCTCGAGCCGCCAGCCGAACTCCGGCACCAGCCGGGCGCGGCCGTAGAGGACGATCTGCTCGCTGCGCCGCGGCCCCTGCAGGCCGGCGAGGAACACCGATGGCTCCAGCATCGCCTCGGTGCCCAGCGCGACGAAGCGCCAGGCCTCGCCGTCCGGCGCCACCAGCACCACCGAATCGCCGCCGAGCGAGCGGCTCGCGCGGATCGACGGGTGCAGATGGAAGCGCACGGCGAAGCGGTCGGCGTCGGTGCGCGGTCCGCTGCCGACCGGGCTCAGGCGGTCGGTGCCCTCGATCAGTTCGCCAGAGGCGTGCAGCAGGAGCACGCGCTCGGCGATCAGCCCGAAGCGGCGGGCGTAGCCGTCGTGGCGGGCGACGATGGCGACGCCGTCCGGCCCCTCCTCGCGCTGCGCCTCCACCATGCCGGGACCGTCGACGATCGGCGCGCCGACCCAGCGCACCAGCCGCGGCGTCGTGACGATCTTCGCCGTCGAGGCGTCCTCGACGACGATCGTCGAGTGGGCGGCGGTCAGCCGGCAGGCGCGCCGCCAGTCGCTGCGCATCTGGCCGGGGGCGCCGCAGTTGACGATGAAGAGGTTGCGGCCCGAGCTCATCTCGAAGGCGAGGGTGCCGGCGTGGGCGTGGCCGCTGGCGGCGATCGGCGGCGGCCGGCCGACGTCGGCGACCACCACCGTACGCCCGGCTTCGAGCCGCTGGTAGCCGGAATGGCTGGCGTTGAGTGGCGGCGCGCCGCGGGCGTCGTCGTAGGACAGCACGGTGGCGAGCAGCCCGTGCGGCGTCGCCCCCATGCCGTTGAAGCGGGCGAAGGTGCCGTCGCCGAGGCGGAAGAAGCGCAGCATCGGCAGCATGCGGTCGATGGCGCCCATCACCGTCGAAGTCGGCGTCACCGCCCGCGCCGACAGGGCCTGGCGGATCGGCAGGAGGTCGACGAGGAGCTCCAGCACCGCGCCGGGATCGCGCGAGACGTGGCCGCCGTCGGGCAGCACCTGGCGCTCGAGCGTGCGGTCGAGGCCGCGCAGGGCGACCCGCAGCAGCCGCTCCTGGCCGGAGATCGACACGCCGGCGGCGACGAGCGCGAGGCGCGCCTGCAGCTGCGGCAGCGTGTCGGGCATGTCCTCGATGCCGGCACGCAGGCGCCGCACCTCGCGGCCGAGCGCCTTCAGGAAGCGGTCGTAGAAGGCGCCGTCGCAGCCGTCGAGGATCAAGGGCGACTGCGACAGCCACGACAGCAGCCGTCGCGCCGCGACTTCCGGGCGGCGGGCGATCGGCGAGAGCTTGCCGCTGGTGCGGATCCAGTCGTCGACGAGGGCGCGGGCGTTCTGGCGGGCGATGACGGTGTCGGCGGCACGCAGGTGGCGCAGCCAGCCGAAACCGTGCAGCACCCGCTCCCACTCCTCCGTCGGCGGTTCCACCTCGAAGGGCGAGCGCCCGCCGACCTCGACGACCTGGCCCGAGAACACGAAGACGCCGCCGTAGATGTCGGCGGCGACCGTCGGGTCGGTGGTGCGGATATCCTGCGGCGCGATCAAGAGCCGGTCGGGCGCCGCCGTCACGAGGCCGGTGCCGACGAGGCCGAAGGCACGGGCGCGCGCCCGCAGGGCGGCGACACCGCGCTGGGCGGCGAGCCTCCACACCCGCATCCGGCGCGCCCGTCCCGGCCTCATCCCCGTCCCGCTCCAACGCCTCGCGTGCCCGGCGCGGCGCGAGCGCGCCCAGCCGTGTCGCCGCCGATTCTAGCCGGCAATCCTTACCGCAAGAATTCCGCTGCGAACCCCGTCGCCGAGTTCACGACCGTGCGCGGCGCCGTCGGGCCGCCCGGCGATGCCTCAGGTGGCGCCGTTACGTCCCGAGCCGCCGCAACCGGGCGGCGAAGAAGCCGTCGCAGCCGGAAAGTCGCGGGTCGGCGGCGGCAAGATGACACGGCAGCGTCCGCACGTCGCCCTCCGCCGTCACCGCCTCCGTGAGCCCGCCGATCTCGTCGGCGGTCACCGGCATGCGCTCCACCGGCGCACCGGAGGCGATGAGCCGGGCGATCTGCGCCTCGCCCTCCTCGGGCTCGAGCGAACAGGTCGCGTAGACGAGGAGGCCGCCGGGCTTCACCCAGTCGATCGCCCGCATCAGGAGCCGGCCCTGCAGGGCGGCCAGCGCGGCGACGTCCTTCGGCCCCTTGGTCGAACCGATATCGGGATGGCGGCGCAGCGTGCCGGTCGACGAGCACGGCGCGTCGAGGAGCACGGCGTCGAACATCCGCGGCGGCGGCAGGTCCTGCACGTCGCCGGCGATCAGCTCCGCCGGCAGCCGCAGCCGGGTGAGGTTTTCCGACAGCCGGATCAGGCGTTCCGGCGAGGCGTCGACGGCGGTGACGCGGGCGCCGGCGGCGGCGAGCTGGGCGGTCTTGCCGCCGGGTGCCGCGCAGAGGTCTGCGACCGACTGGCCCGAGACGTCGCCGAGGAGCTTGACCGGCAGCGAGGCGGCGGCGTCCTGCACCCACCAGCCGCCTTCCTCGAAGCCCGACAGCGCCTCGATGCGGCCGTGCGAGAGGAGCCGCACGCCGCCCGTCGGCAGCACGCTGCCGCCGAGGCGCTCGGCCCAGTCCGCGGCGTCCGACGTGACGGAGACGTCGAGCGGCGGCTCGACCAGCAGCATCTCGGCGATGGCGCGGACGGTGTCGGCGCCGTAGGCCGCCGTCCAGCGCTGGCGCAGCCAGGCCGGCAAGTTGAGTTCCACCGCGTCCTGGCCGGCGAGGATCGCCTCGCGCTGGCGCACCAGGCTGCGCAACACGCCGTTGACGAGACCCGCCCACGGCGACGTGGTGCGGTCGGCGTTGGCGAGCGTCACGGCGAGCGACACGGCGGCGTGCGCCGGCACCTCCATAAAGAGGATCTGCGCCGCGGCGGTGACGAGGATCGGCCGGATGTCGACGGCCTTCTTCGGCAAGGGCTTGGCGATCAGCCGCTTCAGGGCGGCGTCGATCTGGCCGCGCCGGCGCAGCGATGTCGCGACGATCTGGCGGACGAGGGCGCGGTCGCGGTCGGGCAGGCGCGAGAAGGCGGGCGAGGCCGCCTCGCCGCCGAAATCGACGTGCTGGCCGGCGAGCGCACCGCCGACGATCGCCGCCGCGAAGCGCCGGGCCGGCAGGCCGGGAACGTCGTCCACGGCGGGCGGGCGGGACTTTCCCGAAGAGCCTGACTTGTTGTGGGACGGGCGGGGCTTGGCGGACGCGGAGGTGTCGGTCATCCCCAGGGGCCGCGTCGCGTGCCGCCGCTCGGCGGCACGGTGCGGCCACGGCCGCGGACGTTTTCCCGGTGGCGACCGCCGCCCCAAGGGCCGGACGGCTGTGCGCCGGCGGGCATGGCGCCGGCCGCGGGGCGGGACGGGCCGAAGCCGGCCGACGGCGCGAAGCCCGCGCCGCCACCGCCGCCGCCCGTCGCCCCCATCGTGCCGGCGAGCTGGCGCAGGGCCGCGATGCGGTTCTCGGTCGCCGGGTGGGTCGAGAACAGGTCGTCCATACGGGCACCCGACAGCGGGTTGACGATGAACATATGCGCCATCGCCGGGTTCGCCTCCGCGGGCTCATTCTGAAGGCGCTGGGCGCCGGCCTGAAGCTTCGCCAGCGCAGAGGCGAGCGACATCGGGTTGCCGCTGATCTCGGCGCCCATGCGGTCGGCAGCGTATTCGCGGGTGCGGCTCACCGCCATCTGCACCAGCATGGCGGCGAGCGGGGCGACGATCATCGTCACCAGCATGCCGATCCAGCCGAACGAGTTGTTGCTGTCGCGGTTGCCGCCGAAGAAGAAGGCGAAGTTCGCCAGCATCGAGATGGCGCCGGCGATCGTCGCGGTGATCGTCATGATCAGCGTGTCGCGGTTCTTCACGTGGGCGAGCTCGTGCGCCATCACGCCGGCCACCTCGTCGCGCGAGAGCAGGTTGAGGAGGCCCGTCGTGGCGGCCACCGCGGCGTTCTCGGGGTTGCGGCCGGTGGCGAAGGCGTTCGGCTGGTCTTCCTGAATGAGGTAGACCTTCGGCATCGGCAGTTCGGCCCGCGCCGCGAGCTGCCGCACCATGGCGAAGAGCTCCGGCGCCTGGCTCTCGTTCACCTCGACGGCGTGGTTCATCGACAGGACGAGCTTGTCGGAATTCCAGTAACTGAAGAAGTTCATGGCGATCGCGACGACGAGCGCGATCATCATGCCGGTCTGGCCGCCGATCATGAAGCCGACGCCCATGAAGATCGCCGTCATCGCGGCGAGGAGAAGGGCTGTCTTGGCGAAGTTCATGGCGGCTCAGGGTCCTCCGGTCGTCAGATGGCGTCGGTGTCCGGGCGTCGGGGTGACCGACGGCCGGAACGGACTATATGATGGGAGCCGCATCCGGTAGTCGCAAGTCTGCCGGCCCCGCTGCCGACGTCGAAATCAGCGAGATCGAGTGCCGCGATGACCCCCGTCGAGCCTGCCGCCTCCGCCTCTCCCGCTACCGCCCTCGAGACGCCCACCGAGGGTGCAGCGCGGCCCAAGTCGGCTGCGGCCGAGCGGGCGCTGGCGGAAGCGGAAGAGCGGCGCCGCCGCGCTGAAGAAGCGCGCCCGCGCGAGATCGGCGGCCGCGGCGGCCTCGAGCCGGCGCGCTACGGCGACTGGGAGGTAAAGGGCCTCGCCTCCGACTTTTGAGCAGGCGCGCGCCGAGTCTCGCACCGGTTTCGCTTCTCGTCCGCGCTGTGCTTTGATCGGGCTGCCGCGGCACTAGCAGCCGCGGGCGAGCCACAACCCATGCGCCACTTCGATCCCGAGACGCTGGCGGCGTTCGTCGCCGTCGTCGACACCGGCAGCTTCACGGCGGCGGCGGCGCGCCTCGGCAAGACGCAGGCGGCGATCTCGATCGCGGTGACGCGCTTCGAGGAGCGCCTCGGCCGCCGGCTCCTGGAGCGCAAGCCGCGCGGCGTGCGCCTCACCGACGCCGGCGAGACGCTGATCGGCTACGCCCGGCGGATGCTGGCGCTGGAGGACGAGGCCTTCGCGGCGCTGTGGCCGGAGGAGGTCGCCGGCCGCCTGCGCATCGGCATGCCGGACGACTACCAGGCGGTGTTCGGGCCGGCGCTGATCACCCGCTTCGCCGCCGAGAACCCGCGGGTCCGCCTCGAGATCATCTGCGACTTCTCCGAGCGCCTGGAACCAATGGTGGCGGCCGGCGACCTTGACCTCGCCATCGTCACCCGCGTTCGGGGCAGCGCCGTCGGCGAGCTTCTGCGCCGCGAGCCGCTCGTCTGGTGCGCCGCGACGGCCCAGGCGCCGGAGCGGCTCGACCCGCTGCCGCTGGCGCTATTCCCCGAGCACTGCCGCGCCCGTCCGCGCATCCTCGCCGCCCTCGACAAGGCGGGCAGACGCTGGCGGATCGCCTGGACGTCGTCGCACCTGCCGTCGATCGAATCCGCCGTGACCCTCGGCATCGGCGTGACGGCGCTGCCGGAATCGGTGGTGGCGCCGACGCTGCGCCGGCTTGGGTCCGCCGACGGCCTGCCGGCGCTGGAGCCGCTGGAGCTCGCCGTCATCACCGCCGAACTCGCCGGCCCCCCGGCGCGGCGGCTCCGCACCTTCGTGCGCACCAGCTTCGGCCGTCTCGACCCCGCCGACGCACCGCGCGCCGCCGAGCCCGCCTGACGGTCAGGCGAGCGCGCTGGCGGCCGCCGCGAAGGCCTCTACCATCTCCGCTTCCACCGCATCGTCGTGGGCGAACGACAGATAGAGCCGGCCGAACGGCGAGGGCATCGTCACCACGCCGTGCCGGCGCAGCGCCGCGTGGAGGCGCTCGGTCCGGGCCGGATCGAGGCAGGCGACGGCGCCCGCGTAGTCGCGCGGCGGCGAGGCGGTGAACCACGGTGTGAACACGGTGCCGTACCCCGATGTCGAGGCCGTCACGCCGGCGCCGGCGAGGGCGCTCGCGAGGGCGGCGCGCAGCCGGTCGCCGCGGGCGAGCAGGGCCGGGTAATCGGCGTCGCAGAGAAGGCGCATCGAGGCGACGACGGCGGCGCTCGCGACCGGGTTGCCGCTGTAGGTGCCGGCGCGCACGGCGCGCCCGTCTTCCGCCGCCGCCATCAGATCCCGGCGACCGACGACGGCGGCAACCGCGATGCCGCTGCCGATCGCCTTGCCGACGGTGGCGAGGTCCGGGTCGAGCCCGTAGGCGTGGCTCGTCAGGCCCGGCGCGAGGCGGAAGCCCATCAGCACCTCGTCGGCGATGATAAGAGCACCGTGCCGCCGAGCGACCTTTTCCAGGTGCGCGAGGTAGCCGGGCTCCGGCACGACGCAGCCGGCGTTGGCGAGCATCGGCTCGACCAGAACCGCGGCGATGCCGGGGTCGTCGGTGAACAGCTGCTCGACGTCGGCGGGGTCGTTGTAGCGCAGGAGCGTCGTGCGCTCGCTGCGCGGGCGGAGGTTCGCCCGCATCGCGGCCTCCGGCGCGCCGGCATTGCCGAAGGCGACGTCGTCGTACCAGCCGTCGTAGCCGGCGGCGAACTTGGCGATGCGCGGCCGGCCGGTGACGGCGCGGGCGATGCGGGCGGCGAGGTGCACCGCCTCCGAGCCGGTGTTGACGAAGACGACGCCCGCGAGCGCGCCGGTGCGGGCGGCGAGCGCGGCGGCGGCTTCCTCCTCCAGCGCGTGCGGGAAGGCCGGCATCGGGCCGTTGTCGAGGGCGGCACGCACGGCCTCGAGCACGGCCGGATGGCCGTGGCCGACCATGGTCGCGCCGAAGCCGAGCGCGGTGTCGATATAGCGGTGGCCGGCGCTGTCCCAGACGTGGGGGCCGGCGGAGCGGGTGACGACGAAGGGCGCGCCGTCGAGGGACGGCAGGGCGCGGCCGGCACTGGAGATGCCGCCGACGAGATGACGCATCGGCTCCATCATCCGGCCATCAGCCGCGGCAGCCACTCCGACAGGCCGGGCACGAGGGCGAGCAGCGCCAGCACGACCGCGCTCGCGATCCAGAACGGCACCAGCTCCTTCGACACCGCCCACATGTCGACGCGGGCGACGTTGCAGACGACGAAGATGTTGGTGCCGACCGGCGGCGTGAACAGCCCGACGCCGAGGGCCACCGTGAAGATCACGCCGGTCTGGAACGGCCCGAGGCCGCTTTCGAGCGCGATGGGGGTGAGGATCGGCGCCAGCACGATCAGGGCCGGGCCGAGGTCGATCCACAGGCCGACGAACAAAAGCACGGCGATGATCAGCGCGACGCGGCCCCCGTCCGAGACATCGAGGCCGATCAGCCAGCCGGCGACGTCGGCCGGCACCTGCTCGACGGTGAGGATCCAGGCGAACGGCGTCGCCATCGCCATGATCATCATGATCGCGCCGGTGGTCGCGACCGTCTCCACCGCCGACGGCCACAGCGCGGCGAGCGGCAGCTCGCGGTAGACCAGCGTGCCGACGAGGAAGGCGTAGACGACGGCGAGCGCCGCTGCCTCGGTGGTGGTGGTGAGGCCCGTCAGGATGGCGGCGAGCAGCAGCACCGGCATGGCGAGCGCCGGCAGCGCCTGGGCGGTGTCGCGGGCGATCGTCCTGGCGTCGGCCCGCACGGCCTCGCCGCGATAGCCGCGGCGGCGGCCGATGAACCAGGTGGTCACCATGAAGCTCGCGGCGAGCAGCACGCCGGGCAGGATGCCGGCGACGAAAAGGCCGGCGATCGAGGTGTTGGTGACGACGCCGTAGATGATGAAGACGACGCTCGGCGGAACGATGATGCCGAGCGTGCCGGAGGCGGCGGTGACGGCAGCGGAGAAGGCGCGCGGATAGCCCTTCTCCTCCATCGCCGGGATCATCACGCCGGCGACGGCGCCGGTGTCGGCGGTGGCCGAGCCGCTGACGCCGCCATAGACGAAGGCGGTCGCCACGTTGACGAGGCCGAGGCCGCCGGTGAAGCGGCCGAACAGGTGGGCGGCGACGCGCATGATGCGCTCCGTCAGGCCGCCGCGGTTCATCAGCTCGGCGGCAAACAGGAACAGCGGCACGGCGGCGAGCGAGATCGAGTCGGCGCCGCGAATGGTCTGCTGGGCGAACCAGGCGAGCGGCATGCCGAGGTCGCCGATGGCGAGCGCGACGAGGCTCGCGAGCCCCATCGCCCACACCACGGGGATGCCGGCGAGCAGCGCGACCATGAAGCCGCCGATGAGAAGCACCACCGTCATCGGCGCGGATCCTCCGCCGGCGAGCGGCGCAGGAAGCCGGCGAGGCGGGCGAGCGCGATCAGCACGGCGGCCACCGCGAAGACGATCAGCGGCAGCGAGGAGACGGCGCCCGGCCAGCGCAGGAGTGGCGTCGGCACCATCCCGGAGCGCTGCAGCACGGCGGCGCCGCTCGCGAGCAGCGCGGCCGCGACGACGAGCAGCGCCAGCGCCGAGACGCCGCCGAGCAGGCGGCGGGCCCGCGGCGGGGCGGCGTCGGCGACGAGCGAGAAGGCGACGTTGTCGCCGCGCAGCTCGGCGTAGGCGACGCCGAGGAAGGTCGTCCACAGGAAGGCGATACCGGCGAGCTCGAACGACCACTCGAAGCCGGCGACGGAGAAGTAGCGGGCGAGGATGCCGGCGAGCGTGCTCGCGAGCGTCACGGCGAAGGCGGCGACCCCGGCGGCGGCGAGCAGGCCGGCGAGAGCGCGGCGCGGCCTGCCGGCGGGCGCGGCCGGTGAGCCGGCGGTGTCGGTCATGGGGGCCTCGGGCGATGGCGGGACGGCAAGGCCGCCGCGCCGGTGGCGCGACGGCTCATCGATCCGGGAGACGGCCAGCCCGCCGCGGGCCGGCAGCAACGGTTACTGGCCTGCGGCGGCTTTGCGGACGTTGGCGACGAAGTCGGCGCCCCACTCCTGGCCGAACTGGGCATAGACCGGGTCGACCTTGGCGCGGAAGGGCGCCGGGTCGATCGCCTCGATCACGATGCCCTTGCCCTTCAGCTCGGCGATGACGCCGTCATAGACGCCGCCGAGCTCGGCCCGGTACCAGGTGGTGGTCTCGGCCGCGGCCTTGTCGACGGCGGCGCGTTCGGCCTCGGTCAGGCCGTCGTAGCGGGCCTTGTTCATGAACCAGTAGTTCGGCGTCCAGATGTAGTTGGACAGCGAGACGTGCTTGACGATCTCGTACCACTTCTGGTCGTAGAAATCGCGTAGCTCCGGCTCGACGCCGTCGACGACGTGCGACTGCAGGGCCGTATAGACCTCGGAGAACGGGATCGACTGCGGCAGCGCGCCGAGCGCCTTCATGGTGGCCAGAATCACCGGGTTCGGCGGCGTGCGCAGCTTCACGCCCGCCATGTCCGCGGGCACGACGATCTGCTTGTCGATGGTAGCGAACTGGCGGAAGCCCGAGTCGAGCGCGCCCAGCATGTGGAAGCCGTTGTCGCCGCCGGTGGCGAACACTTCGCGGCCCACCGGGCCGTCGAGGAAGGCGTGCGCCGCCTTGGCGTCGGCGAACAGGAAGGGCAGCGTCACGACGTTGAGCTTCGGGTCGATCGCGTCAGCGACGCCGCCGAGGCCGATGTCGATCGAGCCGGCGCCGACGCCGTCGGCGATCGGGCCCTCGTCGCCGAGCTGCGCGTCCGGATAGATGCGCACCGTCAGCGAGCCGCCGCTCTCCGCCTTCAGCTTCTCGGCGAACATCTCGGCCGCCTTGTTGATCAGGCTGCCGGCGCTCGAGGCGTGGGCGAGCTTCAAAGTCGTCTCGGCCGCCGCCGGCTGCAGGAGCGCGAGCACGGCGCCGAGCGACGCCGCGAGGGCGGCCGCGCGCAGGCTGAAGGGCTTCGGGTTCGACATGGGGTCCGCCTCTGGTTCACCGTCGGGATTGCGGCGATTGTCGGCGGATTGGTGCGCCAGGGCTCATTAAAATTCGCAATGGAGGGATAAGCGGCTGTTCGGTGGGCCAACACTCCATTTTCGGAGCGGATCCGCGAGGACTTTCACCACCTGCCACCGTAGACCCTCGTTACCGCCACTCCGTGGCCAGGGGGAATTTCGTCATGCTCGCGTCCGCGCTCTCGAACCTGCGTGCCGTCCTGTCGTCCACCTTCGTCGCCGTGCTTCTCGCCCTGTCGCTCGCGGCGCCCGCGTCGGCTGCCACCGACGCGACGCCGCCGGCCGCCGGCCTCACCATCTGCGAGAATCAGACCTACGCGCTCTGCCTGACGGCAAAGTGCTTCGTCTTCGACGACGTCTCCTACTGCAAGTGCGACGTGAAGAAGGGCGACAGCGTCAGCATCCCGCTGACCTACAAGGGCGGCAATGTCTGCTCGGTGAACGCCGACGGCGTCGGCAACGGCTTCATGGTGTCGACCTTCAGCCTGCCGAAGAGCCTCACCAAGGGCGGCGATCAGGCGCTCTACACCTGCCCGGCCGAGACCTCCACCGGCGCCTACGCGCAGTGCGACGGCGGCATCTGCTTCCGCAGCACCCAGGGCCAGGAATTCCCTGGTCTCGGCAAGGTCGACAAGGGCGAGATCGTCTGTTCCTGCCCGATCACCACCGCCGATCCGTCGACGGCGACGACGGGCTACCAGATCGTCGGCCCCTACCCCTGCGAGAAGAGCTTCTTCAAGTATTGCGGCCAGAAGGCCGCGAGCGACCAGACGGGCTCGACGATCTATGTCGGAGCTCCCACCGGTTCGGCCCGCGCCTCGAGCAAGACGCTCTACGGCAAGGTGCCGCCGCTGAACCACTGCGAATGACCGCAGGATGTTAGAGCAAAAAACAATGATCAAATTTATGTTTTCAAAAATGAATTCGCTGCGGCCCGTGTTCTGGTCGATGGCGCTCCTCGGCGCGCTCGTGGTGCTGGCGCCGGCCGCCCCGTTCGCCGCCACCGACGCGGCGACGCCCGCCGGCAGCAAGGGCTTCCAGATCTGCGAGAACCAGACCTACGCCCTCTGCGCCTCGGCGCGCTGCTTCGTCTTCGACGGCGTCTCCTACTGCAAGTGCGACGTCAGGAAGGGCGACAGCATCAGCCTGCCGTTCAACACCAAGGAGGGCAACGTCTGCGACATCAACGCGGACGGCGTCGGCAACGGCTACATGGTGTCGACCTTCAGCCTGCCGCCAGAGGTTCTGAAGAAGGGCGGCGACAAGGCGATCTACACCTGCCCGGCGGAGACCTCCACCGGCTCCTATGCCCAGTGCGATGGCGGCATCTGCTTCCGCAGCACCCAGGGCCAGGAGTTCCCCGGGCTCGGCAAGGTCGCCAAGGGCCAGATCGTCTGCTCCTGCCCGATCACCACCGCCGATCCGTCGACGGCGAAGGTCGGCTACCAGATCGTCGGCCCCTATCCGTGCGAGAAGAGCTTCTTCAAGAACTGCCAGGCGCCGAAGACCAGCGCCAGGACCGGCGCCACCATCTATGTCGGCGCCAACACCGGCACGCCGCGCATCCTCACCAAGGAGCTCTACGGCCGCGTTCCGCCGCTGAACCACTGCGAGTAAGGGGCCGCTTCGCGTCCGAAGACGCGGCCGGCCTTGTGCCGGCCGCGCTGGCCCGAGACGCCGCCGGAGACGCTGTGGACCATCGTCCGTCGCGGCGTCTTCCGGTGGCGGGCCTGCCCCGCTTCGACCATCGGGGGGATGCCCGCCGCCGAATGCGGCTTGACGGTTGATTTCCATCTGAAAAGATCGCCGGGTCTCGACTGGGGAGCCTGGCTTGCCGCATCGTCCGTCGTCTTCGCCTCCGGGTCGGCCGAGGCCGTCCTGGTCGCCTGCCGTTCCGGCCGGCCCCGCCGCCGAAGGCGGCCCTGCGGCGACCGGCGGCGCGGGACGTCATGCCTAGAGCTGTCATCGCCTTCGTCCGCGCCGTCGACGCCTTCAACGAGGCCGTCGGTCGCTTCGCGATGGGCCTGTTCTTCCTGCTCGCGGCGATCCTGCTCTACTCCGTCGCCTCGCGGGCGATCTTCGGCGTGCCGGTGAACTGGGCACTGGAGATGTCGCAGTTCGTGCTGTCGGCCTACTACCTGCTCGGCGGCGCCTATGCGATGCAGCTCGGCAGCCACGTGCGCATGGACCTCATCTACGCCAGCCGCACGCCGCGCACCCGCGCGATGATCGACGCCTTCACCATCTTCTTCGTGATCTTCTATCTCGGGGTGCTGATCGCCGGCGGCCTTTCCAGCACCGAATATGCGATCACCTACAATCAGAAGAACTATACCTCCTGGGCGCCACCGATGTGGCCGATCAAGATGATCATGACGTTCGGTGTCTTCCTCGTGCTGCTGCAGGCGCTGTCGAACCTCTGCAAGGACATCGCGCTCCTGCGCGGCACGCCGATCGGCGGAAAGCCGGTCGCATGACGCCGGAGCTGATCACCCTATTCATGTTCGCGACGATGATGATGCTGCTCCTGACCGGGCAGTACGTCTTCGGCGTGATCGGCTTCGTCGGCGCCGCGGCGGCGCTCGCCTTGTGGGGCGCCGGCTCGGTGGAGCTGCCGTTCAATTCCGCCATCCAGGTGATGAACTGGTACCCGCTGATCACGGTGCCCTTCTTCGTCTTCATGGGCTTCATGTTCTCGGAGTCGGGCGTCGCCAACAATCTCTACCGGATGTTCCACATCTGGTTCGGGCCGGTGCGCGGCGGCCTCGCTCTCGGCACCGTCGGGCTGATGGTGGTGATCTCGTGCATGAACGGCCTCAGCGTCGCCGGCATGGCGATCGGCGCCACCGTGGCGCTGCCGGAGATGCTGAAGCGCGGCTACGACAAGGTGATGGTCACCGGCGTCATCCAGGGCGGCTCGTCCCTCGGCATCCTGATCCCGCCGAGCGTCGTGCTGGTGCTCTATGCGATGATCGCGCGCCAGCCGGTGCTGCAGCTCTGGCTCGCCGGCATCGGCCCGGGCCTCCTGATGGCGGCGCTGTTCGGCCTCTACATCTACATCCGCTGCCGCCTGCAGCCGCACCTCGGACCGCCGATGCCGGCGGAGGAGCGGGCGGCGATCACGCCGCGCGAGAAGCTCCTGGCGCTGCGCGCCGGCATCCTGCCGCTCGTCGTCTTCGGCGTCATGATGGGGCTGTTCCTCGGCGGCTATACGAGCCTCGTCGAGAGCTCGGTGGTGGGGGCGCTGCTCGCCACCCTCGCCGCCCTCGTCTCCGGGCGCCTGACCTTCAAGGTGCTCGCCGATACCAGCCGCGGCACGCTCGGCATCAGCTGCATGTTCCTGTGGATCATCCTCGGCGCGCTCTGCTTCGGCGCCGTCTATGACGGCCTCGGCGCCGTCAAGGCGATCGAGGGCCTGCTGCTGAACAACTGGGATCTCTCGCCCTGGACGATCCTCGTGATGATGCTGCTGTCGTTCATCATCATGGGGATGTTCCTCGACGACACGGCGATGCTGGTGATCGTCGCCCCGCTCTATCTGCCGCTGGTGCTGAAGCTCGGCTTCAACCCGATCTGGTTCGGCGTGCTCTACACGATCACCTGCCAGATCGCCTACATCACCCCGCCGTTCGGCTACAATCTGTTCCTGATGCGGGCGATGGCGCCGCCGGAGATCACCATCGGCGACATCTATCGCTCGATCATCCCGTTCGCGCTGCTGATGATGCTGACCATCGTCATCCTGATGGTGTTCCCGCAGATCGCCCTGTGGCTGCCGAACGCCTATCTCGGCCGCTGACCATGGGCGGCTCCCTGCTTTTTTGACGGTGGCCTGCGGTCCCCGTCTCCATGGCCCCTCCGAGGGGCCCAACCAAGGGGAAGAGCAATGAGCGAGACCAAGCGCCTCAGCAAACGCCAGTTCCTGAAGAACGCCGGCCTCGCCGGCGCCGGCGCCGTCGGCGCCACGACGCTCGCCGCGCCCTACGTCAAGGCGCAGAGCCCGATCAAGTGGCGCCTGCAGACCTATGCCGGCCCGGCGCTCGCCGAACACGTCATCAAGCCGTCGATCGAGGCCTTCAACAAGGCCGCCAACGGCGAGATGACGATCGAGCTCTACACCGCCGACCAGTTGGTGCCCCAGGGCGAGCTGTTCCGCGCCGTGCAGCAGGGCACCATCGACGCCGCCCAGAGCGACGACGATTCGATGGCCTCGCCGGTCGACGTCGCGGTGTTCGCCGCCTACTTCCCGTTCGCCTCGCGCTACAGCCTCGACATCCCCGCCCTCTTCCACAACTACGGCCTCAACCAGATCTGGGAGGAGGCCTATGCCGAGGTACCGGGCGTGAAGTGGCTCGGCGCCGGCTCGTGGGACCCGTGCAACTTCGTCACGACGAAGCCGATCCGCAGCGTCGCCGACCTCAAGGGCCTGCGCGTCTTCACCTTCCCGACGGGCGGCCGCTTCCTCGAGCGCTTCGGCGTCGTGCCGGTGACGCTGCCGTGGGAGGACATCGAGGTCGCCATCCAGACCGGCGAGATCGACGGCGTCGCCTGGTGCGGTGCCACCGAGGCCTACACCGTCGGCTGGGCCGACATCACCAAGTACTACCTGACGAACAACATCTCGGGCGCCTGGTGCGGCTCCTACTTCGCCAACTCCGACCGCTGGAACGAGCTGCCGGAGCACCTGAAGACGCTGTTCCAGCTCTCCATGGACAGCTCCAACTACTACCGTCAGCACTGGTACTGGTGGGGCGAGGCGCACTACCGCGTCACCGGCGGCAAGCTCGAGCTCACCACCATTTCGCCCGAGGAATGGAAGCAGGTCGAGGACGAGGCGCTGAAGTTCTGGGACGAGATCGCCCAGCGCAGCCCGCGCGACGCCAAGGTCGTCGAGATCCTAAAGAAGTACACCGACACCATGCAGAAGGCCGGCGCCCCCTACCGCTACAGCTGATCCGCCGGCGCCCCGGCGCCGCCGAAACTCCGCTCCCGGCCGGCCATTCGGACCGGGAGCGGTCGCCGCCGAAACCGCCGGCACAAAAATGCGGCGTCGTGTGATCCGTTTCGCGGCAGGCGACGTAACGATCTTCTGTCCGCGCGGGAGCGACCACGCCCGCTCCAGCGCCCTGCCGGATGACGAGCGGTGGCGACATGAAGGGAAACTACGCCTCCAACGACGCCGGGGCCGACTTTGCGGCCGACCGCGTCTCCTTCGAGACCTCGGCGGTGGTTCTGATCGCCGACCTTTTGGAACGGTCCTACATCGAGACGATCGCGCGCTATGGCGAGCACGATCCCGCGCGCGCCCACGCCGCCCTCGACGCCACGCTCGGCCTTGTCGAGGAGACGGTGGGGATGCGGGAGGCGCTGGCCGAATCACGCATCGACCGCACCGTCCTGCAGATCGTCCGCGCGAGCCTCACCGTCGTCGTCGACAACGCGAGAGCCCGCATCCCGACGGGGTGAGGGCGGGGCAATGGACGAGAGCGCCACCCCGCGGATGGGCTCGGCGGGGAGGTCCGAGGCGTGCGGGTGCACGCAGACTGTGGTGCGTGCGCCTAGACGTCCACCTTCAGGGCGGCGATGAAGGCCTCCTGGGGGATCTCGACGCGGCCGAACTGGCGCATGCGCTTCTTGCCCTCCTTCTGCTTGTCGAGGAGCTTGCGCTTGCGGGTGGCGTCGCCGCCGTAGCACTTCGCCGTGACGTCCTTCCTGAGCGCCCGGATCGTCTCGCGGGCGATGATCTTGCCGCCGATCGCCGCCTGGACCGGAATCTGGAACATGTGCGGCGGGATCAGTTCCTTCAGCTTCTCGCACATCGCCCGGCCGCGCCGCTCCGCCTGGGTGCGGTGGACGAGCATCGACAGGGCGTCGACCGGCTCGGCGTTGACGAGGATCTGCATCTTCACGAGGTCGCCCGGCTGGTAGTCGGTCAGCTGGTAGTCGAAGGAGGCGTAGCCCTTCGAGATCGACTTCAGCCGGTCGTAGAAGTCGAACACCACCTCGTTCAGCGGCAGGTCGTAGGTCGCCATCGCGCGCTTGCCGACGTAGGAGAGGTCGACCTGGACGCCGCGGCGCTCCTGGCAGAGCTTCAGCACGGAGCCGAGATAGTCGTCGGGCGTCAGGATCGTCGCGCGGATCCACGGCTCGGCGATCTCCTCGATCTTCACCGGGTCCGGCATGTCGGCCGGGTTGTGGAGTTCGAGCTCGGTGCCGTTGGTCTGGGTGATCTTGTAGACGACGGACGGGGCGGTCGCGATCAGGTCGAGGTTGAACTCGCGCTCCAGCCGCTCCTGGATGATCTCGAGATGCAGCAGGCCGAGGAAGCCGCAGCGGAAGCCGAAGCCGAGCGCCGCCGAGGACTCCATCTCGAAGGAGAAGCTCGCGTCGTTGAGGCGCAGCCGGCCCATCGCCGACCGCAGGTCCTCGAAGTCGGCGGCGTCGACCGGGAACAGCCCGCAGAACACCACCGGCTGGGCCGGCCGGAAGCCCGGCAGCATCTCGGCGGCGGGCTTCTTCTCGTCGGTAATGGTGTCGCCGACGCGGGTGTCGGCCACTTCCTTGATGGAGGCGGTGAAGAAGCCGACGTCGCCCGGACCGAGCGTATCCATCGTCACCATCTTCGGGGTGAAGACGCCGAGGCGCTCGATCTCGTAGGCGGCGTCGGTGCCCATCATCAGGATGCGCTGGCCCTTGCGCATCTTGCCGTCGATGACGCGCACCAGCACGACGACGCCGAGATAGGCGTCGTACCAGCTGTCGACCAGCATCGCCTTCAGCGGCGCGTCGACGTCGCCCTGCGGCGGCGGCAGGCGGGTGACGATCGCCTCCAGCACGTCGTCGATGCCGAGGCCGGTCTTGGCCGAGATCATCACCGCGTTGGAGGCGTCGAGGCCGATCACCTCCTCGATCTGCTCCTTGATCCGCTCCGGCTCGGCGGCGGGCAGGTCGATCTTGTTGAGGATCGGCACGATCTCGTGGTTGTTGTCGATCGCCTTGTAGACGTTGGCGAGCGTCTGCGCCTCGACGCCCTGGCTGGCGTCGACGACGAGCAGCGATCCCTCGCAGGCGGCGAGCGAGCGCGACACCTCGTAGGCGAAGTCGACGTGGCCCGGCGTGTCCATCAAATTGAGGACGTAGGTCTTGCCGTCCTTCGCCGGATATTCGAGGCGCACCGTCTGGGCCTTGATGGTGATGCCGCGCTCGCGCTCGATGTCCATCGAATCGAGCACCTGATCCTTCATCTCGCGGGCGGTGAGGCCACCGGTGCGCTGGATGAGGCGATCGGCCAACGTCGACTTGCCATGGTCGATGTGGGCGATGATCGAGAAGTTGCGGATGAGCGGCTGCGGGGCACGGGTCATGGCGTGCCAGATAGCACCCGACCCCCGGCACGCCAAGCGGCGCTCGTACTGGACGGCGCGGTTCGCGTGCCATGGCAACGGCCGCCGCCGATCGGCGTTGAATATGCCGCAGTGCAGCGTTACAAATTCGTGATCGCGGAGCGCGAGGTCGCCAACGCTCCGCGGACAAAACAGACGGCGGCCGGGACGAGCCAAGATGAGCGCAGCGGGACGGTCGCACCGGGTCACCGCACCGGAAATCGCGGCCCGGAAAGGCGGTGAGCCGGTCGTCGTATTAACCGCCTACACGGCGGCGACGGCGAAATTCCTCGATCCACACGTCGATGTGCTGCTCGTCGGCGACAGCCTCGGCATGGTCGTCTACGGCTTCGACTCGACCGTCGCCGTGACCCCCGAGCTGATGATCGCCCACGGCGGCGCGGTGGTGCGCGGCTCGCAGACCTCGCTCGTCGTCGTCGACCTGCCGTTCGGCAGCTACCAGGAGAGCCCGGAGCAGGCCTTCCGCACCGCAGCACGCATCATGGCGCAGACCGGGTGCGGGGCGGTGAAGCTCGAGGGCGGCGCCGAGATGGCCGAGACCGTCCACTTCCTCACCCAGCGTGGCGTGCCGGTGATGGGCCACGTCGGCATGACACCGCAGGCGGTGAACACGCTCGGTGGCTTCCGCGCCCGCGGACGCACGGATGCCGAGGCGATCAAGATCCGCGACGACGCCCGCGCCGTCTGCGAGGCCGGCGCCTTCTCCGTCGTGCTCGAGGCGATGCTGGAGCCGATCGCCCGGCAGATCACCGCCGAGCTGCCGATCGTCACCATCGGCATCGGCGGCTCGCCGGCCTGCGACGGCCAGGTGCTCGTCAGCGAGGACCTCGTCGGCCTGTTCGACGACTTCAAGCCGCGCTTCGTCAAGCGCTATGCCGAGCTCGGTGCGCAGATGTCGGAGGCCGCCGCCGCCTATGCCGCCGACGTCAAGGCGCGCCGCTTCCCGGGGCCGGAGCACGTCTTCGGCACGCCGAAGAAACAGACCGCCTGAGCCGACGCACGATCATGGACGTCGTCCGCACCGTCGCCGACCTGCGGCGCCACCTGCCGCAGGGCGCGAGTTCGTCCTGCGCCCTGGTGCCCACCATGGGTAACCTGCACGAGGGCCATCTCGACCTCGTGCGCGTCGCCAAAGCCCACGGCGGCCCCGTCGCCGTGTCGATCTTCGTCAACCCGCTGCAGTTCGCCCCGAGCGAGGACTTCGACCGCTATCCGCGCACCTTCGAGGCGGATCTCGCGAAGCTCGGAGCCCTCGGCGTCGACGTCGTCTACGCGCCGACGGTGGCGGTAATGTATCCCGAGCCGCAGACCGTGCGCGTCGTGCCGCCGCCAGCGCTGACCGACATCCTGGAAGGCGCCGTGCGCCCCGGCTTCTTCACCGGCGTCGCCACCGTGGTGGCGAAGCTGTTCCTGATGGTGCGCCCGGCGGTCGCGGTCTTCGGCAAGAAGGACTACCAGCAGCTGCGCGTCGTGGAGGCGATGGTGCGGCAGCTGTCGATGGGCGTCGAGATCGTCGGGGTGGAGACGGCGCGCGCCGACGACGGCCTCGCGCTGTCGTCGCGCAACGGTTACCTGACGGAGGCCGAGCGCGCCGAGGCGCCGGCGCTCCGGCGCTCGCTCGCGACGGCTGCGGCTAGCCTGCGCACCGGCGAGAGCATCGGCGGCGTCGAGGCGGATGCGGCGGGCGCGCTTGCCGGCCGCGGCTGGCAGGTCGACTACGTCGCGGTGCGCCGCCGCTCGGACCTCGCCGCGCCGCAGCCGGGCGAAGCCCTCGTCATCGTCGCCGCAGCGAAGCTCGGGGCGACGCGGCTGATCGACAATATCGAGGTGTGAGAGCGGCTTCCGCTCCGCTCGCGCGGCGTGA
>CAMDHY010000036.1 GCA_945898215.1 Pseudoxanthobacter soli DSM 19599 | reverse complement strand
CTCGTCGCCTTCGGCGTCTCCCACCCCTGTCTCACCTTCGACAAGTGGCGGGCCCTCTACCTCGTCGACGAGGCCTACGACATCGTCGGCGCCATCCGCACCTACTTCTGACGGCCTGCGCGGGTCGGTCCGCGCCGTTCGTTTTCCAGGTTGCCGGCGCGTGGCCGAGTCCGCGCCGGTTCAGACCACCCAGGCGAGGGCGACATGAAGGCGGCGAAGAGCAAGGTCATCCTGATCACGGGGGCCGCGAGCGGCATCGGCGCGGCGACGGCGCAGGCGGCCGTGGCGGCGGGCCACCGTGTCGTCGTCGCCGACATCGACGTCGCGGGCGCCGAGAGCGTCGCAGGCTCCCTCGGCGAGGGTGCGATCGCCGTCCGCCTCGACATCCGCGAGGAGGCGGACTGGGCGGGCGTGCTCGACGCGGTCGTCGCCCGCCACGGCCGCCTCGACGTGCTCGTCAACAACGCCGCGATCGTCCATACCGGCTACGTGCGCGACGTGCCGCTCGAGCGCCACGCGCAGACGATGACGACGAACTTCCTGGGCGCCGTCGCCGGCATGCTGGCGGTGCTGCCGCGCTTCAAGGCGCAGGGCTCCGGCCACATCGTCAACGTCTCCAGCATGACCGCGTTCATCCCGTTCCCCGGTCTCGCCACCTACGCCGCGGCGAAGCACGCGCTCCGCGCCTTCCATCACGCGCTTGCGCTCGAGGAGCGCGGCGGGCCAGTGGCCTTCACCATCGTCTATCCGACGGCGACAGAGACGCCGATGCTCGACAAGGAGGCCGAGGACGACGCCCTGGCGCTCGCCTTCGCCGGCACGCCGATGACGGCCGACGCCGTCGGCACCGCCATCGTCGCGGCGATCCGCAAGCAGTCGGTGGAGGTCTACCTGCCGCCCGAGCGCGGCAAGGTGGTGCGCCGCCTCGGCACCAGCCCGCCGGCGCTCGTCGCCATGGTCGAGCGCAACGGCGCGATCGGTGCCGAGAAGCTGAAGGCGCGGCGGGCGGCGCGGGCGGCGGAGACGGGGCCGACCTAGCGCCGGCCGGCCGTCCACCGCTGCGGACAGGCTACGCGGCAACCGGCGCCGCACCCTGCGCGAGGCCGAGCGTGCCGGCAGCCTGGCGGACGGTCTCGGCCACTTCCGCCAGTTGCGACGACAACGGCGTGCTCTTGCGCCAGACGATGCCGATCGTGCGTGCCGGACGCGGCGCCGGCAGCCGCGCAACCGTCACCGGCGCCGAACGCGTCTCGACCACCACCGCCATCTGCGGGATCAGCGTGACGCCGATGCCGGCGCCGACCATCTGCACGAGGGTCGAGAGCGAACTGCCCTGGATGAGGTCCCCCGGTGTCGTCGGGAGCTTGCAGTAGGCCAGCGCCTGGTCGCGGAAACAGTGGCCCTCGTCGAGCAGCAGCAGCCGCATCGCGCGCAGGCCCTCGGCGTTCGGCACCGGCCGTCCGGCCTCGCTCTGCGGGCGGACGAGCACGAACTCCTCGTCGAACAGCGGCTGCTCGACAAGCGAAGGCTGGGAGACCGGCAGGGCGACGATCGCCGCATCGAGGCGGCCGTCCGTCAGTTCATCGAGGAGGCGCTGCGTCACCGCCTCGCGCGGCCTGAGGTCGACGGCCGGAAAGCGGGTGGCGAGGTGGCGGATGACGCTCGGTAGGAGATAGGGCGCCACCGTCGGGATGACGCCGATGCGCAGGCGCCCGGCGAGTGGACTGCACGAGCCGCGGGCGAGATCCTCCAGCTCGTCGACGCCGCGCAGGATGTCGCGGACGCGCACGACGAACTCCTGGCCGAGCGGGGTGAGGCGGGTCTGCCGCGCGCCACGTTCGAACAGGGCGGCGCCGAGGATCTCCTCGAGCTCCTTGATCTGCAGCGACAGCGCCGGCTGGGAGATCGCACAGGCCTCCGCCGCCCGGCTGAAGTGGCCGTGGTGGGCGAGCGCCTCGAAATAGCGCAGGTGCTTGATGGTGATGGCAATCATTTGCAAAACCTATCAAGCGGATTGGAAAATGCAAATTCTGTTTATGCCAGAGCTCTGCTAAAGAGGGTGCATCGGCAGGGCGGCACGGGAGCGCCGTCCCGGCGCGGTCAGCGTGCCGCGCCGCAAGGCCCGACTCCACCCGGCTCGGCGCCACCCGGCCCGACGCCGCAGGGCTCAACAAGGACGGGGGTCCGCATGAACGTCGTCGACCAGATCGTAGTCGGGAAATGTCCCGTCGTGCACGGTGGCAACACCAACGTCAGCACATCGAGCATGAACTGGTGGCCGAATGCCCTCAATCTGGACATTCTCCACCAGCACGACACCAAGACGAACCCGATGGGCCGCGGGTTCGACTATCGCGAGGCGCTGAAGACGCTCGACATCGAGGCCCTGAAGCGCGACCTCAAGGGCCTGATGACCGACAGCCAGCCCTGGTGGCCGGCCGACTGGGGCCATTACGGCGGACTGATGATCCGCATGGCCTGGCACGCCGCCGGCTCCTACCGCATCGCGGACGGCCGCGGCGGCGGCGGCACCGGCAACCAGCGCTTCGCCCCGCTGAATTCCTGGCCGGACAACGTCAACCTCGACAAGGCCCGCCGCCTGCTCTGGCCGATCAAGAAGAAGTACGGCAACAGCATCAGCTGGGCCGACCTCATCATCCTCGCCGGCAACATGGCCTACGAGTCGATGGGCCTGAAGACCTTCGGCTTCGGCTTCGGCCGCGAGGACATCTGGCACCCGGAGAAGGACGTCTACTGGGGCGACGAGAAGGAGTGGCTCGGCTCGAGCCGCTATGACGGCGACGACCGCACCAGCCTGGCGAACCCGCTCGCCGCCGTGCAGATGGGCCTCATCTACGTCAACCCGGAGGGCGTCAACAGCAACCCGGACCCGCTGCGCACGGCGCAGGACATCCGCCTGACCTTCGCCCGCATGGCGATGAACGACGAGGAGACCGTCGCGCTGACCGCCGGCGGCCATACCGTCGGCAAGTGCCACGGCAACGGCAACGCCGCCTTGCTCGGCCCGGCACCGGAAGGCGCCGACGTCGAGGACGAGGGCCTCGGCTGGCTCAACAAGACGACCCGCGGCGTTGGTCGCGACACCATGTCGAGCGGCATCGAGGGCGCCTGGACCAGCAACCCGACGCGCTGGGACAACGGCTACTTCGACATGCTGCTCGGCCACGACTGGGAGCTGAAGAAGAGCCCGGCCGGCGCCTGGCAGTACCAGCCGGTGAACATCCGGGAAGAGGACATGCCGGTCGACGTCGAGGATCCCTCGATCCGTCGCAGCCCGATCATGACCGACGCCGACATGGCGATGAAGATGGATCCGATCTATCGCCAGATCGCCGAGCGCTTCCACAAGGACCCGGCCTACATGGCCGAGGTGTTCGCCCGCGCCTGGTTCAAGCTGACCCATCGCGACATGGGACCGAAGGTGCGCTACGTCGGGCCGGACGTGCCGGCCGAGGACCTGATCTGGCAGGACCCGGTGCCGGCCGGCCGACGCGACTACGACGTCGCCGCGGTGAAGGCGAAGATCGCGGCGAGCGGCCTGTCGGTCACCGACATGGTCACCACCGCCTGGGACAGCGCCCGCACCTTCCGCGGCTCCGACATGCGCGGCGGCGCCAACGGCGCGCGCATCCGCCTCGCGCCGCAGAAGGACTGGGCCGGTAACGAGCCGGAGCGCCTCGCCCGGGTGCTGTCGGTGCTGGAGCCGATCGCTGCCGCGACCGGCGCGAGCCTCGCCGACGTCATCGTGCTCGCCGGTAACGTCGGCATCGAGCATGCGGCGAAGGCCGGCGGCGTCACCGTCGCGGTGCCGTTCACGCCCGGCCGCGGCGACGCCACCCAGGAGCAGACCGACGTCGACTCCTTCGAGGTGCTGGAGCCCGTCCACGACGGCTACCGCAACTGGCTGAAGGACCGCTACGCCGTCACCGCCGAGGAACTGATGCTCGACCGCACCCAGCTCATGGGTCTGACGGCGCCGGAGATGACGGTGCTCGTCGGCGGCCTGCGCGTCATCGGCGCCAACTACGGCGGCTCCACCCACGGCGTCTTCACCGACCGCGTCGGCGCGCTGACGAACGACTTCTTCGTCAACCTCACCGACATGGCCTTCACCTGGAAGCCGACCGGCGAGAACCTCTACGAGGTGCGCGACCGCAAGACCGGCGTGACGAAGTGGACGGCGACCCGCGTCGACCTCGTCTTCGGCTCGAACTCGGTGCTGCGCTCCTATGCCGAGGTCTATGCCCAGGACGACAACCGCGAGAGGTTCGTCCACGACTTCGTCGCCGCCTGGACGAAGGTGATGAACGCCGACCGCTTCGACGCCTGAGCCCGACGCATCGTTCGCCGCCGCCGGTCGCCGATCGGCGGCGGCGGTCCGCCCGAGACCATGAGCCGGGGGTGGCCGTCGCCGCCCCCGTCTTTCTTGAGTCCGCCAGGCGAGGTCAGCGCCGCGCAAGCCCCGGCGGTGAACAGTGTCCGAGACAGAGGTTCGAGGACAGACGGGCGACATGTTCGGTTCAGGCAACTGCCGCGACGCGAAGCGGATGGTCGAGGCGCTGGGGCGCTCGCTCGCCATCATCGAGTTCGACGTCGGCGGCACTGTCCGGGCCGCCAATGCCAACTTCCTCGGCCTCATGGGCTACGACCTTGCGGAGATCGTCGGCCGCCACCACCGGCAGTTCGTCACGAAAGAGGAGAGCGACGCCCCGGCCTATGGTGAGTTCTGGGGCGCCCTCGCCCGCGGCGAGTATCGCTCGGCGGAGTTCCTCCGCGTCGCCAAGGGCGGGAAAGAGGTCTGGATCCAGGCGAGCTAACATTCCGATCCTTGCTGGCGGGCGCGTCACCAAGGTCGTCAAGTTCGCCACCGACATCACCGCCTACGTCTCCGACCGGATGCGGCGGGCGGCGATCCAGCAGACCATCGATGCCGACCTCGGCGACATCTCGCAGGAGATCACCGACACCAACCGCCAGGCCGCCGACGCCGCCGGCGCCTCCAGCCGCGCCTTCGCGGACGTCCGGGCCGTCGCGGCCGGCGCCGAACAGCTCGCCGTGTCCGTCGAGGAGATTCGCGGCCAGGTCGGCCGCGCCCTGGCGGTGACGCGCGAGGCAGTCGCCGCCGGCGAGCACACCAGTGCGATCGTCACCGGGCTGGCCGACGCGGCGCGCACGATCGGGACGATCCTCGGGCTGATCGAGAGCATCGCCTCGCAGACGAACCTGCTCGCCCTCAACGCCGCCATCGAGGCGGCGCGTGCCGGCGAGGCCGGCCGCGGCTTCTCCGTCGTCGCCACCGAGGTGAAGAGCCTCGCCACCCAGACGGCGACGGCGACCGGCGAGATCGGCGCCCAGATCGCCGCCGTCCAGGGGGCGACCGGCGAGGCCGTCGGGGCGCTGGCGGAGATCTCGCAGCGGATCGATCAGATCAACGCCATCTCCGGCGGCATCGCCACCGCCGTCGAGAACCAGGCGCGCGTCACCCAGGGCGTCTCGCACAACATGCAGTCGGCCGCCGACGGCGTCGAGACCGTGATGCAGAACCTCACCGCCGTCGCCGCCTCGACGCAGCAGATCGACGCCGCCGCCCGCAAGGTGCGCGAGACGTCGCGCCAGATCGCCTGAGCCAGGGGCCGGTCGGAGGCCGCGCCGCGCCGTCTTGGCGGCCCTTAGACGGCCATCGCCGGCCGGCGACCTCCCGACGCTTCGCCGTCGGGCACCGGCGCGACCGACGGGGCCGGCCCGCTCGCGAGCGCGCCGACGACGGCGTCGGCGACCGAATGCGCGACAAAGTCGCAGCCGATCGCGGCGCCCCGCTTGACGTCCGCGATGGCGTCGTCGGGGCTCGTCCAGAACACCACGCCGACACGCAGCGAGCGGCGCGCCCGCTTGAGGCGGCGCACCGTGTAGCGCGCATGCGTGTCCGACGACGCGTTGAGGAAGCCGATGACGACGCAGTCGATGAAGTCGAGATCGAGGCCGCCGAGGCGGGCGCTCTCGAGGGCGCGGTAGGCGACGGTGCGCACGCTCGCGCCCTCCGCCGCCAACACCTGGCCGAGCATGAGGGAGGCGGCGTCGTCGAGGTCACCCCGGCCCCCGGCACACAGCACCGAGACACCCTCTCCGCGCCGGCGCGCAGGGGGCGCATCGGTGGCCGCGTCGCCCTCGGCCACGGCTGCGGGCGTTTCGCCGGGCGCCGCCACCGCCGCCTCGCCGACGTCGGCGACGGCGTAGTCCTCGAGATTGTCGACGAGGTCCGCCGCGCATTCGGCCACGCGTTGCCGGCGCTCGTCGGTCAAGACGCCCCGCGACCGGTCGCTCTCGCCCAGCGCCAGCGCCGGGATGGCGACGGTCGCGTAGAAGGTGGCGAGCGGTTGGTCCACCAGGAACGCTTCCGCGCGGTCGGTCGCCTCGTCCGGGTCGCCGGCCAGCAGGCGTTGGTAGAGTTGCTGGTGCGGCTCCAGCACCGGCTCGTTGCCGAGCAGCACGTCGAGGAACTCGAACTGCGGGACATGCCGCCCGAGCACCACCAGACAGACCGTCAGCGGCGTCGACAGGAGCAGGCCGAGCGGTCCCCACAGCCACGTCCAGAAGATCGCCGAGACGATGATCGCCAGCGCCGACAGCCCGGTCCGCGAGCCGTAGAGCCAGGGCTCGACGACGTTGTTGCTGACGAGTTCGAGCACGATGAACAGCGCCGCGGTCCAGAGCAGCATCGTCCAGCCGGGGTCGACCGCGAGCGCCAGCGCCAGCGGGAAGATCGTCGCGATCACCGGCCCGATGTAGGGGACGAAGCGCAGCACGAGGGCGAGCAGCCCCCAGAGCGGGGCGTTCGGCACGCCGATCAGCCACAGCCCGATGCCGACCGGGATCGCGTAGGTGACGTTCACCACGAGCTGCATCAAGAGGTACTGGCCGACGCGCCGGCCGGCGTCCTGGATGGCGGCCGTGGTGCGGTGCAGGTCGCCGGCGCCGACGAGGCGGATGAAGCGGTCGCGCAGGTCCTCCCGCTTCATCAGCATGAAGATCACCACGACGACGATGATGCCGCCGGTGGCGAGGGGCTCGATCAGTGGCCCGACGAGCGTCTGCAGCACCTGCAGCGGCTGTGCCGACGGCTCGATGATGCGGACCGGCAGCGGGCGCACGGTATCGCGCTCGGTCGCGGTCTCGCCGGGCGCGGTGGTCTGATCGTCCGCCTCGATCTCGCGACCGAGCCGCTCGAGCAGCACCGACACCTTGTCGAAGATGCTCTCGCCGAGGTCGGCGTCCCGGATCGTCTGGACCTTCGTCGCGATGTTGTTCTGATACTGCGGCAGGTTCTGCGCGAGGCTGCTGAGCTGGCCGGCGACGACGGCGCCGAACAGGATGATGGCGGCGAAGGCGGCGACGACCACCGCGATCACGGCGACGACCCGCGGGACGTGCAGCTTCCGCAACCAGGCGACTACCGGCGCGAGCGCGAACGTCAGCAGCACGGCGACCGCCAGCGGCAGCAGGATGTCGCGCCCGAAATAGAGCGCCGCGACCACGGCGATGATGCCGAGCGGCTTCGCGCCGCCCAGCGCCGACGAGGCGATGGCGGCGCGGTCGGCGCCGGGGCCGCCGCGAGGCTCCGGCTCGGTCGACCGGCCGTTCGTCGGGATCACCATCTGCGCGCCGCCCTCGCGGCCCCCAAACGTCGCCGCACACCCCAGAACAGGCCAGATCGGGTGTTGGTTCCTGCCCGGCCCCGCAAATCGCCGGGGCGCCCGATCCCGGCCGACCAGCGTTCGGGCTGGCGTTCCGGGTGGCGGATCTCGCCGCTGGTGATCGCTATAGGCGCGTCGAGCCGCCGGCGGCTGCCGAACCGATCCGGCCGTCGCTGCGTCGCGGTGAGGAGGGGACGATGGTCGGAGTGGCCGGATTCGAACCGACGACCCCCTGACCCCCAGTCAGGTGCGCTACCAGGCTGCGCTACACTCCGAACGGCGACACTCCTATCGGACCGCCACCCCGGCGGCAAGCCGGCATTGCGCGGGCGGGCGACCGGCGCCGGCTACGGGCGAACATCCAGGGGCCGCCACGGCGCCAGTCTCGCAGCGTGCCCCGCCGCCGGCCGCCGGCGGCGCTTCCCCGTCGTGCCGACGAGGGGTATCCAGAGGGGGTATTCCCGCGGGTCGAGAGCAGCACCGCCGGGGTGCGGGCGGGTGTGGAGAACACGATGACGACGGACAAGGCCGGACTGGACGCGGGCCTCGCGGCGGAGCTCGACGCCGCCGTCGCGGGTCTCACGGAGCGCGTCGTGGCGCGGCTGTCGGCGCTCGTCGCCGCGGCGAGCACCCTCGGCCGCGAGGCGGAGGCGCAGGCGCTGATGGCGGACGCCTATGCCGGCCTCGGACTTGCCGTCGACCGCTTCGAGGTCGACCCGGTGGCGCTGGCGGACACGCCCGGCTTCTCGCCGCCGGTGCACGACCACTATGCCGGGCGCGACAACGTCGTCGGCGTGCACACGCCACGCGGCACGGCGGCGCGAGGGCAGGGCGGCGGGCGCTCCCTCATCCTCAACGGCCATATCGACGTCGTGCCGCCCGGTCCGGCGGAGCTCTGGGCGAGCCCGCCGTTCGTGGCCTCGGTCCGAGACGGCCGCCTCTACGGCCGCGGCAGCGCCGACATGAAGGCGGGCCTCGTCGCCAACATCACGGTGCTCGAGGCGCTTTCGGCGCTCGGGTTCGCGCCGGCGGCGCCGGTGATCCTGCAGTCGGTGATCGAGGAGGAGTGCACCGGCAACGGTGCGCTCGCCTGCCTCGCCCGCGGCTATCGCGCCGATGCGGCGATCATCCCCGAGCCGTTCCAGCAGTCGCTGATGACGGCGCAGCTCGGCGTCATGTGGATGGGCGTGCGGCTCACCGGCAAGCCGGCGCACGTCCTCGACACCTCGGCCGGCGCCAACGCCATCGAGGCGGCCTATGCGCTGTTCTCGCGACTGAAGCGCCTGGAGGCGGCGTGGAACGCGCCGGCGGCGCGGCATCCGGCGTGGGCCGACCACCGCCATCCGGTCAACTTCAACCTCGGCCGCATCGCCGGCGGCGACTGGGCGTCGACGGTGCCGTGCGAGGCGGTGATGACGGTGCGCGTCGGCTTCTATCCCGGCACGTCGCTCGCGGGGGTACGCGATGCGCTGCAGGCGGCGGTGACCGGGGCGGTGGCGGAGGACGCCGGCCTCGCCGGCATTCGCGCCGAGGTGACGTGGCGCGGCTTCCAGGCGGAGGGATGCATCGTCGATCCGGACTCGGAACTCATGGCCGGTCTCGCCGACGTCCATCGGTCGGTCACCGGGACGGAGCCGGCCCGGCTCGCCTCGACGGCGACGACGGACGTGCGCTTCTTCGCGCTCTACGGCGGCATGCCGGCGACCTGCTACGGCCCGGTCGGCGGCAACCTGCACGGCATCGACGAGTGGGTGTCGCTCGACAGCCTGATGGAGGTCGCGCGGGTTCTCACGCGCTTCACCGCGGCGTGGTGCGGGCTGGAAAGGCGCTGAGCGGCGCCCGACGGGCGACCGTCACGACCAGAACAGGTCTGCCGGGCGGACCACTGCAGGTCGCACCACTGTCGCGCAGACGAAAACGCCGGCCCAGGGGCCGGCGTCCGTCGTTTCGATCCGTCTCTATCGAGGTCGGTCAGCCACCGCGGCGCGGCGCCTGCAGGAACGACATCCCGCCGATCTCGGCGCTGGCGCTGGCGCCGGCGCCGTCACGGCTGCGGTGATCGTCGCTGCGGCCGCGCGGCTGCTGGCCGCCCTTGCGCGGACCGCGGCCTTCGCCCGCACCGGCTGCTGGCTTCGCACCGCCGCGGCGGTCGTCGCGCGGACGACCCGGGGCGCCGGCGCTGCGCTCGTCGCGCGGCTTGTCGGCCCGCGGCGCTCCGCGCTGCTGCTGGTCACTGCGCAGGCCGCCGCCGCCACCGCCACCGGCACGCTGGCCGGAGCGGCCCCGCGGGGGACGCCCGCCGCCACGCTGGCCACCGCCACGGCGGCCGTTGGTCTCGGTCGCCTCGCGGGTCTCGAGAGACTCGCCGCCGGCGATGCGCCGGTCGGTCGCCGGGATCTGCTGGCGCGTCAGCTTCTCGATGTCGCGCAGGAACGCCCGCTCCTCGGCATCGCAGAAGGAGATCGCCACGCCCTCGGCGCCGGCGCGCGCGGTGCGGCCGATGCGGTGGACGTAGGACTCCGGGATGTTCGGCAGATCGAAGTTGATGACGTGGGTGATGCCGTCGACGTCGATGCCGCGGGCGGCGATGTCGGTGGCGATCAGGATCGGCGCCTGGCCGGAGCGGAAGCTCTCGAGAGCCTTCTCGCGCTGGTTCTGGCTCTTGTTGCCGTGGATGGCGACCGAGGCGATGCCTTCCTGCTCCAGGCTTTTGACGACCTTGTCGGCGCCGTGCTTGGTGCGGGTGAAGACGAGCGTGCGGGCCGGCTTCTCCTCGCGGATGATGTCGCCGAGGAGGGCGCGCTTGCGGCCGGTCTCGACGAAGATCACGCGCTGGGCGATGCGCTCGGCGGTGGTGGAGACCGGCGTCACCTCGACGCGCACGGGATCGTGCAGCAGGTCGGCGACGAGCCCGCTCACCTCGCTCGGCATCGTCGCCGAGAAGAACAGGCTGTGGCGCTCCTTCGGCAGCTTCGCCGTGATCTTCCGGATGTCGCGGATGAAGCCCATGTCGAGCATGCGATCCGCCTCGTCGAGCACCAGAACCTCGGTCTTGGAAAGGTCGAGGGTGCGCTGGTCGAGGTGGTCGATGAGGCGGCCGGGGGTGGCGACGAGGACGTCGACGCCGCGGGCGAGACGGTCGGTCTGCGGCTTGTAGCCGACGCCGCCGAAGATCACCGCGACGCCGAGCGGCATCGTGCCGGCATAGGTGCGGAAGCTCTCGGCGATCTGGCTGGCGAGTTCGCGCGTCGGGGAAAGCACCAGCACGCGGCAGGTGCCGCGGGACGGCTTGCGCGGGTTGGCGGCGAGGCGCTGCAGGATCGGCAGGGCGAAGGCGGCGGTCTTGCCGGTGCCCGTCTGGGCGATGCCCAGGAGATCGCGGCCGGTGAGGAGATGGGGGATGGCCTGCGCCTGGATCGGCGTCGGCGTCGTGTAGCCCTCGGCGGCCAGCACCTGGAGGAGGGTGGGCGACAGGCCGAGCGTGGCAAAATCGGTCAAAGGGGTCTCTTCTCGAATCACGGGCGCGGCGCCCGTCACGAGGGTGACGGACGATAAGCGCTGCGGGGTGGCGAACGCCCCGCGTGACTTGGGCCATTCTGGAAAGGTCGATCAGGGCGTCTCCCGGCGAATCGGCATCCAAAGGGACGCTCGTTCACGCGGCCGGGGCGCACGTGCCGCTTGATGCGACGTCGATCAGATGCGCCCTGCGAAGGGCAAAGTCAAGGTTGGCGGCCTGCGGCGATCTCGACGCCGCCGGCCGATCGTGCAACGATTCGCTCCGGCCCTGCTGCCGAACCGAGCCGATTCCCGCGATGAACGAGCCAGTCCAGGAGATCGACGCCGACCCGCAGGCGGCGGCCACCCTGCCGGCGTTCTCGTTCGCCGCCGCGGCGGCCCTCTACCTCGTCTCGATTCCCGTCTGGGTGCACGACCGCGAGCGGGCGAGCAACGTCTACGCCAACGCCGCCGGGCTCCGGTTCTGGGGCTGCAAGACGATCCAGGAACTGGCCGAGCGCAGTCACGCCGACATGTCGCAGACCTCCCGGGCCCGCGTCGATGCCCTGTTCGCCCGTATCGGCCGCGGCGAGCGGGTGGTCGACCGCTGGACCTTCTATCCGCTCGACCGTCCCGTCACCGTCGACGGCACGATCTCCGGGGTGCGGTTCGAGGACGGCAGGCTCGGGATGTTGTTGGAGGCGGCGCCGAGCGCGGTCGATCCGATCGACCGGCGCGCCGCCGAGGCCCTGCGCTACGCGAGCGTGCTCGCCACCCTCTACGACGACGGCGGGCGGGTGTTGTTCCGCAACCCCGCCGCCGCGCGCGCCTATCCGGGCGAGGATCACCGCTTCACGGACCGCTTCGCCTCGCTGGTCGAGGCGGAGGCCCTGTGGAGGCAGTTGCAGGCCGGCATGCCGGTCAACGCCATCATCGGCGTGCGCACCGCCGACGGCCCGCGCTGGCACGGCCTCGACGCCCGCGCCGTCACCGATCCGGTCACCGGCAAGCCCTGCGTGCTCGTCAACGAGCGCGACGTCACGGCGCTGAAGTCGGCGGAGGCGAGCGTCGCCGAGCGCGAGCGCCGCCTCAGCGAGGCGCAGCAGATCGCGCGGCTCGGCGACTGGCGGCTCGCCATCGCCACCGGCGAGGCGACGCTGTCGGCGCAACTCGCGGCGATGTTCGGCTTCGGCCGCACCACCGTGACCGAGGAGCAGCTGCGCACCCTCCTCAGCGACGGCGACAGCGGGTTTTCCGCGGCGCTCGATCGCGTCGTCGCGCACGGCGGCGGGGCCGAGGCGATCTCCCGTCTCGAACTCGCCTCCGGGCGGCAGCGCCACGTCTGGACACGTTTCGCCGCCCGTCGCGACGAGAGCGGCCAGATCGCCGAGATCGTCGGGGTGGCGCGCGACATCTCCGAAGAGGTCCGGTCCCGCCAGCGCATCGACTATCTCGCCATGCACGACAGCGTCACCCGCCTCGCCAACCGCGTCCGCTTCGGCGAGGTTCTGATCGAGGCGATGCTGCGTGGCCGCGAGACCGGTGGCTGCATCGGCGTGCTTGACCTCGACGGCTTCAAGGAGATCAACGATCGCCACGGCCACGAGGCCGGCGACGCCGTGCTGGTGGAGGTCGGCCGGCGCCTCACGGCCAGCGTCCACTCCGGCGAGATGGTGGCGCGACTCGGCGGCGACGAGTTCGGCCTGATCCTCGCCGGCCGTGATCCCGCCGCCGTGCGGCAGCGCGCCGATGCCGTGCTGGAGCGGGTGGCGGCGCCGATACAGATCGAGGGCGCCACCGTCCAGCTCGGGGCGAGCATCGGGCTCGCGACGTGGCCGGACCAGGGCGACAGCCCGGAGACGCTACAGCAGAACGCCGACCTCGCGCTCTATTCGGCGAAGCTCGAGGGTGGCGGCAAGGCGGCCGTCTATGCTCCGGAGATGCGGGCCGCACGGGATGCGCGGCGGTGGGTGGCGGCGGAACTGCCCTGCGCCATCGCCAATGGCGCGATCGAGGTCCACTACCAGCCGATCGTGACGTTGTCGGACGGCCGCCTCGCCGGCTTCGAGGCCCTGGTGCGCTGGCGCCACGACCGGCGCGGCCTCGTCCTGCCCGACGACTTCGTCGAACTCGCCGACGCCGCCGGCCTCGGCGCGGCGCTCGGCAGCCACGTGATCGCGCTCGCCCTCGCGCAGTTGCGCTCATGGCTCGACGCCGGGCTGGAGCCCGGACGGCTCGCGGTCAATCTCGGCGCCGGCCACCTCCTCGGCGGCCGCGCCCGGGCCGACGTCGCGGACCTGCTCGCCCGCCTCGCGATCCCGCCGCAGCGGCTCGAGCTCGAGGTCACCGAGAGTGTCACGCTGCGGCCGCGGACGGGCGGCGTGGTCGGAACCATCGCCGACCTTCACGATCTCGGCGTCTCGATCGTCCTCGACGACTTCGGCACCGGCCAGGCGTCGCTCACCCATCTCAACCGCCTGCCGGTCGACCGGGTGAAGATCGACCGCTCCTTCGTCTCCGAGATCGCCCGCGACCGCCGCGAGGCGGCGATCGTGCGGGCGATCGCGGCGCTCGCGCGCGAGCTCGGCATGTCGGTGGTCGCCGAGGGGGTCGAGACGGCGGAGCAGGCGGCGCTGCTCATCGCCGCCGGCTGCGAGTTCGGCCAGGGCTTCCTGTTCGGCCGGCCGATGCCGGGCGACCTCGCGGCGGCGTGGATGCGGGAGCGCGTCCACATCGCCTGAACCCGCCGCGAGGCGGCAGATCGCTGAATGAACCTGCCGCAAGGCGGCAGATTACTGAATGAACCTGCCGCGATGCAGCGGATCACAGACGAGGCGGCCGGCTCAGTCGCAGCGGCGCACCCAGGCGTCGAGGTCGAGGCGCTTGAAGATCATCGACACGCTCGCCTTCTTCGCCTGGTCGCAGGCCTTCGTCTTGTCGAAGCGCTTGCCCTCGTCCTTCCACCCTTCCGGATAGTCGGCGTCGAAGACGGGCTTGCCGGCGTCGACGAACGGCTTGGCGTCGCCGCAGAACTTGTAGAGAGCGCAGTCCTCGAACAGGAGCGCGTCGAAGTGAGGCTCCAGCGTCTCGGCGAGCTCCGGCACGTTCTTCTGCATCGGCTTGAGGCCGAGCCGGCGCGCCTCCGCCGCCAGCGCCTCGGCGTAGCGGACGGTATCGGACTTGCGGATGGTGAAGCCGGTGCGGTTCTCGTAGGCGTCGAGGTTGTCGAACTCGACGAACTCGAAGCCCTTGTCGAGGCACATCTCCAGCCGGTCGACCATCAGCGGCAGGAACACCTGGTAGCGGCGCACGTCGAGCCAGCGCTCGCCCTCCCACTCCGGGTAGCGCTTGCCGATGAACGGCTTGCGGCCGGCCTTGATCTCCTTCTCGTTCAGCGCCTCGAAGGCCTTGCGGTCGGGTCGCCAGTTCTCGATCGTGCCGACCGACAGGTAGCACCAGGTGCGGATGCCGCGCTCGCCGGCGTCGACGACGTAGCGCTGCGGCGCGTCGAAGCCGTCGAGGCCGAGGAACTCCACCGCCGGCGGCGGCGACGGCAGCTTGTCGATGCCGATGATCCAGTCCCAGGTTGGCAGCGCCGCCGCGTCGGCGCGCGCGGTTTCGGACGCGGTGGCCGGCGAAGGCGCCAGCCAGGACATCGCGGCGACCGCGGCGGCGAAGAGGGCGGCGAGCGGAACCGCGGCGCGGCGCCTAGCGGGTGGCGGGGCCGCGGGCGTCGGCGAAAGGTCGGTGCGCAGATCGTTCAAGGCGTGCTCCAGGGCATCGGCGAAGAAGCTGTACTCGACCCGGCCGATCACTGCCGCGTCGGCCTCGGTGGGGGCGGGGCGGCCATCCTCGTCTTCACCGTCCGTCGCCGGGGCGGCGTCGCCGAAGGCCGCGAGCACGCGGGCGCGGGCGGCACGGATGGCGTCGATCGCGAGCCCCCGCCGCGGCAGCGCCGCGAGCCGCTGCGTCACCCCCTCGATCAAGGTCAGGTAGGTGGCGATCGTTTCGGTGTGCGAGATCAGCCGGACGATGCCGTCGGTGGCGCGGAAGCCGAGCGCCGCCTCGTCGTTGAGCCTCGGCAGGCGGTCGCGCAGGTCGAGGGCGGCGGTGGCGAGGCTGGCGGGCGTATCGGTCGCCCCGGGGATGCTGCTGGCCGTCGGAGACATCGGTCTTACCTCGGTTTCCGCGGGCCACAGGCGGGCGAACACGGTGTGGCAGCGGGCGAGATAGGCGGTGATCTCGACTTTCGTGGGGTCGACCAGCGCGACCGGAAGCACAAAGCGGGCGCAGAGGAGGGCCGCAGCTGCGCCGATGGCGGTGTCGTAGAGGCGGGCGATCATCCCCGCCGCACCCAACCCGCTGATCAGATGCAGACCGAGGAGAACGCCGAAGGCGACGCAGGCGCAAGACACGTCGTAGCGATCACGCATCGTCACGAGCGCCAGGGCGAAGGCCGCGACGGCGAGCGTCGCGCCGATGGCGAGCGCATCGCCCACGGTCAGCCCCACCGCCAGCCCCGCCGCGACCCCCACCACTGTCCCGACAAGGCGTGTGCGGGCGCGGGCGACGGTCTCGCCGAACGAGCCGCCGAGCACGAAGGCGACGGTGAGCGTCGCCCAGTAGCCGTGGTCGAGGTGGAAGCCGAGGTAGATCGCCGTCGTGGCGAGCGTCGCCACCAGGCCCTGGACGGCGACGCGGGTGGTCTGCAGCAGCCCGCGTCGTGGACCGGGCGCCGGGGCGGCGGCGCGGGGCTCGGTCAGCGGCGCCTTGGCGTCGAGGGCGCCGGCGGTGACGCCGATGCGGCCGACGCCGGCGAGCGCCACCAGCAGGCGGTCGCGGGCATGGGTGTCGATGTCGGTGGCCGCGAGAAGCGCCGCCTGTGCCACCGCGATGGCGGTGCCGCAGGCCGCGCTCCGCGTTGGGGCGGCGCCGGGCCGCACCGCGTCGCCCGCCGCCGACAGTGCGGCGGCGACGGCGGAGCGGATCGCGGCGTCGGCGGTGCCGCGGACGAGCGCCTCGGTCAGCCGCTCGTTGACGAGGGCGCTCGCGATCTCGAGACGGTAGGTCGCCGACTTCGCCGCCTGGATGGCGTCCTCGCGCGCCGGTTCCTCGCGAAGGGCGGGCAGGGCGGCGGCGCGCAGGCGCTGGCGCTGGCGGATCGCGCCCGACAGCACCTCGGGAGGCCACGGCGTGCCGGCCGCGAAGTCGGCGGCGAGGGCCGCGAGGGCGTCCGCGGCGGCGGCGCGATAGTCGGTCACCGCCGTCTCGAAGGCGGGAAAGGCGATCGGGCGCCACAGCACCATCCGCACCGCCATGGCGATGGCGGCGCCGCCGGCGGTGGCGAGGGCGAGCCACAGCGCCACCTCCCGCGACGGGGCGGTGGTCGCGACGATGAAGGCGATCTCGAACAGCGCGAGCCCGTCGTTCTGGGCGAGCCGGCCGTAGCGGCGGACGTAGAGGACGAGGAAGGTGAGCGGCACCAGCACGACCGTCAGGGTGTCGGTGCCGAAGGCGTTGCCGGTGCCGCCGAGGAGGGCGACGAACAGCACGTAGCCGACCAGCACTCCGGCGGTGCGGGTCATGGCGGCCGCTTCGCTGCGGCGGCGGCCGCTGACGAGCAGGAACAGCATCGTGCCCGCCGCCACGCCGGCATAGAGCGGCAGCCGCACCGGCTCGCCGAGGCCGAACGCGTCGTTCAGGAGGTTGGCACCGAGGATCGACAGCACCACTGCGATGACGAAGTGCAGCGCGCGGGCGGCGTCGACGCCACCCGGGTCGTGCGTGTCGAGCCAGTCGAGCAGCGGCCGCGCCGGTGCCGGCAGGAAGCGGTGGCCCCAGCCGGTCATTGCGACGACGCGGCGGCTGACAAAGTCGGCGCGCTTCGGATAGAACGGCGGCGTTCCGCGGACCCTCGGCGGCGGGAGTGGCGCCACGAGGACGCGAAGGGTGGCCGCATGATCGTCTCGCACCAGCACCGGTTCATCTACATCAAGACGAAGAAGACCGCCTCGTCCAGCATCGAGGCGGCGTTGTCGACGGTATGCGGCCCGGACGACATCATCACGCCGACCACCGAGGAGGTGACGGAGGCCTTCGAGGGCGAGCGCAACGCGCAGAATTTCCGCCTCGATCACCCGCTGGTGCCGAAGCGCCCGCTGATCAAGCGGCTGCTCCGGCGGCCGGAGCGCTACTATCACCCCTCGATCGGCTACTATGAGCACATGCCGGCGTGGCGGGTGAAGGCCTATCTCGGCGACCAGACCTGGAACGCCTACTTCAAGTTCACCTTCGAGCGGAATCCCTGGGACCGCCAGGTCTCCTGGTACAAGTACAAGACCCGCAAGCTCGACCGGAAGCCGTCGTTCGTCGACTTCATGGCGAACACGCGGCGCGCCTTCGTCAACAACTTCGAGCTCTACTCGATCGGCGGCGAGGTCGTGCTCGACCACGTCGGCCGCTACGAGAACCTCGCCGGCGAGTTCGAAGCGGCGATGGAGAAGCTTGGCCTCGCTGGCCGGGTGAAACTGCCGGTGCTGAACACCACCGCCAAGCCCGCCGCGTTGCCTGGTGCGGCCCCCTATCGCGGTTTCTACGACGAGCGCCTGCGCGACACCGTCGCCGACTGGTACGGCCGCGAGATCAAGGCCTTCGGCTACGAGTATTGAGGGTCAGGCCGTCGGCAGACGGCACTCGTCGTTACGGAAGCAGCGCGACCCCGACCTTCTGCGCGGCTGTGCGCAGGTCGCCGTCGAGCGTTGCCAGCCGCCGCTGCGAGCGCATCGCCAGTTCCAGGTAGATGGCATCGTAGACCGTGAGGCCATGCTCGTGGGCCATCGCGGGCGCGATCTCGAAGGCCGTCGTGAGGCCGGTCTGTTCAACGGCGATCGGGAGGCGCGCGATTTCCTTGAGCCTCGCTCGTGACTCGTCCGCCGTGAGCCGTCCACGACGCTCGCCGCTGCGCGTCATGTTGGCAACCTCCAGGAGCCACAACGACGGGGCGATCGCCCCTTCGGCGAGGAGGGTGTCGAGCAGGTCGTCGCCGGCGAGAGCCTCATCCGCGAAGATCCACCGCGCCGCGATCGAGGCGTCGATGACGAACGCCTCCCCCTTTTTGGCTCCGATGGGCACCCCCACCGTCACCACTTCCGCCCTTCGTCACGAAGGTCCTTCCAGCCGAGCCCGCCGAGCGTCGTCCCGTGGCGCATGACGCGCAGCCGCTCGACCGCCTCTCGGGCTTCCGCATCGGTTCCGCCCTCCATCGCCACCAGCCGTGCCACCGGCTTGCCGCGGCGGGTGATGATCACCTCCTCGCCGGCGGCGGCGCGGTCGATCAGGGCGGCGAGGTGGGTCTTCGCCTCGAACGAGCCGACGGTGGTGGTCCGGGAAGGGCGGGGGGCCATCGCGGCGTCCTTCAAACTGGTTTGATGAACTAGTTTACTTGTCGGAGCCCGCCGCTGCAACGGCGGCCCATCTGACAGGCCCGGGCCGCGTCAGGGACACCGGCCGCGTGCGCGGCGGTCCGCGAGCGCCTGTCCCGCTTTCCGTTGCCCGCGGCGGCCCGATCGCCTAGAACGACGCCGACCTCTTCCTCAGCTCTCGAAGGCCTCGCGACACCCATGGCGCGCCAGTTCATCTATCACATGCACGGCCTCTCGAAGGCCTATGCCGGCGGCAAGAAGGTGCTCGACGGCGTCAACCTGTCGTTCTACCCGGACGCCAAGATCGGCGTGCTCGGCCCGAACGGCTCGGGCAAGTCGACGCTCCTGCGCATCATGGCGGGCACCGACAAGGAGTTCACCGGCGAGGCCTGGGTCGCCCCCGGCGCCACCGTCGGCTACCTGTCGCAGGAGCCGAAGCTCGACGAGACGAAGACCGTCCGCGAGAACGTCATGGAGGGCGTCGCCGCAAAGCAGGCGATCCTCGACCGCTACAACGAACTCGCCATGAACTACTCGGACGAGACCGCCGAGGAGATGGCGAAGCTGCAGGACGAGATCGACGCCAAGAACCTGTGGGACCTCGACAGCCAGGTCGAGCAGGCGATGGACGCTCTGCGCTGCCCGCCCGGCGACGCCGAGGTCGGACCACTGTCGGGCGGCGAGCGCCGCCGCGTCGCGCTCTGCCAGCTGCTGCTGCGCCAGCCGGACCTGCTGCTCCTCGACGAGCCCACCAACCATCTCGACGCCGAGACGGTGCACTGGCTCGAAAACCATCTCCGCGAGTATCCAGGCGCCATCCTGATCGTCACCCACGATCGCTACTTCCTCGACAACGTCACCGGCTGGATCCTCGAGCTCGATCGCGGCCGCGGCATTCCCTACGAGGGCAACTACTCCGCCTATCTCGAGAAGAAGGCGAAGCGGCTCGTGCAGGAATCGCGCGAGGACGCCGCCCGCCAGAGCGCCATCTCCCGCGAGCGCGAGTGGATCCAGGCCTCGCCGAAGGCCCGCCAGACCAAGTCGAAGGCGCGCATCCAGGCCTATGACGAGCTCGTCAAGCGCAACGAGGAGCGGGTGCGCTCCGGCGAGGCGCAGATCGTCATCCCGCCGGGCCAGCGCCTCGGCGACACCGTCATCGAGGTCGATCACCTCGACAAGGCCTACGGCGACCGCCTCTTGGTCGAGGGCCTCTCCTTCAAGTTGCCGCCCGGCGGCATCGTCGGCGTCATCGGCCCGAACGGCGCCGGCAAGACGACGCTGTTCCGCATGATCACCGGCCAGGAGACGCCCGACGCCGGTTCGATCAAGCTCGGCGACAGCGTCCAACTCGGCTACGTCGACCAGTCGCGCGACGCGCTGGCCCCGAACAAGACCGTCTGGGAGGAGATCTCCGGCGGCAACGAGGTGATCGCGCTCGGCAAGCGCGAGGTGAACAGCCGCGCCTATGTCGGCGCCTTCAACTTCAAGGGCGCCGACCAGCAGCAGAAGGTCGGCAACCTCTCCGGCGGCCAGCGCAACCGCGTGCATCTCGCCAAGATGCTGAAGTCGGGCGCCAACGTCCTGCTGCTCGACGAGCCGACGAACGATCTCGACACCGAGACGCTGGCGGCGCTCGAAGAGGCGCTCGAGGACTTCGCCGGCTGCGCCGTGGTGATCAGCCACGATCGCATGTTCCTCGACCGCCTCGCCACCCACATCCTCGCCTTCGAGGGCGACAGCCACGTCGAGTGGTTCGAGGGCAACTTCGAGTCCTACGAGGAGGACAAGAAGCGCCGCCTTGGCCCGGACGCGGTGATGCCGCGCCGCATCAAGTACAAGCGCTTGACGCGGGCCTGAGATTTCGGCCGACGCTGCCGGTTGCGGGACGACCGCAAATCACTATCGTGACCACGCGGGGCCTGTGCCGGCGGCCCCGCGGCTCACCCGGCTTTCCGTCTCCTTGATACGGTGACGATGTCCCTCGCGCGCCTCCTCACCGTCGGCCTCGCGCTTGCGGCGCTCCCGTCGCCGGCGCACGCGGTGGAGGAGCCGCCGATGGTGCTGGAGTGCTCCGCCGTCGGCGGCTTCGTTGCCGCCTGGACCGTCGCCGGCGAGCCCTATGCCCGCGTGGTCGTCCACGGCAGGGTGCGCGAACTCACAACCGTCGGCGGAGCCGCCTACACGGTCATCTGTGACCGGCCACTGCTCGAGGTGGTCTGCGTCGAGGCGTCGGCAGCCGGGCTGGCGCTGGGCGATGCCGTGACGGTGCAGGGCGTCGTCTCGCGCGCTGATGGCGACGAACTCGTGCTCGACCCGTGTGGGTCGATCCTGCGCAAGTGATGGGTGCGTCCGATGCGCCCCTGAGCGGAGAGAGCCGATGAGCGCCTGGTCCCCGTTGCTCTATGTGAAGTTCGAGGACGAGCGTACCCGCCCCGCCGCCGACCTCCTCGCGCACATTCCCCTCGCCACCGCCCGCCGCGTCGTCGACATGGGCTGCGGTCCCGGCAACTCGACCGAGCTCCTCGCCGCCCGCTTCCCCGAGGCGGCCGTGATGGGGATCGACTCGTCGCCCGAGATGCTCGCCGCCGCCGCCAGGCGCCTGCCGAAGCTCGCGTTCGAACAGGCCGATCTCGCGACCTGGGTGCCGGCCGAGCCGGTCGACCTCCTCTACGCCAACGCCGTCTTCCAGTGGGTGCCCGACCACCTCGCCGTGCTCGTGCGCCTGATGGCGGCGCTCGCCCCCGGCGGCGTGCTCGCCGTGCAGATGCCCGACAATCTCGGCGAGCCCTCGCACCGCGCCATGCGGGACGCCGCCGAGGCGGGGCCGTGGGCGGAGACGATCCGCGCCGCCGGCATCGGTCGCGAGCGCCTGCCGCCGGTCGAGGCCTACTACGACGCCCTGAAGCCCCACGCCGCCCGGGTCGACCTCTGGCTCACCCACTACCAGCACCCGCTCGCCGGCGTGCCGGCGATCGTCGAATGGCTGAAGTCGACGGGCCTGCGCCCCTATCTCGCGCCGTTGACGGAAGCGGAGAAGCCGGCCTTCCTCGCCGACTACGCCCGCCGTCTGGAGGCCGACTACCGCCCCCGCGTCGACGGCACCGTGCTCCTGCGCTTCCCGCGGCTGTTCATCGTCGCCGTCAGAGCGTGAAGAGGTCGGCGGCCAGCGGCGGCGGCACGTCGGCTGCGGCGAGGAAGTGCGCGACGGCGCTCTGCGTCGGCTCATCCCACAACAGCGGTGCGTGGCCCTCGTCGGCGACGGTGTGGACGGTGAGGTGCGGGTGGCGCGCCGCCATCTCGGCGACCGTCGCCGCCGACAGGATGTCCGACAGCGCCCCGTGGATCACCATCGCCGGCACGCCCGCCAGCGCCTCGAAGGCCGGCCAGAACGGCTGCATCGGCTTTGCCGGGTCGAACGCCCGGAACGCCTCGCCGATCTTCGGATCGTAGGAGAGCACCGGCCGGCCGCCCTCGTCGCGGAAGAGCTGGCGGGCGAAGCGCCTCCAGCCGGCTCCGTCGAGGGAAGGGAACATCTCGCCCTGCGACGCCTGCAGCATCGCCGCCGCCTCATTCCAGTCGGCCGGCGGCGCCACGCCGACATAGCCGGCGATGCGCAGGAGGCCGGCCGTCTCGATCACCGGCGCGATGTCGTTGAGGATCGCCGCGCCGACGAGCTGCGGCTTCGTCAGCGCCAGCACCATCGCCACCATGCCGCCCCGCGACGTGCCGAGGATCGCGACGCGATCGATGCCGAGGGCCTCGAGGCCGAGGGCGGTGTCGTCCGCCTCGGTCGGCGGCGTGTAGGTCTCGACGGGGGCGTGCGCCGAGCGGCCGCGGCCGCGGAAGTCGAAGCAGATGACGCGGCGGGGCGTGTCGCCGGATGACAGCGTCGCGGCGATCGCGTCGTAGTCGTCGGCGTTGCGGGTGAGGCCCGGCAGGCAGAGCAGCGGCAGGCCCGGCGCGGTGTCCTCGCCCCACACCCGGCCATAGAGCGTCAGGCCGTCGCGGCTCTGCCAGGCGACCGGACGCCACGGAGCGGACTGCCGGGTGGCCCCCGGCGAACCGGTCGCGTGCGGATCGATATCGCCGGGTTGATTCGCCATGGGTCGCTCCGCGGTGAGGCTGGACTGTCGGCGCGGCTGCCGAGGGCTGGAGCGGAAGCATCGCGCGGACCGCCGCCGCCGTCGAGAGCGTGTCTGGTGCCTTCCGCGGCAGTGATGGATGCGCTCCGGCGACACACCCGGCCGAGAACGATCCGTGAGCGGCCTCCGCGGCTTGCCGACCTCCCGCTGGCCGTCCTATAGCTGGTGCAGCGTCGCACCCCGGAGGCCCTTGATGACGACCGCGAGCCGCTCCGCCACCCTGATCGATATCGCCTGGCCGGAGACCGCCGGTGTGCGGGCGTTCCGCTTCCTCGCGCTCGCCGTCGCCGGCAGCCTCCTCCTCACCATCTCGGCGAAGATCACCGTGCCGTTCTGGCCGGTGCAGATGAGCCTGCAGACGTTCGCAGTGATGGCGATCGCCGCCGCCTTCGGCTGGCGGCTGGCGGTGGCCACCGTCCTCCTCTACCTCGCCCAGGGTGCCGCCGGCCTGCCGGTGTTCCAGGGCACGCCCGAGAAGGGCATCGGCCTCGCCTACATGATGGGCCCGACCGGTGGCTATCTCCTCGGCTTCGTCGCCTGCGCGGCAATCGTCGGCCACGCCGCCGAGACCTGGGCGCGCGGCTCGATCGTCAAGCTCGGCACGGCGATGCTGATCGGCGACGCCGTGGTGTTCGCCCTCGGCATGGCCTGGCTCGGCACGCTGCTCGGCTGGGACAAGCCGATCCTCGCCTGGGGCCTCACTCCCTTCCTCCTCGGCGACCTCGTGAAGATCGCGCTCGCCGCCGTCGCGGTGCCGACCGCCATCGCGGCGCTGGAGCGCCTGCGCGGCCTCTGAGAGCCCACCGTCGGCTGCGGCCGGCGCCTTGCCCAACGATCGACCGCCCGGGCGCCCGCGTCCGGGCGCCTTTCGTTCAGCGACGTCCCGCGGAGTGACCTTCATGTCGGATTTCCAGCCGCTCGGCATCTCGCCCTTTCCGCGCTTCTCCCACATCGCGACCTTCATGCGGCTGCCGCACGTGCCGCTCGACGATCCGCGCCTCGACGAGCTCGACATCGCCCTGATCGGCTTGCCGTTCGACCTCGGCGTCACCAACCGCACCGGCCCGCGCCACGGGCCGCGCCAGATCCGCGACCAGTCGGCGATGATCCGCCGCGGCCACCGCGTGCATGGCACCTATCCCTTCCAGCAGGCGAACTGCGCCGATGTCGGCGACGCCGAGATCAACCCGGCGAACCTCCAAGACAGCCTCGCCAAGATCGAGGCGTCGGTGGGCAAGCTCGTCGCGAAGGGCATCCGGCCGCTCTCGGCCGGCGGCGACCACCTGATCTCGCTGCCGCTGCTGCGCGCCGTCGCCAAGGACAGGCCGGTCGGCATGGTCCACTTCGACGCCCACACCGACACCTGGGACAGCTATTTCGGCGGCGAGAAGTACACCCACGGCACGCCGTTCCGCCGCGCCATCGAGGAGGGCCTGCTCGATCCGAAGCGGGTCATCCAGATCGGCATCCGCGGCTCCGTCTACGACCTCGACGACGATCGCTGGGGCCTCGAGCAGGGCATCCGCATCATCTACATCGAGGACTATTTCCGCATGGGTCCGGACGCGGTGATCGCGGAAGCCCGCCGCGTCGTCGGCGACGGCCCGACCTACCTCTCCTTCGACGTCGACGGGATCGATCCGGCCTTCACGCCCGGCACCGGCACGCCGGAAGTGGGCGGCTACACGCCGGCCGAAGCGCAGACGATGCTGCGCGGCCTGCGCGGCATCGATTTCGTCGGCGCCGACGTCGTCGAGGTGTCGCCGCCCTTCGACCAGTCCGGCAATACCGCGCTCGTCGCCGCCAACCTGATGTTCGAGATCCTCGCGCTCCTCGCCGACCGGGTGGCGGCGACCAAGGGCTGAGGGTGGGCAGGGGCAGGGGGGACCTCTCCCTCCGCACGTCCCTCCAGCACCTCCCCCTCCGTAGTCATTCCCGGCACAAGGCCGGGAATGACCTCGAACAAGGGAAGAGGGCAGCGCGCCCCACTCTGATGGTGCTGCGCGTCGGCGGCGAAGGCGGCGAGCCTCGCCGCCGCGACCGAAATCCGCGGCCATCCGTCGTCATGACGGCGCCGCGATCTGCGTGCTGTGGTCCCCGAGGCCGCGTCGATGGCCGCCCCTTTCCACGGAGCCTCCGTCCATGAAGTCCGCCGAGCTGTTCATCGAACGGCTGCTGATGGCGAGCCGCTGGGTGCTCGTCGTCTTCTATCTCGGCCTCGCCGCCGCCCTCGTCGTCTACGCCGTCTCCTTCATCGCCAAGTTCGTCAAGATCGCCGGCGCGGTTTTCGTGCTCGGCGAGGCCGACATGATCCTCGCCATGCTGGCCTTGATCGACGCCGCGCTGGTGGCGAGCCTGATCGTCATGGTGATGCTCGCCGGCTACGAGAACTTCGTCAGCCGCATCGACCAGGCCGCCGCCAACGCCGAGATCGCCTGGCTCGGCAAGCTCGACGCCGGCAGCCTGAAGATCAAGGTCGCCTCGTCGATCGTGGCGATCTCGTCGATCCACCTGCTGCAGGTGTTCCTCAACCTGCAGAGCTACTCGACGAGCCAGCTCCTCTGGGCGACCGTCATCCACCTGACCTTCGTCGTCTCGGCGCTGATCCTGGCGATCCTCGACCGCATCGTCTCCTACGGCAAGGACAAGGGGGCGGTCGACAAGACGGCGGTGTGATGGAAGGGCGTGACGGAAGGGCGTGACGGGACGGCATGGTGCCGACGCGCCCTGAGGCGTGAATCGGCGGGGTGAAGACGCCGGCGCGCCGCTCCGGTGCCCGTTGACGGCCCACGAGGAGGAAGCCTTCCGATGATGACGCTCGACGGGTCCTGCCGCTGCGGCGCCGTGCGCTTCCGCGTGCAGAGCCACGCCCCACAGCCCTACCAGCTCTGCTACTGCTCGATCTGCCGCAAGACCGCGGGCGGCGGCGGCTTCGCCATCAACCTGTCGGCCGTCGCCGACACGCTGGAGGTCGAAGGCCGCGACGCGATCGGTGTCTACCGCGCCGGGATCGACCGCGGCGGCCACTGCGAGACGAGCACCGGCGAGCGCAACTTCTGCACCCGCTGCGCCACCGCCTTGTGGCTCTACGACCCGACGTGGCCGGAGCTCATCCACCCGTTCGCGTCGGCGATCGACACGGACTTGGCCGTGCCGCCGACGCGCACCCACCTGATGCTCGCCGACAAGGCGTCGTGGGTGGTGCCCGCCATTGCCGCCGGCGACCTCGCCTTCGACGAGTATCCCGAGCAGTCGATCGAGGACTGGCACCGCGAGAAGGGGCTGTGGCTGGATTGAGGGTGGGCGTTGCGCAGTTCCGGTCCCTATCGGGGCGGGGGCCGGTCCGACCTATCCGTGGCGGATCTTTTCCTCGGCCGCAGCCGCCAGATAGGCCGAGCGCGACTGGCCGGCGGCGCGGGCCGATGCGTCGATGCGCTTCAGCAGGTGCTCGTCGAGCGAGACGTTGACGCGCACCGCCCGACCGGGAAGGTCGACCGGAACGGCGACGAGGACCGCGTCGGCCGCAGCCTCGGCGGCCTCGGGGTCGGCCAGAAGCTCCGCCCGGCCGCGCAGCCTCGGCATCGGATCGCCGAACTCGGCCATCGCCTGGACGTGCGAGGCCAGTGTCCCCGCTCCCCGGGACACCGCCTCGTCGAGGCTGCCGCCGCCCGACACGCAGCCGGGGAAGTCGGGGAAGGAGATGCCGAATCGGCCCTCTTCCTCGTGCACGAAGGCGATCGTGTGCGGCATGGCGGTCTCGCTGTTTGGGGCCGGGCTCACCATGTCCAGCCCGCCTGCCGATAGATCGAGCGGAGCGTGCCGATCGGTACTTCGCCGGCCCCGAGGTCGATGGTGACGAGGCCGGGCCGCTCGGGATGGCGATAGTGGCGATGGTCGCCCGTCTGGCGCACGGCGACCCAACCTTCCGCCTCCAGACGGCGGCAGATTTCCCTGACCTTCGTCAGTCGACCCTGCCGGCCCATCCGCTCCGCTCCACGGCTTGTGTATATTTGCGCAACAAGCGGTGCCGTCAAGGGATCGTGACTCCGCCTACGCCGCCCCGCACTCCGCCGCGGCGGGGAAGCGGTGGGCGAAGACCTCCTTGCAGGCGAACAGGCCGTTGAGGGCGGCCGGGAAGCCCGCATAGACGGCCATCTGGATGATCACCTCGGTGATCTCCGCGCGGGTGAGGCCGACGTTCAGCCCCGCCTCGATGTGCACCTTGAGCTGCGGCGTCGCGTTGCCGAGCGCCGTCAGCGCCGCGATGGTGGCGATCTCGCGGGCGCGCAGGTCGAGGCCGGGGCGGCTGTAGATGTCGCCGAACGGGAACTCGAACAGATAGGTGGCGAAGTCGGGGGCGATGTCGGCGAGCGCGTCGATGACCTTCGCCCCGGCCTCGCCGTCGATGTCGGCGAGCGCACGCCGTCCGCGCTCGAGCCGGCTTTCGCCGCCGTTCGGGTGGTGTGGCGTCATGGCTTTTCATCCTCTCGTCCGTGCCGGCATAGCCGGCGATCTTGGTGTCGAGAACGAGAAGGCACGCCTGCAGGTCGCTCACATGGGCGCGAACGCGCGCCCGGTGCTCTTCGAGCAGCGTGCGGCGGTCGGCTTGCGTGCTGTCGCCATGCTCCCGCAGGGCGGCGTAGCGCAGCATCTCCCGGATCGGCATGCCGGTCGTCTTCAGGCGGCCGAGGAAGTCGATCCAGGTGAGGATGGAGGCGTCACAGTCCCGCTGGCGCGAGCGGTCCCGGTCGGCAGTGGGCAGGAGCCCGATCCGCTCGTAATAGCGGATCGTGTGGGCCGAAAGTCCCGTCTGCCGCGCCAGTTCACCGATCTTCATGGGCACCCGCTTCGTCACGACGCCCGGGAAGCTACGGCTTCGAGCGCACTCTCAGTCAAGAGCGTCTCCGCGGGCATCGGGAAGGTGCCGACGCCGACGAACAGGGTGGCGAGGCAGGGAGCGCGATCCGTCGGCAGGGCGGAACGGTGGCCGACGCGTCCCTCCCCTGCCAGGGGGAGGGACAGACCGCGAAGCGGTCAGGGGGGGGGCCGTGAATCAGGGGCGCGACCTCAACGAGCGTCGCACTCCGGATTGACGGGCCCCACCCTGCCGGCTGCGCCGGCTGTCCCTCCCCCTGGCAGGGGAGGGACGCACTGCCCACTCCCCACTCCCCACTCCCCACTCCCCACTCCCCACTGCCGACTGCCGACTGCCCACTGCCCGCCACCCACTGCCCACTGCCGACTGCCGACAGACTGCCCCCCATCCTCCGCATTGACTCCCGCCGCCGGATGGCTTTTGATCGTGAACAAATAGGGAACGAATGAGGGGTCGAGCCGTGCCGGAGGTCCGGGCTGCGGACAGGTTGGCATTGCTGCGGCGTCGCATCGAGGAGATCGAGCGCGCGCCCGGAGGCGTGCGCAAGCCGCGCGTCCGGGAGAACGGTGCGGCGGCGTCCGGGCCGGCGCTGCCGCCGGTCACCGCCGGTGGCGGGACGGGCGACGGCGATGGTGCGGGCCGCCCCGCCGGTGGCGGAGTGGCCGTCGCCGGGGGCGGTGAGGGCGCCGTCACCCGCGGGGCCGGCCGCACCGTCGCGGCCCGGCCGCCGCTGGTGCTCGGTGCCGCGGCGGTCGATGCGGCGCTCGGCGGCGGGCTCGCGCGGGCCGCCCTGCACGAGATCGCGGCGGCGCGGCCCGGCGATCCGGCCGCCGCCCTCGGCGTCGTGCTCGGCATTGCGGCACGGGCGGCGGGCGCGCGCGGCCGGGTGCTGTGGGTGGTCGAGGCGGCCGCGGCGGGCGAGGCCGGTGCGCTCTACGGCCCCGGTCTCGACGGCTTCGGGCTGCCGGCGCGGCGGCTCGTGGTGCTCGCCGTGCGCCGGCCCATCGACGCCCTGTGGGCGATGGAGGAGGGGCTGAAGACGCCCGGCCTCGCCGCCGTCGTCGCCGAGCTCCTCGACGGCGCGGCGGCCGACCTCACCGCCAGCCGGCGGCTGTCGTTGGCGGCGCAGGCCGGCGGCGGGCTCGGCCTGATCGTCGCCCACCGGGGGGCACCGGGGCCGTCGGCGGCGGTGACGCGCTGGCGGGCCGGTGCCGCTGCCGGGCGACCCGACCGTCACGGCGGCCTCGGCCCGCCCGCCGTGGCGCTCACCCTGACACGCAACCGCCGCGGACCCTGCGGCGCCTTCATCATCGAGTGGGACAGCCATGCCGGACGCTTCGCCGATCTCGATGCCGCTCGCTCCGCCCTGGCGGGAACCGTCCCCCCCGCCTCAGGCGGCCGGGACCACGACGGCCGTGCCGCCGGCGGCCGGGCCGCGACCGGCCCCGCCGGCGCGCACCCTGGCGGTGTGGCTGCCGCGGCTGCCGACCGACCGCCTCGCCCGCAGGCGGCGTGAGGCGGAGCCTGGGGCACGGTCGGCCGCGACCCGTGTGCCGCTCGTCACCGTCGTGCGCGAGAAGGCGGCGCTGCGGCTCGCCGCCGTCAACGCCGCCGCCGCCGCGCTCGGGCTCGCTCCCGGCCTGGCGCTCGCCGACGCCCGCGCCCGCCACCCCGACCTCGCCGTCGCCGAGGCGGACCCGGCGGCGGAGCGGGCGCTGCTCACAGCCGTCGCGGACCTCTCAGACCGCTACACGCCGCTGGTCGCCCTCGATCCGCCGGACGGCCTGTTCCTCGACGTCACCGGCTGCGCCCACCTGTTCGGCGGAGAGGCGGCGATGGCGGCCGATCTCTCCGCCCGGCTTTCCCGCTTCGGCCTGACGGCCCGCCTCGCCGTCGCGGCGACGCCGGGGGCGGCGTGGGCGGCGGCGCGCTGCGGTCTGGAGGGCGGCGGAACCTCCGACCGGGACCAGACCGGGCAGCCGCCGGCGGGCCGGGATCGAGACGGTCGGCAGCCGGGTCGCCGGGGCGCCACCGACCCGGCCGCCAGCGGCTGGTGCGTGCTCGCCTCGGGCGACGAGGCGGCGGCGCTGTCGCCGCTGCCGGTGGCCGCACTTCGGCTCGCGCCGGCGACCGTCGGGGCGCTCGCCCGCGCCGGGCTGACCCGGATCGGCGACCTCGCCGCCCTGCCGCGGGCGCCGCTCGCCGCCCGCTTCGGCGCCGGCCTCCTCACCCGCCTCGACCAGGCGCTCGGCCGCGCCGACGAGGCGCTGGTGTGGCGCCGGCCGCCGCCGGTCCACGCCGTCGAGCGGGTGTTCGCCGAGCCGATCGTCTCCGAGCGCGACGTGCTGCTCGCCGCCGAGCGCCTCGCCGCCCGCCTCGCCGAGATGCTGACGGCCCACGACCAGGGCGCCCGCGGCCTCGAACTCACCCTGTTCCGCCTCGACGGGGCGGTGCAGCGCCTGACGGTCGGCACCAGCCGGCCGCTGCGCGATCCCGCCGTGGTGCGCCGGCTCATCGCCGAGAAGCTCGCCCGCCTGGTCGACCTCGACGCCGGCTACGGCTTCGACCGCGCCCGTCTCGCCGCGCTCGCCGTCGCGCCGCTGCCGCCGCAGCAGGCGGGCTTCGAGGCGGGGCTCGCCGACGGGCTCGACGGCGGCGCCGACGCCGAGGAGGAACTCGCCCGCCTGGTCGACCGTCTCGCGGCCCGCCTCGGGGCGGAGCGGGTGACGCGGCTCGTCGCCGGCGACAGCCACTTGCCGGAGCGCGCCGGCGGCGCGGTGCCGATGGTGGGTTTTTCCGAGCCGCCGGGTCTTGCTCCCATACCCGCGGCCCTGGACCCGTCGCCCCCCGCCGATCTCCTGCAGCAGGACACCCGCCACCCGCGGCCGCCGCGGCTGTTCGTCCGGCCGGAACCGGTTGAGGTGGTGGCCGAGGTGCCGGACGGGCCGCCGGCGCGCTTCCGCTGGCGCCGCGTCGAGCACCGCGTGCTGCGCGCCGAGGGGCCGGAGCGCATCGCCGCCGAATGGTGGCGCGACGGCCCGGCGGCGCCGACGCGCGACTATTTCCGCGTCGAGACCACCGAGGGCCGGCGCTTCTGGCTCTACCGCGAGGGCCTCTACGAGCGCGAGACGGTGCACCCGCGCTGGTACGTGCATGGGCTGTTCGCATGACCGGGCTCCTCAGATGAGGGAGCGGCTCGCATGAGGGAGCGCCCGCCGGGCCGGGACGACGCGGAAGCCGCGATGCGGGAGCGCGCCGCGGCGCCGCCGCCGGCCCCGCCACGCCCGCCGCCGGTCGCGTCACCCGCCTATGCGGAGCTCGCCACCACCAGCAACTTCACTTTCCTGACCGGCGGCTCGCACCCGGAGGACTACGTCGAGGCCGCAGCCGAACTCGGCCTCGCCGGCATCGGGCTTGCCGACCGCAACACGCTGTCCGGCATCGTCCGCGCCCACACCGCGGCGAAGGAGAAGGGCGTGCGCTTCGCCGTCGGCTGCCGGCTCGGCTTCTGCGACGGCACGCCGGACGTGCTCGCCTACCCGGCCGACCGCGCCGCCTACGGCCGGCTCTGCCGGATGCTGACGGCCGCCAACCTCAAGGGCGAGAAGGGATCGCCGGAGCTGCGCCTCGACGACCTCCTCGCCGTCCTCGCCGAGGAGGCGGGCGACGGCCCGCCGGGAGGAAAGCCGCCGGGCGGGCTGCGGCTGATCGCGATGCCGCCGCCGCGGCCGGTCGCCGCCTTCGCGGCCCTGCTCGACGCCCTCGCCGATGCAGCACCGGGACGGCTTTGGGTGGGGCTCGCGATGGGCCGGCGCGGCGACGACGCCCGCCGCGCCTCGCGGCTCGCCGCACTCGCGGCGGCGCACCGGCTGCCGCTCCTCGCCGTCGGCGACGTCCTCTACCACACCCCCGCCCGCCGGCCGCTGCAGGACGTGCTCGCCTGCATCCGCGAAGGCACGACGCTCGCTGCCGCCGGTCGCAAGCTGGAGGCGAACGCCGAGCGCCATCTGAAGGCGCCGGCCGAGACGGCGCGGCTGTTCCGCGCCTACCCCGACGCCGTCGCGGAAACCGTGTGCTTCCTCGAAGGGCTCACCTTCTCGCTCGACGAACTGCGCTACGAGTACCCGGACGAATTGCGCGCCGGCCACGCCACGCCGCAGGCGGCGCTGGAGGCGCGCACGGCGGAAGGGGCGCGCGAGCGCTATCCGCGCGGCGTGCCGGAGAAGGTCGCGACCGTGCTCGCCCACGAGCTCGCCGTCATCGCCGAGCTCTCCTACGCCCCCTATTTCCTCACCGTCGACGACATCGTCCGCTTCGCCCGCGGTCGCGGCATCCTCTGCCAGGGCCGCGGCTCGGCGGCGAACTCGGCGGTGTGCTTCTGCCTCGGCATCACCGAGGTCGACCCCGCCCGCAGCGACCTCCTGTTCGAGCGCTTCATCTCGGCCAACCGCAACGAGCCGCCGGACATCGACGTCGACTTCGAGCACGAGCGCCGCGAGGAGGTGCTCGCCTACGTCTACGAGCGCTACGGTCGCGCCCGCGCCGGCCTCGCCGCCACCACCATCACCTACCGCACGCGCAGCGCCGTCCGCGAGGTCGGCAAGGTGTTCGGCCTCTCCGAGGACACGGTGGCCGCACTCGCCGGCGCCGTCTGGGGCTGGTCGTCGGCCGGCGTCGCCGAGGCCGACGTGCGCCGCATCGGCCTCGACCCCGCCGACCGCCGCCTCGCGATGGTGATGGCGCTGACGAAGGCGCTGATCGGTTTCCCGCGCCACCTCTCCCAGCATGTCGGCGGCATGATCGTCAGCCGCGGCCGGCTCGACGAACTGGTGCCGCTGACCCGCTCGGGCATGGAGAGCCGGCCGATCATCGAGTGGAACAAGGACGACCTCGAGGAACTCGGCCTGCTGAAGATCGACATCCTCGCCCTCGGCATGCTGACGGCGCTCAGGAAGTGCTTCGCGCTGCTGCGCGAGCGCTACGGCCTGCCGATCACCCGCGTCTGCGACGTGCCGCCGGAGGACCCGGCCGTCTACCGGATGCTGCAGCGCGCCGATTCCGTCGGCGTCTTCCAGGTCGAGAGCCGGGCGCAGCAGTCGATGCTGCCGCGCCTGAAGCCCGAGCGCTTCGAGGACCTCGTCGTCGAGGTGGCGATCGTCCGCCCCGGCCCGATCCAGGGCGGCATGGTGCACCCCTATCTGAAGCGCCGGCAGGGCCTGGAGGCGGCCGTCTACCCGTCCGAGGAACTGCGGGCGGTGCTCGAGCCGACCCTCGGCGTGCCCTTGTTCCAAGAGCAGGCGATGCAGATCGCCATGATCGCCGCCGGCTTCTCGGGCGCCGAGGCCGACCAGCTGCGCCGCGCCATGGCGACCTTCCGGCGCGTCGGCACGATCGGCGGCTTCCACCGCAAGCTCGTCGACGGCATGACGGCGAAGGGCTACCCGCCCGCCTTCATCGACATGCTGTGGAAGCAGATCGAGGGCTTCGGCTCCTATGGCTTCCCGCGCTCGCACGCCGAGAGCTTCGCGCTGCTCGTCTACGCCTCCGCCTGGGTGAAGTGCCGCTACCCGGACGTCTTCGCCGCCGGGCTGATGAACGCCTGGCCGATGGGCTTCTACGCCCCGGCCCAGCTCGTCCGCGACGCGCAGGAACACGGCGTCGAGATCCGTCCCGTCGACGTCCTCCGCTCCGACTGGGACCACACGCTGGAGCCGGGCGCGCCGGCGGCGCCGCGGCTGCACCGCCGCCACGCCGACATGGCCGGCGACATCGAGGCGGCACACGCCGTCCGGCTCGGGCTGCGCCAGGTCGAGGGGCTCGGCGAGGCGCAGGGCAGGGCGCTCGTCGCGGCGCGTGGGCCGGGCTTCGATTCCGTCCGCGACCTGTGGCTGCGCACCGGCCTTGCGCCGTCGGTGCTGGAACGCCTCGCCGATGCCGACGCCTTCCGCTCGCTCGGGCTCGATCGGCGCGCAGCACTTTGGGCGGTGCGCGGCCTCGGCCGGGCCGGCGACAAGGACGACCTGCCCTTGTTCCGCGCCGTCAAGATGGAGGCGCGCGAGGCCGAGGTGGCGCTGCCGACGATGCCGCTCGGCACCCACGTCGTCGAGGACTACCGCCACCTGAAACTGTCGCTGAAGCACCATCCCGTCGCCTTCGTCCGCCGGACGCTCGACGCGCGCGGCGTCACCGCGAACGCCCGGCTGCCGGAGACGGCGCCGGGGCGGCGGCTGACGGTGGCCGGCCTCGTGCTGGTGCGCCAGCGGCCGGGCACGGCGAGCGGTGTCGTCTTCATGACGATCGAGGACGAGACGGCGTGGGCGAACGTCATCGTCTGGCCGCGCGTCTTCGAGCGCTTCCGGGCCGAGGCGCTCGGGGCCCGGCTCGTGGCGGTGACGGGCAAGCTGCTGAACGAGCGCGGCGTCGTCCACCTCGTCGCCGACCGGCTGGAGGACCTCAACGCGCTGATCGACGGCATCGCCGGGGCCGGCGTCGACGCGGTGATGCAGTCCGACGAGGTGAAGCGCCCGCAGGACGAGCGCCGCGGCCCGCCGCGAAAGCCCTACCGCGACGAGGCGGCGGCGGTGATGCCGAAGGGGCGGAATTTCCATTGAGCGGCAGTCATCTGAGCGGCCGTCATGGGGCCGCGATTGGACGCCCGCCACGAAATCAACACACCGGTTACAGAAAGGGGGCGCGCGAAGGTCGTGGTGCACCCTTCCTCCACCCCTCAAAACGAGTTCGCCCATGTCCGTCGCCGGGTCTGAACCCTCGGTCGCAGAATTCGCGATGCGCCTCAGCCAGCAGAAGCTCGTGGCGGAGTTCGGGCTGTTCGCCATGCAGCAGGCGAACGGCCTCCACGACATCCTGCAGGAGGCGAGCCGCGTCGCCGCCGACGGCCTGCAGACGCGCTTCGCCAAGGTGCTGCAGCATCAGCCCGGCGAAGCGGACTTCCTCGTCTGTGCCGGCGTCGGCTGGCAGCCCGGCGTCGTCGGCAACGCCCGCATCGGCGGCGATCTCGCCAGCCCGGCCGGCTACGCCTTCCGCACCCAGCGGCCGGTGATCTCCAACCACCTCTCCGACGAGGAGCGCTTCCGGACGCCCGATCTCCTCGCCAGCCACGGCATCAAGAGCGCCCTCAACGTGGTGATCCGCGGCGGCGACGCGCCGCCGTTCGGCGTGCTCGAGGGCGACAGCACCGACCGCCATGACTTCGGCGACCACGACTCCACCTTCCTGCAGTCGCTCGCCAACACGCTCGCCGCCGCGCTGGAAATGCAGGCGCGCCAGGACGCCCGCGACCGCCTGCTGCAGGAGAAGGACCTCCTGATGAAGGAGGTCCACCACCGCGTCGAGAACAGCCTGCAGCTCGTGCGCAGCATCCTCCAGCTGCAGGCGCGCGCCCAGACGTCCGGCGAGATCCGCGTCCAGCTCGAGGAGGCGGCCTCGCGCATCTCCGCCATCGGTGCCGTGCACCACCGCCTGCACGCCGGCGGATCGGTCGAGACGGCCGATGTGCCGAGCTATTTCGACGGGCTGATGGACGACGTCCGGCAGTTGCTGCCGGGCGACGACACCGCCCGTCCGATCGCCATCGACAGCCCGCAGATCACGCTGCCGGTGAGCGTCATCACGCCGCTCGGCCTGATCACCATGGAGCTCATCACCAACTCGCTGAAATACGGCAGCGGGCCGGTGCGGGTGACGATCCGCCCTCTCGAGAGCGCCATCGAGGTGGCGGTCGCCGATGACGGGCAGGGCTTCCCGGCCGGGTTCGACCCGGCGCAGAGCCGCGGGCTCGGCATGCGGCTGGTGCGGGCGCTCTGCAAGCCCGGCGGCGGCGTCGAGATCGACCGTTCGGTGCCCCATGCCCGCGTCGTCGCGCGGCTGGCGCTCGGCTGAGTAAGATGAAAGTCGCTCGTCGATGATGGCGGCGGCCCCGCCGAAGGCCGCTGCAGGCCCGCAGCGTGGCGCCATTCCGCAAGGTTTCGCCGCGCCCCCGCGATGAAGTCGGCAGGGTCTCGTGCCGATGCCGAAAAAATGATGATCGGGTCATGGGTGCAAGCATTATCGTTCCGCCGCGCGCGAAAGACTCCCGTCAGCGGAGGGTGCGCGTCGTGGAGGACATTATGGACACGAAGCATTTTGTAATCGGTATTTCTGCGTGCCTCGGGCTGGCACTGACGGGCGCGCCGGCGATGGCCGATGCCGGCAAGACCGAGGCGGTCTATCCCTCGGGTGCGTCGATCCCGCCGATGGGCGAATTCGCCTGGCTCGTCTCGAAGAACGCCGACAAGTACGACCTCGAGATCCTCGATAAGAACGGCGTCGTCCTGCAGCAGAAGACCTTCACCTCCGCCAAGGCCAAGTGCAACCAGAAGAAGAACCTGGTCTGCCGCGTGCCGTTCGGCGACACGATCGATCCGAAGGCGGCGAGCTGGCGCGTCCGCGGCGTCGACGGCTCGAAGAAGGGCCCGCTCAGCGACCTCGCCTACTTCGTCGTCGACACCGACACCCCGCTCTGGGCGGTGGTCAACCCTGACCTGACGCTCGCCCGCGGCGCCGGCGTCGTGAGTGTCACCAAGCAGGGCGACGGCCAGACCGCCGTCGTGTTCGATAGGGACGTCAGGAATTGCGCCTACACCGCCAATGTCGGCTATGCCGGCAGCGAAGGCGTTCCGCCCGACGGCGCGGCGACCGTTGTCGGCCTCGGCGGTGAGCCGAACGGCGTCTACCTTACGACCTACGATCAGGCCGGGGCGGCAGTCGATTCCGGCTACCATCTCGTGGTCACCTGCGGCGGAACCTTGCCGCCCGTCTGAACCGGAACGTCGGCACGGCCGCGCGCGGGTCT
>CAMDHY010000035.1 GCA_945898215.1 Pseudoxanthobacter soli DSM 19599 | reverse complement strand
GCGGCGCGGCGTCGCCGTCGCCACGGCCGGCGAGCAGGTCGATCAGCGGGTGCAGGCCGCCCGTCTCGCCGCCGACGGCGACGAGATAGTGGTCGACGTCGAACGCCGGCGAGGGCGACAGCAGGCGGTCCATGCCGGCGCGGAAGAAGTGCGCGAGCGGGCTCTCGGCGTCGTTCCGGCCGAGGCGCGCGACAGTGCGGTAGTGGGCAACCGTGAACAACGGGTGCGGGTCGCTGACGTCGGCGCCGTCGGGAGCCGCCCGCTGCGACAGATAGGCCTGGAGTGGGCTGTCGCCCGCGGCCGGCCGCTCCTCGCGGCTGAGAAAGCCCGCCCAGAACAGCGGGTTCGGCTCGCGCCCCTCGCCGCGGCCGTGCAGCAGGTAGTGCATCAGCGGCGACAGCCCGGCGCCGGCGACGTCCGGACTGCGGTGCAGGTAGTGGACCGTCGAGAAGGCCCGGTGCGGGTCGAGGCCGCTGCGCCAGCCGATTGTGTCGTAGTGGAGCAAGAGGTCGACGGTGCCGCGCAGCGCCGGCGGCAGCTGTTCGCCATAGAAGGCGGCGTCGAACAGCGGATGCGGCGACACGCCGGCCGCCGCCCCCGACGCGACATAGTGGAGGAGAGGCGGCACGTCCGCGTCGCCGCGAAGATGGACGGCGCGATAGTGGCGTGTCGAGAACAGCGGCGACGGGTCGAGGCCGGCGCGGTGACCCTCGGCGAGATAGTGCTCGAGGAGCGCCGTCCGCCCCGACGCCGGCAGCCCGGCCTGCTCGGCATAGTAGGACGGCAGGAAGTGGCTCGGCGCGAGGCGCGCGGCGAGGCGCGCGGCGCGGCTGCGGGCGAAGACCGGCGAGCGGGTGGGCGGACGCGCCAGGCCGGCCCGCACGAGCTGTTCCTCGACCGGCGGCAGCGGCGCGAGCGGCAGGTCGAGCCGGGCGGCGAGCACCGGCCCGTAGGTGCTCCGCCGGCCATCGGCCGGCTGCAGGGCGGCCCGGGCGGTGCGCAGTACGAGGTGCGCCCGCTCCGCGCGTCCCCGCCAGTCCATCTCGATCAGCCGCACGGCCGCCCGCGTCATCGTGCGGCTGCGGTCGGCGGCGGCGCGGAGATCGTCGGCGGCGCTGGCGAGGCGGCGGTTGTCGTTGAGGAGGCGCTCGCGCTCCTCTGCCTCGCGACGCCGCTCCGGCCAAAGCCGCTCGAGCTCGAGATGCAGGCCGTCGATCTCCTTGCGCGTCGAATCGCGCTCGCGGCGCGCCTGGTCGCGCTCGCTGCGCGTCGAATCGCGCTCGCGGCGCGCCTGGTCGCGCTCGCGGCGCGCCGTCTCGCGTTCGCGGGCGACACGGTCGCGCTCGGCGCGCAGCGCCCCGACGCGCTCCTGCAACTCGCCCGCCAGCGTCTCGGCGCGCGTCCGCTCCGCCTGGATGCGCGCGAGTTCCGTCTCCAGCGCGGCGACGTCGACGGCGTCCGCGGCCTTGCCCTCGCCGACACCGAGGACGCCGTCGCGCATCAGCGAAGCCGCGAGCGCGGCGAGGCGCTCCGCCGTGAGGGCCGCGCGGGCCACCGGATCGTCGATACCGCCGGCGATCGGGGTATCCGCCGACAGCGCGACGAGGGCCGCCTCGATGCGGGCGGGCGCATCCGCTGCGGCGGCCTCGCCGCCGGCGATTTGCGCCTCGGCACCGTGGCCGAAGACGGCGGCGGTCCGCTCGGCCAGCGCGGCCAGCGCGGCGAGGCGGGCGGCGGCCTCGTCTTCGCGGGCGCGAACGCGGCGGCGTTCGGCCCGCACGTCCTCGGCGACCGCCTGCGCGGCATCGCCGTCGAGGCGGCGGCGGACCTCGTCGAGCATCGTCTGGGCGGAGGCATCGGCCGGATCGCGGACGAGGCGGCGGAACGCCTCGTAGACGGCGAGCACGTCGCGCGGCACGTCGGTGCGGCCGGCGAGGGCGATGCGGTGGTGGCGCTGGCCTTCCGACAGGAAGTCGCCGATCGCCGTGGCGGCGGCCTCCGCGCCGATCGGCCACGTGACGGCGAGATGCTCGCCGATGCGGCCGGCGACGTCACGCCAGTCGGAAAGGAGGTCGTCGTAGGGCACGAACAGGCGCGGCAGCGCGCGCGTGTTGGCCTCGCCCTCCAGCATGTAGCGCAGCCACAGCTGCAGCCCGCGGGCGAGGTCCATGCCGTCGCGCGCCCGCAGCGATTCGGCCACCTCGAGGGGATTGCGCACCGGGTGGACGGCGATCGCCCGCACCGTCATCGGCCGCATCCGCTTCAGCCACAGCGGCAGCGTACGGCTGAGCCGCGGATCCTTCAGGAGCCACAGCGGCCGGCCGACATAGTTGCGGCGGAGCGCGCTCGTCACCCGCTTCTCGAGCGCCAGCGCCTCCAGCGCGTCGAACCAGCCGGGTGGGAACGGCAGCAGGCTGTCCCACGACAGGTCCGCCGCCGCCAGGATTCGATCGTTGACGCGGACGACGTCCGACGGCTCCCAGTGCCCGAGGGCGTTCGCCTTGGTGGCGCCGAGCAGGCGGTCGGGCAGGTTCGCGCCGAGTAGGTTGAGCACGCGCGCGAAAGCCGACGAGCCGCTGCGATGCATCGGCACGACGAACAGGCATTGGGTTGCATCCGTCATCGTACGGCAGCACCTCGCACTGGCCACGTCCGGCCGGTGGTCGCCGCGGCCCGGTCGATGGCACCGGCGGATGCTTGGCCGGCGGCGAGAACGGGCGAATGCGGTCGAAGAATCGGCCCGAGCGGCGGGTCGCGGCTAGTCGATTAGCCCAGGTGCCGCCGCGAGGATACCCCCCGCGGGTGCCTCACTCGACGGCCATCGCCGCCACGGCCCGTTCGATCGCCGCCGCCGCCTCCGGAGAAAGCCCCGGATAGGGCTCGAAGGCCGTCTCGATCGCCGTGTCGTGGAAGAGCACGCCGTCGCCACTGGGCAGGAACCGCCGCGCCACGGCGGCGTTGCCCGCCGCACAGCGGGCCAGGATGTCGGCGCGCTCGGCCGGCGAGAAGAAGAAGCGCCATGGGGCGGGATCGGGGTTCGCCTGCGACCACTGCTCGAGCGCCCGCCTGAGGCGCTGCCGCTCCGGCCCGGCGAGATCGCGGCGCGCGGCGCGCAGATAGGCGAGCGCGTGGCGCGACAGCCGCTCGTTGCGGGCCGGCGGCTCGTCGAGGTCCGCCGGCACCGGCAGACCGGCGGTGCGGAAGAAGAAGGCCATCAGCCCGCCCGAAAGGTTCGCCGGTTCGAAGACGCCGATGTGCAGGTGCGCGTCGCCGAAGACGTCGGCCCAGCGCCCGACGCGGCCGGCATAGTTGAGGGTGGAGGCCCGCGCCGCGAGCCAGGCCTGCGGCTCGAGGTCGGTCTCGCCGACCTTGAGTTGATGCTGGTAGAGCGAATCGAGCCAGCGGTCCTGGCGGCGCAGGATGACGAGGATCTCGACCGTGAAGCCGTCGAAGAACGTCCGCACGTCATCGATCGAGCGCGCATTGAACAGCGCCTCGGAACTGACCACCACCGTGTCGGCGGAGGACTGCGCGACCTCCTCGTCGAGGCTCGCCCGCAGGCTCGCGGCATCCTCGCGGCGGATCCAGGCGGCGTTTCCGGCAGGCAGGAACAGCGCCGCGATGCGGTGATGCGCCGCGCCCTGGCGGCCGGCCTGCGGATAGAGCACCCCGGCCTCACGCCCGAGCCGCCGCCGGTTGTGGGCGAAGAAGTCCTGGATGGTGGAGGTGCCGGTCTTCGATTGCCCGACGTGAAGGATCAGCCGCTTCGTCATCCACCCCTCTTCGCGCCGACGCGCCGGCACCGCGGCCCGTCGTCCGTCTGCTCCCGGTCCGCACCCGGGTCGTCACCCGCGCCGTGGCGGATCGCATGAACGGCAGGAGAGCGCAACCTCGATCCCCGAGACGGCTCAGCATCCACGGGCAGGATGCACCGCCCCCCGGTCGCGGCAGGCGGCGGCGTCAGCCTCGCCTTGCGCGGCCGGGGCCGATCTGCGAGGGTCCAACGCCTTCAGGCATGCGGCCGGTCCGGTACCGCCGCGTCCCGCCCACGACCGTCGATCGAGCATGACCTATTCAGGCCGCGTCCCGAATTTCTTCGTCCCAGGCGTGCAGAAGGCCGGAACGACCTATCTCTGCCGCCAGATCGCCCGCCACCCCGACATCTTCTTCTCGAAGATGAAGGAGCCGCACTTCTTCCACCAGAAGTCCTTCACGGAAGCGGCGATCGACGAATACCTGACCACGCATTTCGCCGACGCCCGCGACCAGCGATGGGTGGGCGAGGGCTCGACGCGCTATTTCCAGTCGGACGAGGCGGCGGCGCGCATCGCGAATCGCTTCGGCACCGACCTCCGCTTCATCGTCGCGTTCCGCCAGCCGACCGAGAAGGCGGTGTCGCTCTATCTGCACAACTTCAAGCGCGGCCGGCTGACGGGTCGCGAGAGCATCCTGCAGATGAAGGCGGGCGGCGTCGCGGTGGTGCCGTTCAGCCTGTTCGCCCAGGGCTGCCGCACCTACATCGACGCCTTCGGCCGCGAGCGCATCCACTTCATGCGCTACGACGATCTCATGGCCGACCCGCTCGGCTTCGTGAATTCGGCCCTCTCCTTCCTCAATCTCGCCCCGATCGAGCGGACGAGCGAGAAGCTCGCGAACGCCGGCTACAACCTCGCCTGGGAGGGCGAGGAACTGGTGGCGCAGATCCCGGCCGAGGGCCTCGCGCCCGGCCAGGTGCGCCCCCGCTTTCCGCGCGCCGAACTCGAGGACCTGCACCGCATGTTCCTGCAGGACATCGCCGAGACGGCGGCCCTCAGCGGGCTCGACCTCGGCCACTGGTGGGACTTCCCGACCTTCCTCAACAAGCCGAGCATCGATCCCTCCGAGTCGCTGCGGCGCGGCGGCGGGCGGCAGCGCGCCGGGGGCAAGGGCCCGGGCGGCGGCAACGGGCCGGGTGGCAAGGGGCCGGGACGACAAGAGGCCCGGCGGGTGGCCCCCTGACAGGGGGTGAGCCGGTCGGGGGCCGGGGCGACGAGCCCGCCGGCGCCGGCTCCACCTGACGACCGACGTCCCGGGCGCGGGGCGGTCCTTCCGGACACCGGCGACGACTGCGATCAGCGGAACCGCTTCGGGATCGTATCGAAGCGCTCGGTGCGCGACCAGACGACGTCCTCCCGCAGCTTGCGGGCGGGCACGCCGGCATAGATGCAGTGGGCGTCCAGGTCGCCGCCCGCGATCGCCATCTGGCCGATCACCGTGCCAGTGCCGACGCGCGTCCCCTTGTTGACCCGGCAGCCGTTGCCGAGCCAGACGTGCGCCCCCACGACGACGTCGGCCGAGGCATTGAGGCGCACGCCGGTGCCGCGCTCGAAGATGCCGTGGTGGTCGCTCGTGCGCACGACGACGCCGTTCGACACCATGCAGTCGTCACCGAGGATGAGCGACCGGCCGCGGCGCTCGCACAGGAGCGTGCCCGACTCGAACGTGACGTCGCCTCCGACGGCGACGGTGTTGTCCTCGCCCACCGTCTTGATGACGACGTTGGTGAGCCGCGTGTCGGGACCGATGTAGATGAGGTTGCCGCTGCCGCGCAGCGTCAACGTCACCTTGCTCAGCCGCACGTTCGGCGCGAGCACGATGAAATTGTCCTCGCCGCCCGTCTCGATGGTACAGCCGCGCGACAGCGAGACGCCCTCGCCGATCGAGACGCCGCGCACGTCGGTGGCGTCGGCGAGCGCCATCGCGGCGACATCTTCACGCCGCAGGGGCCGCAGCACGGACGCGTCGCAGAGCGCGACCTCGCCGCCGAGGGTGGCTACCGTCGCCGCGAGCTTCTGCAGGCGCGCGGCGGCCGCCGCGAGGGCGGCGGGCTCGTCCGCCTCGTCCGTCTGGACGGCGGCGAGGCGGGCCGCCGCGGCGAGCTCCGACGCACTCGGCGGACGCGGCGCGTTCGGAAACAGCGTGCCGAGCACGATGCGCAGGCCCTGCCGTGTCCGACGCCGGACGTACTCGCTCGTGCGGACGGCGAAGCCTGGCCTTTCGTCGGGAGCTTCCATCTCGCCTCCACACCACCGGCACGACGGCGACCGCGACGGACCCCGAACCACCCGGGGCCTCTGAGGCGTCCTTAGCGGTTCGGCGCCGGCCCGTCGAGCGCCGCGGCGCTTCGCGCCTGTACACGCGCGCCGCCGCTGCGCTATCTCCTCACGTGCGGATGCCCCGAAAATGCGGGCGCCGCGCGTCGGGATCACACAGTGAGGGGCGGCCGATGTCGGGACCGTTGAACGGCAGGCTCGTAACGGTGTTCGGCGGCTCCGGGTTCATCGGACGGCACGCCGTGCGGGCGCTGGCGAGGGCCGGGTGGCGGGTCCGCGTCGCGGTGCGGCGCCCCGATCTCGCGGGCTTCCTGCAGCCGCTCGGCGCCGTCGGGCAGATCCAGGCGGTGCAGGCGAACCTGCGCTACCGCTGGTCAATCGAGCGGGCGCTCGAGGAAGCCGATGCCGTCGTCAACCTCGTCGGCATCCTCGCGCCCTCCGGCCGGCAGAGCTTCGAGGCGGTGCAGGCCTTCGGCGCGCGCGCGATCGCCGAGGCGTCGAAGGCGGCCGGCATCGAAAACCTCACCCACGTCTCGGCGATCGGCGCCGATCCCGCCTCGCCCGCCCTCTACGCCCGCAGCAAGGCGCAGGGCGAGGCCGGCGTGCTCGCCGCCGTGCCGGAGGCCGTCGTGCTGCGGCCGTCGATCGTGTTCGGCCCCGAGGACGAGTTCTTCAACCGCTTCGCCAAGCTGGCGCAGATCTCGCCGGTGCTGCCGGTGATCGGTCCGGACACGCGCTTCCAGCCGGTGTTCGTCGGCGACGTCGCAGCGGCGATCCTCGCCGCCGTCGGCGGGCGCGCCCGTCCGGGCACGATCTACGAGCTCGGCGGCCCGGAGGTGCTCACCTTCCGCCGGTGTCTCGAGGTGCTTTTGGCGGAGATCTACCGCAAGCGGCCGATTGTGGCGGTGCCGTTCTGGGCGGCGAAGCTGCAGGGGCGCGTGCTGCAGATGCTGCCGGGCGCGCCCCTGACGCTCGACCAGGTGCTGATGCTGCAGCGGGACAACGTCGTGTCGGGCGCGGCCGAGGCGGAAGGTCGCACGCTCGCCGGCCTCGGGGTCGAGCCGAGCAGCCTCGAGGCGATCCTGCCGACCTATCTCGCGCAGTACCGCGTACAGGGGCAGTTCGCCGACCGCCGCTCGGCCTGAGGCCGTCGACGCGCGTTCAGCGCTGCGGCGTCACCGAAAAGCGGCTTTCGAATCCGTCGGGATCGAGCGGATCGCCCGGCTGGCGCTCCGGTGCGGCAGGCGCCGGCGGCACGGCCGTCGTGCTATCGGTCGGGCCGGGCATCGGGACGGCGGCCGGCGCGTCGGCGGGGGGCGCCTCACCGTTGATCGGCAGCTCGACCGGGTCCTTCACCTTGACGGTGGTGGTGGTGACGAGGCGGGCGCCGTCGTCGGCCGGAATGGCGGCCGGGCCGGTTCCGGGCAGCGCCAGCGCCCCGGTCATCCACAGACCGGCGAGGCCGGCGAGCCCGACGCCGATGCGCCACCAGGCGAACGGCGCGAAGCCCGAGCGGGCGACAAAATCGAGGAGCTTGCGGACGACGAACAGCGCCGCGAGGAAGGCGGCGACGAAGCCGATGGCGATCGTCACCGCCTCGTTCGGATCGATGTGATCGTAGTTCTTGTAGAGGTCGTAGGCGAAGGCGCCGGCCATCGTCGGCAGGGCGAGGAAGAACGAGAACTCCGCCGCCGCCCGCTTCTCGGCCCCGAGCAGCAGCGCGCCCACGATGGTCGCGCCGGACCGCGACACGCCCGGGACCAGCGCCGCCATCTGGCAGATGCCGATGCCGAAGGCGAGCCTGAGCGGAAAGTCGTAGGCGCTGTCGTAGCGCGCCTTCAGCGGCACGCGGTCGACGACGAGCAGCACCAGCCCGCCGATCACCAGCATGACGCAGATGAGCGCCGGTGATTCGAACAGCACTGTCTTGATCAGGCCGTGCAGCGCCACGCCGGCGAAGGCCGCCGGCAGGAAGGCGAGCACGATGCCGATGACGAAATTGCGCGCCCGCCGGCTTTTCGGCAGCGCCAGGGCGATCTTCCAGAAGCGCTGGAAATAGACGACGAGGATCGCCAGGATCGCGCCGAGCTGGATCAGCACCTCGAACGTCTTGCCGGTGCTCTCGAAGCCGAGGAAGTGGCCGAGCAGCAGGATATGGCCGGTGGAGGAGACCGGGATGAACTCGGTCAAACCCTCGACGATGCCGAGCAGGAGGGCGTCGGCGAGGCTGGCGGGGTCCATGCAGTCTCCTAGGCGGGGCCCTGTCCGAGAGGCGGCGCGGCCGAATCGGCGTTCCGCGCGGCTGGTTTAGCAGTTGTTCGCGGCTGGCGTCGGCACTATACCCGAGCGCCGACGCACCGCATCAAGCGACAGCGGGGCGCTCCCTCCTCCCTGCGCGCGCGATGCTGACCCTCTACCACCATCCCTTTTCCCCTGCCTGTCGCTTCGTTCGCCTGGTGCTCGCCGAGTACGGCGTCCGCCATGAACTGGTGATCGAGCGGCCGTGGGAGCGACGGCGGGAGTTTCTCGCGCTCAATCCGGGCGGCTTCGTGCCGGTCATCCGCGAGAACGACGGGCCGCCAGTGGTCGGCGCCGGCCCGATCCTCGAATATCTCGACGAGACGCGCGGCTATTCCCAAGGCGACCGCCGCCTGATGCCGGACCATCCCGACGCGCGCGCCGAGATGCGGCGGCTGAACGACTGGTTCCTGCACAAGTTCGAGGACGAGGTCGTCGGCCACCTCGTCCACGAGCGCATCCTGAAGCTCGAGATCCCCGCCAAGCAGGGAGGCGGCTCGCCGGAATCGGCGGTGCTCAGGGCGGCGCGGGCGAACCTTCGCCACCACATGCGCTACATCGACTATCTTTCGGTGACGCGGAAGTGGCTGTCCGGCGAGCGCCTGAGCTTCGCCGACCTCGCCGCCGCCGCCGAACTGTCGTGCGCCGACTATCTGGGCGAGGTGCCGTGGAGCGAGACCGAGCACGCCAAGGCCTGGTACGCCCGGATGAAGTCGCGGCCGTCGTTCCGGCCGCTGCTCACCGAGGTGGTGCGCGGGCTGCCGGCGTCGGCGACCTACGACGATCTCGACTTCTGACACCTGAGGCCGCCGCCGCCTGGCTGCGCGGCGCCGCCACCGGGCACGGCTTCGCGGCGGTCGGCATCGCCCGCCCGGACGCCATCGCCGAGGCCGGTGCCCGCCTCGCCATCGCGCTTTCCGACGGCCACCACGGCACCATGGCCTGGCTCGCCGAGACCGCCGCCCGCCGCGCCGATCCGCGTGTGCTTTGGCCGGAGGCGCGGGCGGTGGCCATGCTCGCCTTCAACTACGGTCCGCGCGAAGGCGCCTTCGCGGCGCTCTCGCAGCCGGACCGCGGGGCGATCTCCGTCTATGCCCGCCACCGCGACTATCACGACGTCCTGAAGGGCCGCCTGAAGCTGATCGCCGGCGGCCTCGTGTCGCGGGCCGGCGGTGACGTGAAAGTGTTCGTCGACACCGCGCCGGTGATGGAGAAGCCTCTCGCGGCGGCCGCCGGCCTCGGCTGGCAGGGCAAGCACACCAACCTCGTCTCGCGCCGGGCCGGCTCGTGGCTGTTCCTCGCCTCGCTCTTCACGACGCTGCCGCTGCCGCCGGACGCGGCCGAGGTCGACCACTGCGGCTCCTGCCGCGCCTGCCTCGACGCCTGCCCGACCAACGCCTTCCCCGCCCCCTACCGGCTCGACGCGCGGCGCTGTGTCTCGTATCTCACGATCGAGCACGCCGGGCCGATCCCGCGCGATCTCCGGCCCGGCATCGGCAACCGCATCTATGGCTGTGACGACTGCCTGATGGTCTGCCCGTGGAACAAGTTCGCGGTCGAAGGCCGCGAGGCAAGGCTCTCCGCCCGTGCCGATCTCGAGGCGCCGCCGCTGGCGATGCTGGCGGGGCTCGACGACGCGGCCTTCCGGGCCCATTTCGCCGGCTCGCCGATCAAGCGGACGGGGCGCGACCGCTTCGTGCGCAACGTCATGGTGGCGATCGGCAACTCCGCTGATCCGGCGCTCGCGCCGGTGGCGGAGGCGCGGCTTGCCGACGCTTCGCCGCTGGTGCGCGGGGCGGCGGTGTGGGCGCTGTCGCGGCTGTGGCCGGAGGAGCGATTCCGGCGTGTGGCGGTGGCTGCGCTCGCCGGCGAGGACGACGCGGAGGTCGCCGCCGAGTGGCGGGCGGGTCTAGAAGAACACGAGGAGGCGTGAGGCGTGGCGGACGAGGCGAGCGGCGGGTTGGCGAACGACGGGCCGGCGATCGGCGCCCTGACGGTGGTGGGGCTCGGCTTCTCGGCGCGGGCGATCGTGCGGCGGCTGCGACCGCAGGCGGGATCGATCGCCGCGACGGTGCGCGATCCGGGCCGGGCGGCGGCGCTGGCCGAGGCCGGCATCGGTGGCATCGCCTTCGACGGGGCGGCGGCCGCACCGCCACTGGCCGCACGCCTCGCCCGCACCACCCACCTCGTCGTCTCGGCGCCGCCGGACGATGCCGGCGATCCGCTGCTGCGCCACCACGCCGACGACCTCGCGGGCGCCCCCGGCCTCGCCTTCATCGCCTACCTCTCGACGGTCGGCGTCTATGGCGACCACAGCGGCGCCTGGATCGACGAGACGGCGGAGTGCCGGGCGACGACTCGGCGCAACCGCGAGCGCATCGAGGTCGAGAAGGCGTGGCTTGCGCTCGGGGAGCGCATCGGCGTGCCGGTGGCGGTGCTGCGCCTCGCCGGCATCTACGGCCCGGGCCGCAACGCCTTCGTCAACCTCGCCCAAGGCTCGGCGCGGCGGATCGTCAAGCCGGGGCAGGTGTTCAACCGCATCCACGTCGACGACATCGCCGGTGCCACGGCGGCGGCCCTGGAGCGCCGGGCCGGCGGCGTCTTCAACGTCAGCGACGACGAGCCGGCGCCGCCCCAGGACGTCATCACGCTCGCCGCCGAGATGATGGGCGTAGCGCCACCGCCCGAGCAGCCGTTCGAGACGGCGGAGCTGTCGCCGATGGCGCGCTCGTTCTATGGCGACGTGAAGCGGGTCTCGAACGCCAAGGTGAAGCGCGAACTCGGCCTTTCCTTCGCCTGCCCCACCTACCGCGAGGGCCTCGCCTCGCTCTGGCAGGACGGCCGCTGGCGCAGCGAGGCGAGCCTGTCGGCCTGAGAGCCTGGAGCCCTCCGGGCGCTCGAATGCCGGGCGGGCTGGGCCCGCCCGGCGTTGCCGCGGTTCAGCCCTTGGCGAGCGCCCCGGCGATCTTGCCCGAGATCCAGCCGAGAAGGGTGCCGGCGATGATCGACAGCGCCGTCGTGGTGAAGACGCCGGTGCCGAGGTCGAAGCCGAGGGCGGCGGCGTCCGCCTTGAGCAGCCCGAAGGCGGCGGCGCAGGCATAGCCGTAGACGCCGGCCGGGATCGCCGAGAGCAGCGGCAGGTGGGCGCCGAGGATCAGGATGATCACGGTGACGCCCACCACCGCGGCGACGCCGAACAGGCCGCCGGCGCCGCCGAGCTGGCCGACGATCACGAGTGCGATGGTGCCCATGATGGCGCCCCACAGCATCGCCGGCAGCGACGCCTTCACGCCCGTTTCGCCGCCGCCGCAGTGGAAGTAGCTCGCCCAGGCGATGAAGATGATCCAGATCTGCAGCCCGAGCATGGCCAGCGGCCCGAGTACCAGCCACGTCGCGATGCCGCCCATCACGCCGATGACGATCGCCAATGCCGTCACGAGATTCATGTCGTTCCTCCCGATGCGCGGGCCGCCTGGATTGGCCGGCCCGGTCGCGGCGCGTCTCTCGCGGACGCTCGCCGCGGCAGGGTGACGGGCCCGTCGCGGAGACGCCCTCGTCGACCGGGAATCGGCACTCGTCAGCCCTGCGGCGAAAGTATGGGCAGTGTTTTTCCGAAAGTCATCGTAGTCGAAGCGAGTTACGTCCACGATAATCTGATGGCGACTGAAGTTTATTGCAGCAATCTTGCTTATTATTATTTTTGGCATGGCCGCCGATATCTTATTATTAGAATTCCGCCGCGGCGGCGCCGTCTTAGCGCCCGGCACGCGTCGGCCCCGCCTCGGAGCAGCGGCCAGATCGCGGCGACGTGTTCCGCAGGGACGATTCCGCCCGCCGGCGTTCTGGGCTAGAAGGCGACGGGGACGGGGATCGGAGCCGGCGGAGCCGCGATGGGCGAGCTGTGGGTATTCGGGTACGGCTCGCTGATCTGGCGGCCGGGGTTTCCGTTCCTCGAAGCGGTGCCGGCGCGTCTCGCCGGCTTCCACCGCTCGCTCTGCATCTATTCCCACGTCCACCGCGGTACGCCGGAACAGCCGGGACTGGTGCTCGGCCTCGATCGCGGCGGCTCCTGCCTCGGCCGCGTCTTCCGCGTCGACGCCCAGCACCGCGACGAGACGATCGCCTATCTGCGCGCGCGTGAGCAGGCGACCGCGGTCTACCTCGAGCGCCATCTGCCCGTGACACTGCTCGACGGCTCGGCGCGGCGCGTCGCGGCGGTCGCCTACGTCGCCGACCGCAGCCATCCGCAATATGCCGGCCGGCTCGACCCCGACCGCCAGATCGCGCTCGTCTCCACCGGCATCGGCCAGTCCGGCATCAACCGCGACTATGTCATCTCGACCGTGGCGGCGCTCACCGACCTCGGCATCCGCGACGCCGCGCTCACCCGCATCGCCGCGGCACTCGCCGAGACCGCCACCGACTGTACAGCGGCGGAGTGATCGACGGCGGCCGCACGGAAGGCGCCGGCCCGGCCCCAGATGCAGGACGGCCCCACGGCCTCGCGATCACTCGATCGTGCCGCTGAAGGTGGCAGGCATCATCGTTCTCACGGGCGTCCTCCCTGGTGCGGCTTTGCGGACGGACGGCGCCGTGCGCGCCCTGTGGGTAGCCGAACCCGCGCCAGAGGCGGTGACGGGCGTCACGTTCGTGCCGGCGAGAGGGGATGGGCCACGTCCGGCCGGTCACCCCGCCAGCGGATAGGCCTCCTCGACGACGTAGGGACCGCCGCCGACGTTGGAGCGGGCGGAGAACAGCACGAAGCGCGGGGCGACGAAGGCGGGGGCGGTGAAGCCGGCGCGCAGGTCGAGCCAGTGCGCCACCTCGCCGGAGCGGGCGCCGCGCAGGTAGGCGAGCGTGACGTGCGGGGTGAACTTGCGCCCCTCCGACGGCAGGCCGATGCGCTGCAGCAGGCGCTCGTGCTCGGCCTGAAGGTCGGCGAGCTCGGGCGCCGGAGCGACGCCGGCATAGAGCGCGTGCGGCCGGGTGCCGCCGAAGGCGCCGACGCCAGAGAAGCGCACCGGCACCACCGGCCGGTGGACGCGGGCGAGCGCATCGGCGATCTCGTCGGCGGTTCGCTCGTCGATGTCGCCGATGAAGCGCAGCGTCAGGTGGTAGTTGTCCGGGTCGACCCAGCGGGCGCCGGAGAGGCCGCCGCGCAGGATAGAGAGCATGAGGCCGGCGCTCGCGGGCACCTCGAGGCCGGTGAACAGTCGCAGCATCGCCGTCTCTCGCAGCCGATTCGGGCCGGACGAAGAGTGCGGCGCGGCGTGGCGGCGAGGCAAGCCCCGGCCGTCGTGCGGACGGCGCCGGGCCGGAACGGCCGGTGGCCGGCAGGTAGAGTTGAGTGCGGAAGGGGCCGGACGCGTCCCCACCGAGCGCAGTAGCCGGAGCGATCGGCCCCGAGAGTGCGTCGCCCCAACGAGAAAGGGCGCGGCCTCTGCGGCCGCGCCCCCTTGTCTCGTCAGCGATGGTCGACGTCAGCTCAGTTGCGGTTGCCGAACAGCGACAGCAGCATCGTGAACAGGTTGATGAAGTCGAGGTACAGGCGCAGCGCACCCATGATCGCCTTCTGGCCCATCACGGTGCTGTCGTCGCTCGCGAGATACATCTCCTTGATCTGCTGCGTGTCGTAGGCGGTCAGGCCGGCGAACACCAGCACGCCGATGACCGAGATGGCGAACTGCAGCGCGGTCGAGCCGATGAAGATGTTAACCAGCGAGGCGATGACGATGCCGATCAGGCCCATGAACAGGAAGGAGCCCCATCCCGACAGGCTCTTCGACGTCGTGTAGCCGTAGAGGCTGAGCGCGCCGAACGAGGCCGCGGTGATGAAGAACACCCGCGAGATGCTGGCCCCCGTGTAGACGAGGAAGATCGACGACAGCGACAGGCCCATCAGGGCGGCGAACAGCCAGAACACCGCCTGGGCCGTGCCGACGCTCATCGACTGCAGCTTGAAGGAGAACAGGAACACCACCGCCAGCGGCGACAGCATGATCACCCACTTCAGCGGGCTGAGATAGATCGCCTCGCCGAACGCGGTCAGGCCGCCACCCGGCGCGATCGCCATCGAGAAGGCGCCGTAGGCGACCAGGCCGGTGATGGCCAGGCCCAGGGCCATGTAGTTGTAGACCTTGAGCATGTAGGACCGGAGGCCCTGGTCGATGGCGGCCCCGGTACGCGCCGATGGGACCGTGCCCACGCCGTAGCGCGCGGAAGAATTGCGGTCGAAGGTCGACATCGAGAACTCCATCTCCTCTCGGATGCCCGCCGGGACGGCGGGCAGGCGTGAAGGCGGAAGCTCCGCCCATGTGTCCGAGTTTGAATATGGGCGCAAGCGCTGCGGCGGACAAGTCCGGGCAGATGAACACTTGGTCATGACCCCCGGCGTCCCAGGCCTTGCCGCCGGCGTTTGCCGTCGCGTCCTCAGGACGGATCGTCGAGGAAGACGACGCGGTCGCGGCCGCCGGCCTTGGCGGTGTAGAGCGCCCGGTCGGCGCGCTGCAGCACGGCGTCGATGTCCGTGTCGGCGGGGCCGACGAGGGTGCCGCCGACGGAGGCGGTCAGATCGATGCGGCGGTCGCCGATGACGTGCGGCGTCCCGCCGATCACCTCGCGGAGCCGCTCGGCGATGCCAACGGCGGTGGGGCCCGCCGTGCCGGGCAGGACAACCGCGAATTCCTCGCCACCGATGCGGGCGATGACGTCGCTGCCCCGCAGCACGCGCCGGCAGCGGACGGCGGCTGCCTGCAGGACCTGGTCGCCGACGGCGTGGCCGAAACGGTCGTTGATGGCCTTGAAGTGGTCGAGATCGACCATCAGCAGGGCGAGCGGCGGCGTGCGCAGGAGGGCACGCGCGGTGTCTATGAGGTGGCGGCGGTTCGGCAGGCCGGTGAGCCCGTCGGTGGCGGCGCGGCGCTGCAGTTCCGCCTCGATGTGCCGTCGCTCGGTGACGTCCCAGAACACCACCACATAGACGCCGTCGAGGAAGCGGTAGCGGAACTGGAAGCAGCGGTCGGCGCCGTCGCTGCACCGCACCTGCCATTCGGATTCCTGCACGAGGCCCGGCCGCGCCCGGGCGGCGGCCACCTTCGCGCGCCACTCGTCGTAGGCCGCGACGCGGGCGACGGGGTCGGGAAACCCGAGCTCCCACCAGTCGTCGTGGTGGCCGAAATAGGCACCGCCATAGTCGAAGACGCGATGGGAGTTGGTGTTGGCGAACTGCTCGCGCAGGTCGGCATCGTAGATCTCGATGCCGACCGGCAGCCAGTTGGCGAGCGCCAAGAGGTTCTGCTGCCAGGCGATGTCGGCGGCGCCCGGTGCGTCGGCGTCCGGAACGTCGGAGTGAGCGAACAGCGTCGCGAGCCATCCCGCGTCGCACCGCTTGACGCTGAGCCCGACGCGACAGGCGCCGGCCGCCGTCTCGCAGCGCATCACCAGCCAGTCGTCGGGTCCGCCCAGGGGGCCGGCGCGCAGGTGGGCACCCAGCATGGCCGCGGCCGCGGCGCCGATCACCGCCTCGGTCCGCCAGGGGGCGGCGCCGGCAACGGCGAGCAGGCGCCGCCCGGGTGCATTGGCGGCGACCACCGTCAGTCCGTCCACCGAAACGACGGCGAGAGGCGTGGCGACGCGGTCGAGCCAGGGGGGAACTGCGCCGGCGGCCGGCGCGGGCGCCGTCACAACTCCGGCTCCGCGAAGACGACGCGGTCGCGGCCGGTGCGCTTGGCGTCGTAGAGGGCCCGGTCGGCGCGCTCGAGCAGGGCGTCGAGGCCGGCGGGCCCGCCGGCGTGGGCGACACCGCCGACGCTGATGCGGACGGCGATGCGGGTCCCGCCGATCTCGACCGGGGGATCGGCGGCGACGGTGCGCAGGCGTTCCGCCACGGTCGCCGCCGCCGGACCGCCGAGGCCCGGCAGCAGCACCGCGAACTCCTCGCCGCCGAGCCGCCCGACGGTGTTCTCGAGCCGCACGGCCTCGGCGAGGCGCCGGGCCGTCGTGCGCAGCACCTCGTCGCCGGCGGCGTGGCCGAAGCGGTCGTTGATGCTCTTGAAGTGGTCGATGTCGACCATCAGCAGCGACAGCGGACGGCCGGTCGCCGCGCCCTCGGCGAGGGCATCGGCGGCGAGGGCAAAGAAGCGACGGCGGTCGCTGACGCCGGTCAGGGGGTCCGTCTCCGCCGCCCGGCGCAACTCCTCATCGAGGCGCCGGCGCTCGGTGACGTCCCAGTAGAGCAGCGCGTGATGGTCGCCGATCGCCCGGTAGCGGAACTGGATGGTCTTGCGGCTGCCGTCCTTGCAGTTGACCGTCCAGTCCCGCATCGCCACGTCAGATTGCGAGATCGCGACTGCGCCACGGCGTCGTACCAGGCCTGGCGAGCCTGCTCCCGGTAGACAGGGTCCGGATAGCCGGCGACCCACCAGTCGTCGAGGCCGCGGATCTCTTCGGTGGTGTAGCCGAACAGGGCCGAGGATTCGTCGTTGGAGAAGAGCTCGGTCAGGTCCTCGTCGTAGATCTCGAGGCCGACCGGGAGGTGCTGCAGGACGTCGAGCAGCGTCGCCCGCCACGCGGACCGTTCGCTGCCGTCCAGAACGCCGGCGCTGATGTCCTCCACCGAGACAATGAAGCCGGTCCCGGCTTCCAGCGTCGGCGCCACCGACAGCGCGAGCCGCCGCGCACCGGACGGTGTCACGCAATCCACCTCGATGCGGTGCGTCACGGCCGCCGGGGCGGCGCCTGCATCACTGGCGCCGGCCAAGCTTCCACCGATGGACGTCGCGCCGGTCCACGTCCCGGCAGTCACCGTACCGGCCGTCAACGTCTCGAGCGCGGATGCCCTGCACGGAGGCGCCGTGCCCGGCAGCGGCAGGGATGCCGTGACCGCCTCGCCCCACAGATCGGCGGCCGGAAACGGCGGCCGGTAGGCGCCGAACAGGCGGCTCGCCGCTGCGTTGAGACCCATCACCGTGCGGCCCGTCTCCGAAAGCCAGACGACGGGCGTTGCGACGAGGTCCAGGAAGGACGTGTCGCATGTGGACATCGGACCGCTGCCTTCCCCCTGCATCGGCCGTCGATCGATTTTCCCGCGTTGAAAGTCGCGCGGTTTCCTGCCCGGCGCAACCCTGCGGGCGGTGAGGCCTCGTTCAGAGGTCGCGGAGCGCCGGAGCGAGCTTGTGGCCGAGGACGCGCCAGGTGCCGACGAGGCCGAGGCCGACGGTGACGACGAGTGCCGCCACCGCCGCCGCCACCGCCGTCAGCGGGTCGAAGGCGAAGGGGATGTCCATGACGAGGGTGAGCACCGCCCATGCGGCCGCACTGCCAGCGGCGATGGCGAAGATGGCCGTCGACAGGCCAAGCAGCAGGTATTCGAGCGCGAAGGCGGTGACGAGACGGCCGCGCGTGGCCCCGAGCGTCTGCAGGATCGCCGCCTCGCGGATGCGCGCCGCGTGGCTCGCGGCGAGCGCGCCGGCGAGCACCAGCACGCTCGAGGCGAGGGCCACGCCAGCGGCCGCCCGCACCGCCAGCGCGAGGTCCTCGACGAGGCCGCTGACGGCATCGAGCGCATCCTTGACGCGGATCGCCGTGACGGTCGGGAAGGCGCCGGTGACGGTGGCGAGGATTTCCTGCTCGCGGGCGCCGGTCGCCGAGTCGGGCAGCGTCAGGGTCGCGAGATGGGTGTGGGGGGCGCCGGCGAAGGTGTTCGGCGAGAACACCAGCACGAAATTGATGCCGAGGCTCTCCCAGTCGACTGTGCGCAGGTTGGCGATCTTCGCGTCGATCTCACGCCCGAGCACGTTGACGCGGATGTCGTCGCCGATCTTCAGGCCGAGTTCGCCCGCCAGTTCGTCGGCGAACGACACGAGCGGCGGTCCATCATAGTCGGCCGGCCACCACTCGCCGGCGGTGAGCGTCGAGCCGCCCGGCAGCGTCGGCGAATAGGTGATGCCGCGGTCGCCGCGCAACACCCACTCGGCCTCCGGCGGCGCCGGATAGTCGGTGGCGGAGATGCCCTTCAGGGCCACCAAACGGCCCCGCAGCATCGCCTCACGCCGCGTCGTCGCGTCCGGCGCGGCCTGCGCCAGAAGCGCGTCGAAGGCCGGCGTCTCGGCGTCCTGGATGTCGAGGAAGAAGAAGCTCGGCGCCCGGTCCGGCAAGCGGCCGGTGAGTTCGTTGCGCAGCGAGCCGTCGATGAGCGCGAGCGTCACCAGCAGCGTCAGCCCGAGCCCGAGCGACAGCACCACCGTCGGCGTCAGGGCGCCCGGGCGGTGGATGGCGGCGACGGCGAGGCGCAGCTCGGGAGCGCCCTTGCGCGGCACCCGGCGGGCGAGCGCCATCACGCCGGCGGCGACCGCCCGCAACAGCGCGAACGCGACGGCGGCGCCACCGACGAAGGCGGCCGCGACGATGCGGTCGCCGGCGAGCAGCACGGCGATGCCGGCGAGCGCCAGCGCGGCGACCGCGGTCGCGATCATGTAGCGGCGGCGTGGCCGCGCCACGGCGGCACCGGACCGGTCCCGGTAGAGCGTCGTCGGCGGCACGTCGTGGGCGCGGCCGAGCGGCCACAGCGAAAAGGCGAGCGCGGTCAGCACGCCGTAGACGACGGCGAGGGCCAATTGCGCCGGAAAGATGCCGTTCAGGGCGGGGATCGGCAGGATGCCGGCGAGCAGCGCCCCGGCGACCGGCGGGACTACCGCGCCGACGACGACGCCGATGGCGATGCCGATGCCGGCGATCGCCATCACCTCGATGAGGTGGATCATCACCACGAGGTCGCCGGAGGCGCCGAGGGTGCGCAGCGTCGCGATCACCGGCCGCTTGCGGTCGACGAAGGAGGCGACCGCGTTCGCCACGCCGACGCCGCCGACGACCAGCGCGGTCAGGCCGACCAGCGTCAGGAACTGCGCGAAGCGCTCGATGTTGCGCGTCAGGCCCGGGGCCGCCTCGGTGCGCGCCTGCACCCGCCAGCCGGCCTTCGGGAACGCCGCCTCGATCTCCTTGACGACCGCTCCGACGCGCTCGTCGGAGGCTTGGCCCGGCAAGGTGATCCGCGTGTGCCAGCGCACCAGGCTGCCGGGCTGCACCAGGCCCGAGGCGTCGAGGGCCTCGCGGGAGGCGAGAAGGCGCGGGCCGAAGTCGATGCCGCCGGAGAGCCGGTCGGGCTCGGTCTCGATGGTGTCGGTGATGGTGAGGCGGGCGCGGCCGAGCTCGATGACGTCACCGACGGCGACGCCGAGCCGCAACAGGAGTTCCGGGTCGGCGACGGCGCCGAACCCGTCCCCCTGCGGGGTGATCGCAGCCGTGAACGGCCCGCCGCCGGTGAGGGTTACCGTGCCGACCAGTGGATAGGCGGCGTCGACCGCCTTCGCCTCGACCAGTGCCTGGCCGGCACCGTCCGGCAGGCGTGCCATCGCGCGGAGCGTCGCGATCGTCGAGTGGGTGCCGAGGCCCTGCAGGAAGGCGGCCTCCTCGGCGCTCGCCTCGCGGTGGATCAGCGAGACGTCGATGTCGCCGCCGAGGATGGTGCGGCCCTCGGCGGCGATGCCGTCGGTCAGCGCCCGGGCGAGCGAGCCGACGCCGCCGATGGTGGCGACGCCGAGTGCGATGCAGGCGATGAAGATGCGGAAGCCGGCGAGGCCGCCGCGCAGTTCGCGGAGCGCGAGCCGGGTCGCGAGACCGAGGCGGGCGAGCGGCCCGTCGCCGGTGGCGAGGCCGGTGGTAGGAGCCACCTCGCTGGGCGCGATCGTCATGGCCGATCCCCCGCCGCAGTCACGCCGGCACCGCGAGGCCGGCGTCGGCGATGACGCCGGAGTTGACGCGCACCGTGCGGCCGCAGCGGCCGGCGAGCGCCGTATCGTGCGTCACCAGCACGAGCGTCGTGCCGCGCGCCGCCTGCATGCGGAACAGGAGGTCGACGATGGCCCCGCCGGTGGCGGCGTCAAGGTTGCCGGTCGGCTCGTCGGCCAGAAGTAGCGCGGGCGCGGGCGCGAGCGCGCGGGCGATGGCGACGCGCTGTTGCTCGCCACCCGACATCTCGCTCGGCAGGTGGTCGAGGCGGTGCGACAGGCCGACGGCGGAGAGTTCGGCGGTCGCCACCTCGAAGGCGTCGGCACGGCCGGCGAGCTCGAGCGGAACGGCGACGTTTTCCAAGGCCGTCATCGTCGGGATGAGGTGGAAGGACTGGAAGACGATGCCGATCGAGCGGCCGCGGACGCGGGCGAGCCCATCCTCGGACAGCGTGCCGAAATCCTCGCCGGCGACGACGACGCGGCCGCGGTCGGGTCGCTCCAGGCCCGCCATCACCATCAAAAGGGTCGACTTGCCGGAGCCGGACGGCCCGACGATGCCGACGGATGAACCGCGCTCGATCGTCAGGTCGACGCCCTTCAGAACGTCGACGCGAGCGGCGCCGCTGCCGAGGGACAGGTGCAGGCCCTCGAGTTCGACCGCCGGGCGGTGGGCGTCGCGCGTCATCGTCGGGATCGTCTCCATAGGCGGAAAATCCGGACAACGGCGGCGGGGAGGTCGCCGTCGGCGGGCGGTGGCCTACATACCGCACCGGTGATATGGGCTCTAGCGTGGCGGCTTCCAGACCGTCGGGCTTCGCCTTTGGTCGTCGGGGCAAAGTTGGAGAGACCATGAGACGCCTTGCCGCCCTCGCCACGGTGCTGTTCACGCTCACCAGTGCTCCGGTCGTCGCGGAGCCGGTGCGCCTCGTCGTGCTCGGCGACAGCCTCACCGCCGGATACGGCCTGCCGCCGGGTGCCGGCTTCCCGGCGAAGCTCGAGGCGGCGCTCCGGGAGCGTGGCCGGGACGTTACGGTGATCGATGCCGGGGTTTCGGGCGACACCACCGCCGGCGGCCTCTCCCGTCTCGACTGGTCGGTCGGCACCGACGCCCAGGCCGTGATCGTCGAGCTTGGTGGCAACGACATGCTGCGCGGCATCGACCCGGCGAGGACGCAAGAAAACCTCAACCAGATCGTCGCGCGACTGTCTGATCGCGGCCTGCCGGTGCTGGTTGCCGGCATGATCGCACCCCGCAATCTCGGCGAGGACTACGCCCGGGCCTTCGACGCTCTGTTCCCAGCGATTGCCGAGCGTCACGACGCACTGTTCTATCCGTTCTTCCTCGACGGCGTCGCCGCCGACCCCGCCCTCAACCTGCCGGACGGCATCCACCCGAACGAAGCCGGCGTCGACATCATCGTCGAGCGCATCCTGCCGGCGGTGGTACAGCTCCTCGACCGCGTCGGCGCATCCTGACGCGCGCCTCCCCCTCCTGCTGAAACCGGATAGCTCATGCAGTACCGCTTCCTCGGTGGCACCGACGTGCGCGTCAGCGCGCTCTCGCTCGGCACCATGACTTTCGGCGAGCAGAACACGGAAGCCGAGGGCCACGCCCAGATGGACCGGGCGGTGGCGGCCGGCGTCAACCTCTTCGACGCCGCCGAACTCTACCCGATTCCGCCGAAGCCGGAGACGCAGGGGCGGACGGAGGAGATCATCGGCACCTGGCTGAAGGCCCGCGGTGGCCGCGACCGCGTGCTCGTCGCCACCAAGGCGGTCGGCCGCACCGGCATGGGCTGGTTCCGCGGCGGCCCGGCGAAGCTCGACCGCGCCAATCTGACGGCGGCGCTCGAGCGCAGCCTGCGGCTGCTCGGCACCGACTATGTCGATCTCTACCAGATCCACTGGCCGGACAGGAACGTCAGCGGCTTCGGCTCCAACCCGACGGTCTGGCGCAGCTCCGACCGCGCCGCCGACGAGGTGCCGATCGAGGAGACGCTCGCCGTGCTGGCCGACTTCGTGACGGCCGGCAAGGTGCGCCATATCGGCGTCTCCAACGAGAGCGCCTGGGGCGTGATGACGTGGCTTGCCGCCGCCGAGCGCGCCGGCCTGCCGCGCATCGTCTCGGTGCAGAACGCCTACTCGCTGGTGAACCGCACCTTCGAGGGATCACTGGCCGAGGTGGCGGAGCGCGAGAAGGTCGGCCTCGTCGTCTATTCGGCGCTGGCCCAGGGCTTCCTCACCGGCAAGTACCGTGGCGGCGCCCGGCCGGCCGGCTCGCGCGTCGCGCTGTTCGAGCGCCAGCAGCGCTACCAGGGCCCACACGCCAACGAGGCCTACGAGGCCTATCTCGACCTTTCTTCGGCAGCCGGCCTCGACCCGTCGCAGATGGCGCTGGCGTTCGCGATGTCGCGGCCGTTCACGACGACGGTGCTGGTCGGTGCAACGACGATGGCGCAGCTCGAGACCAACCTCGGCGCGGCGTCCGTGACGATCGGGCCGGAGCTCGAGGCGAAGATCGACGCGATCCACCGACGGCACATGAACCCGTGCCCGTGAGGTTCAGGGGGAGCGGTGCGAACTCTTGCTAGACAGCCACACCTCGCCCTCATCGGAGCGATCGGAGCGTGGCAGGGAGATCACGTGCCGCGTGCATGACGCGGATGACGACCGGCGGGTTCGGTCTCGAGTCGTACAGCAGCAGCTAGGGATAGCGGGTCAGCGTCAGAAAACGAAAGCGGCCAGGCAGGAGTTCGGGCCGCGGCGTCCCTGCCTGCGGGAACTCGCAGATCTGCAGCGTGGCCTGGCGAACTGCCACCATGAAGCCTCTCGCAGCGGACGGGTTGTCGCGCATGATCCATCGGGCAGCCTCGACGGCCTCCCGGCGCGCGCGGGGTGAAAGGCGGGCCCTCAAGCAGCGCGCTCGCGTTCGGCCTCCGCGATGATCGCCTCGACCTCCTCCATCACCTCTTCGATGGTGAAGGTCCCCTCCCGATCCGCCTCCTCCGAGGCTTCGATGATCGAGCGCTCGAACTCTGCTCGTTCAACCTCGACAGCGGCGAACACCCGCAGCGCGGTCGCGACCACGGCTTCGGCGTTCGCGTAGCGCCCGCTTTCGACACACGTGCGGACGAGTTCGTCCTGCTCCGGCGTCAATTCGATCGCGACCTTCATGGGCGGTCCTCTATGCCGACACAGACAAAGCTAGTCCCTCGTCGCCGTCCCGGCAAACGTGGCCCCCTCCCGCTTGCGTCGCGGCCGTGCGCGACTAGAGTGCGGCCGCCCGCGGGGTGGCCCCGCGACCGACACGGAGAGCCGCGCGTGAGCCGCGACGTCAAGAAGGTCGTCCTCGCCTATTCGGGCGGGCTCGACACCTCGATCATCCTGAAATGGCTGCAGACGACCTATGGCTGCGAGGTCGTCACCTTCACCGCCGACCTCGGCCAGGGCGAAGAGCTCGAGCCGGCCCGCAGGAAGGCGGAGCTGCTCGGCGTGAAGCCGGAGAACATCCACGTCGAGGACCTGCGCGAGGAGTTCGTCCGCGACTTCGTCTTCCCGATGATGCGGGCGAACGCGCTCTACGAGGGCGTCTACCTGCTCGGCACCTCGATCGCCCGGCCGCTGATCGCCAAGCGCCAGATCGAGATCGCGCGCCAGGTCGGCGCCGACGCCGTCTGCCACGGCGCCACCGGCAAGGGCAACGACCAGGTCCGCTTCGAGCTCAGCTACTATGCGCTGGAGCCGGAGATCCGGGTGATCGCGCCGTGGCGCGACTGGGAGTTCAAGTCGCGAACCGACCTGCTCGACTTCGCCGAGAAGCACCAGATCCCGATCGCCAAGGACAAGCGCGGCGAGGCGCCGTTCTCCGTCGACGCCAACCTCCTGCACTCGTCCTCGGAAGGAAAGGTGCTCGAGGACCCGGCCGAGGAGCCGCCGCCCTACGTGTTCCAGCGCACGCTCTCGCCCGAGGACGCGCCGGACAAGGCGACGATCGTCGAGATCGGCTTCGCCAAGGGAGACGCGGTGTCGATCGACGGCGAGACGCTGTCGCCGGCGACGCTTCTGACCAAGCTCAACGAGCTCGGCCGGGCGAACGGCATCGGCCGCCTCGACCTCGTCGAGAACCGCTTCGTCGGGATGAAATCGCGCGGCGTCTACGAGACGCCCGGCGGCACCATCCTGCACGTCGCCCACCGGGCGATGGAGAGCCTGACGCTCGACCGCGGCGCCGCTCACCTGAAGGACGAGATGATGCCCCGCTATGCGGAGCTCATCTATTACGGCTTCTGGTTCTCGCCGGAGCGCGAGATGCTGCAGGCGGCGATCGACAAGAGCCAGGAGATGGTCACCGGCACGGTGCGGCTGAAGCTCTACAAGGGCAACGTCATCGTCATCGGCCGCGACAGCCCCTACTCGCTCTATTCCTCGAAGATCGTCACCTTCGAGGACGACGCCGGCGCCTACGACCAGAAGGACGCCGCGGGCTTCATCAAGCTCAACGCGCTCCGCCTGCGCCTGCTCGGCGCCCGCCGCAAGGCACACGGCGGCTGAGCGGCGAGATGCGAACCGCGACGGCGGCCCTCGCCGTCGCACTTGCCTCTGCGACGGTCGCGGCCGCCGACGAGCCGATCGTCCTGCGCGCCGCGCCGATCGCCGCCTTCGACCCGTCGCGGCCGGAGATCAGCCGCTTCGGCGCGCTGGACTGGCTCGGCGGCGTGTCGCTGACCTCGGCCGATGCCCGCCTCGGCGGGCTGTCGGGCGTCGTCACCGAGGACGGTGGCCGGCGGTTGCTCGCCATCACTGACTATGGCGACTGGATCTCGGCGACGGTCGAGCTCAATGACGGCGGCGCGCCGGTGGGGCTGTCGGACGCCCGCGTCGGCCGTCTCGCCGGGCCGGACGGCCAGCCGATCCGCGGCAAGCGGCCGGGCGACGCCGAGGCGATCGCTGTGCGGACCCGAGCCGATGGCGGCCGCGAGGTGCTCGTCTCCTTCGAGACGCCCGGCCACATCGCCGTCTACGAGGACGCGCCGCCCTTCGACACCACGCCCCGCATCACCGCCTATCCGCCGGCCCTGGCACGGGCGGGGCGCAACAGCCGCGGCGAGGCGCTCGCCGTCGTGCCGGCCGGCCAGCCGCTCGCCGGCGCGGTGCTGGTGTTCGCCGAGGGACCGGCGGCGGAGGGGGAGACGATCCCGGGCGGCCTCATCCACGGCGGCCGGTGGCAGCCGATTGCGCTCGGCGCCACCGGCACCTATGCGCTGACGGATGCCGCCTTCCTGCCGGACGGCGACCTTCTCGTGCTGGAGCGGCGATTCGGTTTCGGCGACGGCATCGGCATGCGCATCCGCCGCATCGCCGGCTCCACCGTCGTGCCCGGAGCGGTGCTCGGCGGCGCGGTGCTGATCGAGGCGGACTTTTCCCAGGCGATCGACAACATGGAGGGGATGGCGGTCGACACCGATGCCGGCGGCATGGTGCTCACCCTCGTCTCCGACGACAACCGCTCGTTCCTGCAGCGCACGCTGCTCCTGCGCTTCCGGCTGGTGGAGTAGCCGGCGGTGGTGTCTGACGGGGCGTCAGGCGCGCTCGGGCTGGTAGGGCGCGGCGAACACCAGCGCCATCGCCGCCCGGTAGGGCGCGAGGAGCAGCACGGCGGCGGCGAGCTTCACCGCGAGGTCGCCGAGCGCCCACGAGACCCAGCGCGGCAGCTCTGTGGCGAAGATCCCGAACAGCGGCGCGAACTCCACCGCGAACGGGTCGTCCGGGCCGATGATGATGCCGAAGGGGCCGAAGGCGGTGCCGAAGAAGATCGCGGTGTCGACGACGGAGCCGAGCAGCGAGGCGATCAGCGGCGCCTGCCACCACGTGGCGCGGCGGAGCGTGTTGAAGACGGAGATGTCGAGGAGCTGCGCCACCAGGAAGGCGGTGCCGGAGGCGACCGCGATGCGCGGCGTCGCCAGGTAGATCGACAGCGCCACCGCGACCGCGAAGCCGACATAGACGACGCGGCGGGCGACGGTCGGCCCGAGCCAGCGGTTCGTCAGGTCGGTGACGAGGAAGGCAAGCGGGTAGGTGAAGGCGCCCCAGGTGAGGAGGTCGGCCAACACCAGCGGGCCGACGCTGCCGTCGACCGGATACTGCACGAGCACGTTCGAGGCCACCACCACCGCCACCATGGCGGCGACGGCGATGACCACCGCACCGGGTCGGATGTCAGGCGTGACGGGCCGCGGGGCCACCATCCGGCCGCGCTGGCTCAGGCCGCCAGCGCCTTGCGGGCGATCTGCTTCTTGACGAGCAGCGCGCGCGGGCCGAGCTCGCTGTCCTTCGCCTTGGCGAGGAAAGCGTCGAGGCCGCCGCGGTGCTCGACCGAGCGCAGCGCGTAGGCGCTGATGCGCAGCCGCACCTTCTCGCCGAGCGCGTCGGAGATCAGCGTCACGTTGACGAGATTCGGCAGGTAGCGCCGACGCGTCTTGTTGTTCGCGTGGCTGACATTGTTGCCGGTCAACACGGCCTTGCCGGTCAGTTCGCAGCGCCGGGCCATCGGTCTCAACCTTCTTGTCACTTCGGCGAGGGTCAATTCGGGGTGTCGTGCCGTCCGCAACGAGCGGCCGGCGCCCTGACGTCGCCAGATCCTTGGTCGGAAGTCGCGCTTCTATAGGCACCGCGCCCGGAGGCGTCAAGAACCAAGGCCCCGGGGCGCGTGCGCCGCAGGGTGGGCAAGCGGCCCCGTCTCGGCTATGGCGGCGGGACCCAACCCGGATCAACCGCAATGACCCGCGCCCTCACCACCATCGGCTTCGACGCCGACGACACGCTCTGGCAGAATGAGCAGTTCTTCCGCCTGACGGAGGACCGCTTCGCCGCGCTTCTGGCCGACCACGCCGAGCGCGACCATCTGACGGAGCGCCTGATCGCCGCCGAGCGCCGCAACGTCGGCCACTATGGCTTCGGCATCAAGGGCTTCACGCTCTCCATGATCGAAACCGCGATCGAGGTGACCGAGGGCCGCGTGCCGGCGTCGGTGATCGGCGAGATCCTCGCCGCCGGCCGGGAGATGCTGCGCCACCCGATCGAGACGCTGCCGCACGTCACCGAGACGCTTCAATCGCTCGCCAGTGACTACCGGCTGGTGCTCGTCACCAAGGGCGACCTGTTCGACCAGGAGCGCAAGCTCGCCCAGTCGGGCCTCGGCGAGATGTTCGATGCGGTCGAGATCGTCAGCGACAAGACGGCCGCGACCTACGCCCGCGTCTTCGCCCGCCACGGTGACGGGGCGGAGCGGGCGATGATGGTCGGCAACTCGCTGAAATCCGACGTGGTGCCGGCGATCGAGGCGGGCGGTTGGGGCGTCTTCGTCCCGCACGCGCTGACCTGGGTGCTGGAACACGCCGAGGTGCCCGTCGAGTCGCCGCGCTTCCGCGAGGTTGAGCATCTCGGCCACGTGCTGCCGCTGGTGCGCGAGATCGGCTGAGCGATTCAGCTCTCCGGGTCGATAGCGGCCCAGGCCTCGGCTTCGAGGCCGACGGCGGCGGCAATCGACGGCAGCCGCCTTCGGTCGAGCTCACGGCCGAGGTGGCGCAGGATGTCGCCGACGAGCGCCGGCCCCTCGTAGACGAGGCCGGTGTAGAGCTGCACGAGGCTCGCCCCGGCGAGGACCTTGGCGAAGGCCGAAGGCCCCGAATCGACCCCACCGACGCCGACGAGCGGCATGCGGTCACCGAGCTTCAGCCGGAAGCGGGCAAGCATGACGGTCGCGCGGCGGAACAGCGGCCGTCCCGACAGCCCGCCCGTCTCGTGGGCGCCGCTCGAGGCGAGCTTCGGCCGCGCCAGCGTGGTGTTGGAGACGATCAGCCCGTCGAGGGCGCTCGCCGTCACCACCGCGACGATGTCGTCGACGGCCGCGTCGTCGAGGTCCGGCGCCACCTTGAGGAGCAGGGGCACGCGGCGGCCGTGGCGCGCGGCCGCGGCGTCGCGGGCGTTGGTGACGCGGGCGAGCAGGTCCTCCAGCGCGCCGCGCTCCTGCAGGCCGCGCAGGCCGGGCGTGTTCGGCGACGACACGTTGATGGTGAAGTAGCAGGCGAGGTCGGCGAAGCGCTCGATGCCGGCGACGTAGTCGGCGACACGGTCGGCGCTGTCCTTGTTGGCACCGACGTTGACGCCGACGATGCCGCCGCGCCCCTGCCGGGCGACCAGGCGGGCGCGGCCGGCGTGGCCGCCGTTGTTGAAGCCGAGGCGGTTGATCAGGGCGTGGTCGTCGGCGAGCCGGAACACCCGCGGCTTCGGATTGCCCTCCTGCGCGCGCGGCGTCAGCGTGCCGACCTCGGTGAAGCCGAAGCCGAGGCGCAGGAGCGCATCCGGCACCTCGGCGTCCTTGTCGAAGCCGGCGGCCATGCCGAGCGGGTTGGGGAAACGGAGGCCGAAGGCGGTGACCGCGAGCCGCGGGTCGGCAGGCACGCCGCAGGGCGGCACGAGGCCTGAGGCGAGCGCGCGCAGCGTCATCCGGTGCGCCGCCTCCGGCTCGGTAAGCGAAAACAGCGCCGGCCGTGCCAGCTTGTAGCCGAGACCGATCATGCGGCGCCTCCCGCCGTGGCAATCACGTCCGCCGGGAAGACGTGCCGCCCGTCGGGGCCGAGCGGCAGCGGCCGCACGGCGGTGACCGCGGTGAGCGGCAGCGGTGCATAGACGTGGGGAAACAGCGCGCCGCCGCGCGACGGCTCGTAGACCAGCGCGGCCCCCAAGGCCGCCGCGTCGACCGAGACGAGCAGGAGGTCGGCCTGGCCGGCGAAGTGGCGGGCAGCGGTCTCGGCGACCTGGACGGCGGTGGAGAAGTGGATGAAGCCGTCGGCGACGTCGACCGGCGCGCCGTCGAAGCGGCCCGCCGCTTCGGCCTCCGACCACAGGCCCGCCGGCACGATCTTGTAGACGGTGGACGGCGGAGCGTGGGTCATCGGTCGGGGTCCTGATCGCGTGTGCCCGTCCTATCGGCGGCGGCGGCCGGCGACAAGCGATCGAATCGGGGATCGCGTCCGGATCGCTGGACAAGTGGCGCCGGGGGCATTAACTGAAAGAGCGTGAGGCATAAATTCCTCGCACTGTGAGGCTCGAGCCGTCGCCACGCGCTTGGGCGCCGCTCGCGACGGCCGGAGACACGTCCGATGCTCGGCCAGCCGATGCTCACCCACGACCGGGTCTGGTCGGCGATCGACGCGCTCGCCGTTCGCCACGGCATGTCGCCCTCCGGGCTCGCCAAGCGCGCCGGGCTGGACCCGACCACCTTCAACCGCTCGAAGCGCGTCGGCGGCGACGGCCGGCCCCGCTGGCCCTCGACCGAATCGATCGCCAAGGTGCTCGACGCCACCGGCGAGGACCTCGCGAGCTTCTTTTCCCTTGGCCGCCCCGCTCAGGACGCCCCGCCGGTGCAGCGCCCGGCGGTGCCGCTGCTCGGCCTCGCCCAGGCCGGCGCAGGCGGCTTCTTCGACGAGGGCGGTTTCCCGGTCGGCACCGGCTGGGACGCCATCGCCTTCCCGAGCGGCGAGGGCGAGATGATCTTCGCCCTCGAGGTCAGCGGCGAGTCCATGCTGCCCGCCTACCGCGACGGCGACGTGCTGATCGTCTCGCGCACCGCCGCGGTGCGGCGGGACGACCGCGTCGTCGTGCGCACCACCGATGGCGAGGTGATGGTGAAGATCCTGCACCGCCAGACGCTGAAGACGGTCGAACTGCACTCCCTCAACCCCGATCATCCGCCGCGCTCGGTGCCGACGCGCCAGATCGACTGGATGGCCCGCATCCTGTGGGCGAGCCAGTGACGGCGCCCGGGACGGGGCCGCTGTGATGCGCGGGCTGATCGAGATCCTCGCGACGATCGTCGCGGGCGTCGCCATCCTCGCCGCCGCCGGCTACTACTTCCTCGGCGAAGTGCCGCTGCCGGTGGGCGAGACCATCGTGCAGATGGGCCCGGGGGCGCCCGACGCCGCGCCGACGCCGCCGCCGGCCGGAGCGCCTGCAACCGGCACACCGGCAGCCGCGCCGTCCTCCGCGACCACGCCGCGCGTGCTGGTGCCGGTCGATCCCGGCGCCGCACCGGCCGGATCGGCGACGCCGCCGGCGAACGCGCCCTCGCGGCCCCTCGCCGCCCCTGGCGCGCCCCCGCCGCTCGAAGCGCCGGAGGGCTACATCGCCGTCGAGGATCAACTGGCACCGGCCCGCGACGTCGGCGGTGGCGTCGTCTCCGGCGCTGCGCCGGTCCGGGTCGGGCCAATCGTGCGCCTGCAGAGGGCGCCGGAGGTCAAGACGCTGATCCCCGAGCCAGCCCCAGTGGAACCGCGCCGCTTCTTCCGTGTCGTCGTCAGCGACGCCGGCACCCTCATTGCCGGTGATCGCACGCTGCGGCTCGCCGATGTCGACGTGCCCGCCGCGGATGCCGAGTGCGGCGATGCGGCCGGCAACCGCTGGTCCTGCGGCACGCGGGCGCGCACGGCGCTCCGCCGCTTCGTCCGCCACCGCGCGGTGGAATGCCTGCCGCTCGGCGAGGTCGGCTTCGGCAGCGACGATGCGGAGGTCAGCGTCGTGCGCTGCCGCGTCGGCCGCACCGACATCGCCACCTGGCTGGTCGAGAACGGCTGGGCCGCGCCGGCGGACGCCGCCGCCCCGACGCTCGCCGCCCTCGGCGAGACGGCGCGCGACGAGAACCTCGGCCTCTGGCAGACCGAGCCGAAGGGGCTGGACGATCCCGACGACGACGACGCGCTCGGTGGCGCGGCGGCGGACGTTGCCACTCCCGAAGGCGCCGCCCCCACCGACGATCCCGCCGAGGCAACGCCCGGCCAGTAGGCCGGACGCCGTCCACCGCTCGGGCTCAGCCGTCGGTGCGGGCGAGCGCCGTGGCGATCAGGGCGCGCGTCTCCGGCACGCCGTAGATCGCCGCGAACGAGCCGAAGCGCGGTCCGCGCTCCTGGCCGAGCAGCAGCTGGTAGAGCGTCGCGAACCAGGCGAGCGACACGCCCGGCCGGCCGTCCGGCCCGGGCTTGGCCGTGTCGGGGAAGACGGCGCGGCCGACCTCGTAGACGGCCGCCTGGATCGCCTCCGCGTCGGCGCCCGCCGGAAGCGCCGCCAGCGCCGCGTCGAGCGCCGCGAGCGCCTGCCGCTCCGTCTCTTCCGGCACGCGGAAGCGCTTCGTCGGCGCGACGCGGTCGTGGAAATAGCGGATGGCATAGCCGACCAGCCGGTCGAGCTCCGGGTGGTTCTCCGGCGACAGCGCAGCGTCCTGGCGCTTCAGGAAGCCCCACAGCACGGCGCGGTCGTCGGCGTTCGAGGCGCTGGCGAGATTGAGAAGCAGCGCGAACGACACCGGCAGGTCGAGGGTCGGCGGCGTGCCGGTGTGGATGTGCCAGACCGGGTTCTCGAGCCGCTGCGCCGGGCTCTCCTCGTGGTACTTGGCGAGGAAGGTGTAGTAGTCGTCGACGTTGCGCGGGATGACGTCGAAGAACAGCTTCTTCCCCGACCGCGGCTTCTGGAACATGAACAGCGACAGGCTCTCCGGCGAGGCATAGGCGAGCCAGTCGTCGATGGTCAGACCGTTACCCTTCGACTTCGAGATCTTCTCGCCGTTCTCGTCGAGGAAGAGCTCGTAGTTGAAGCCGTCGGGCGGCGGGGCGCCCAGCGCCGAACAGATGCGCGCCGACAGCTTCACCGAATCGATCAGGTCCTTGCCTGCCATCTCGTAGTCGACGCCGAGCGCCGCCCAGCGCATCGCCCAGTCCGGCTTCCACTGCAGCTTGCAGTGGCCGCCGGTGACCGGCACCTCGACGAGTACGCCGGTGTCGGGATCGCGGTAGACGACCGTGCCCGCCTCCACCTTGCGCTCCACCAGCGGCACCTGCAGCACGGCGCCGGTCGTCGGCGAGATCGGCAGGAAGGGCGAGTAGCTCGCCTGACGCTCGGCCCTGAGCGACGGCAGCATGATCGCCATCACCTCGTCGTAGGCGGCGAGCACCTTAAGCAGCGTCTGGTCGAAGCGGCCGGACCGGTAGTACTCGGTGGCGCTGGCGAACTCGTACTCGAAGCCGAAGGTGTCGAGGAAGCTGCGCAGGCGGGCGTTGTTGTGGGCGCCGAAGCTCGCGTGCTCGCCGAACGGGTCCGGCACCTCGGTCAATGGCTTGCCGAGATGGCCCGCCAGCATCTCCCGGTTCGGCACGTTGTCCGGCACCTTGCGCAGGCCATCCATGTCGTCGGAGAAGCACAGGAGCCGCGTCGGGATGCGGTCCTCGGTAAGGACGCGGAAGGCGTGGCGCACCATCGTCGTGCGCGCCACCTCGCCGAAGGTGCCGATGTGCGGCAGGCCCGAGGGGCCGTAGCCGGTCTCGAACAGCACGGTGCCGCCGCCGCGTTTCTCCACCCGCGCGACGAGCTTCTTCGCCTCCTCGAACGGCCAGGCGCGGGCCGTGGCGGCGAGGTCGGAAAGGGCTGCGGCAGCGGTGGTCGGCACGGAGGACGACATCGGATCAAGGGCTCCGGTTGCGGATCGGCGCCCGCGGGCACGGGCGCGGTCGGACGTGTAGCCGGGAAAGCGGGGGATGGCGAGGGTGGACGGCGCGGCGCCAGGCCGACGGGGCCAGGCTGGTGATGGCGGGTCGGCTCAGCGGCCGGCGGCGCGGCGCACGGCGGCGAGATCGACCGGGCGGTCCGGCAGGGTGATCTCGAAGGCGGCGCCGGGCGGGCCGCCGACGAGGGCGATGGTGCCGCCGTGGGCGCGCACCAGCTCGGCGGCGATGCACAGCCCGAGGCCGGTGCCGCCCGAGCGCGTCGAGCCCTGGAAGGGCTGGAACATGTGCTCGCGCGCCCGCGCCGGCACGCCCGGGCCGGTGTCGACGACGGTGATGACGGTGACGGCGCCGACGCGCTCGGCCGAGACGGTGAGCCGCCGCACCAGGCTCGGCTCGCTGTCGCGCTCAAGGGCGTCGAGGGCGTTGCGGACGAGGTTGAGCAGCACCCGGAAGAGCTGGTCGGGGTCGGCGTCGACCTCGAGGTCGCGCGGCACCAGCAGGGAGAACTCGATGTTCGAGTGCTGGGCGAGGCCGGTGACCTCGGCGACGTCCTCGACGAGGCCACGCAGGCGGATCAGGCGGCGCTCCGGCGGCGCCTCCTTGACGGCACCGTAGGACAGCACCGTCTGGGTGTAGCCAACGGCCCGGTCGAGGGCCCGGACGATCTTCGGGGCGAGGCGCTGCACCGTCGGGTCGGGCAGGCCGGCGAGGCGGTCGGAGAACAGCTGGGCCGAGGCGAGCAGGTTGCGCAGGTCGTGGTTGATCTTCGAGACGGCGAGGCCGAGCTGGGCGAGGTGGCGCTGCTGGTGGAGGGTGCGCCGCATCTCGTCCTGCATGCAGCGCAGGTGCCGCTCGGCGTCGCCCACCTCGTCGCGGCGGTCCGAGGGCACGATCAGCCGCTCGACGTCGGCGGGGTCCTCGGCGAAGCGGTTCATCGCGAAGGCGAGCCGCTGCAGCGGCCGCACCGTCAGGCGCCTGAGGCTCCAGTAGACGAAGCACGCCGTCACCAGCGAGATCACCAGCGAGATCAGGAGCACCGAGCGCGAGTAGGCGAGCATGGCGTCGACGAGGTCGTCTTCCGGCACCACCACCTCGATGAGGTCGGCGGAGCCGGCGAGGGGGCCGGTGACGCGCAGGATGCGGCCGGTGCCGAACAGGAGGCTGTCGAAGGCGTCGAGCACGGCGCCGGTGGCGGTGATGTGGTCGAGGTCGGCGTGGGCATCGACCGGCCGCGGAACGGCGTCGCGCGTCAGCATCAGCCGCCGGCGGCCGTCCTTGAGGGCGATGGCGATGGCGCCGGTCGACGTCAGCAGCCGCTCCTCGAGCGCATCCGGCAGCCGCTCGGTGGAGGCGAGCGCCAGCGCCGCCACGCCGGCGGTGGCGTGGATATCGCGCAGCCAGGAGATCCGGTAGTTGGCGATCGACGGGACGTAGACCAGCACCTGCGCGATCATCACGAACAGCGCGGTGAGCACGACGAGCTTGCCGGACAGGCCGACGTTCAGGAGCGGGCGCCCGTCGCCAGCTCCCGGTGCCGCCCCGCCGTCCCCCACCATCACCCATCCCCGCCAGCGCGCGGCACCGTTTCCACGCCGATCCCCGCGTGCCGTGGTTCGACCATAACACGGCGCCGGATGATTGAGATGTTGCCGCACTGCGACAGGGCGCGAATTGCGACGCCGCTTCTCACCCCGAAGCCGTCGCCGGCACGGCCGCGATTGACAACCGCCCGGTGCCCCCGTATCTGAATCGCCGTTGCCCAGGTGGCGGAATTGGTAGACGCGCTGGTTTCAGGTACCAGTGGTGCAAGCCGTGGAGGTTCGAGTCCTCTCCTGGGCACCACCCACCCTTCCGGGCAGGTGGTAAAAGCTCCGAAAAGCCGCAGAAACCCTAGAAAATCCGGTCCAGCAGGGTCCGGGGGTATCTGGGGGCATCCGTTGGCAGCCGGAAAAATTGGGGGTACTTTCGGGGGTACCTGAACGATACCCCCAAGGCGCCCCGCCCCGTGGCACTCACCGACACCGCCATCCGCAACGCCAAACCATCCGCGAAGCCGTACAAGCTCGCCGACGGCGGCGGACTGTTCCTTCTCGTTAATCCGACCGGCTCGCGCCTCTGGCGCCTGAAGTACCGCATCGCCGGGCGCGAGAAGCTGTTGGCGATCGGCCCCTATCCCGACGTCTCACTGGCGAAGGCACGCGAACAGCGGGACACCGCTCGCCGGGCGATCGTCGAGGGTTCCGACCCGTCGGCCTTGAAAAAGGGTGCGCGGCTCGCCGCCAAGGCCGCGCCGGCCAGCACCTTCCGCGCCGTCGCCGAAGAGCACTTGGGCAAGCTGGAGCGGGAGGGGCTCGCGCCGGTCACGCTGGCGAAGCGCCGCTGGCTTCTCGGCGCCACATACCCCCAACTCGGCGAACGCGACGTCGCGACCATCACCTCGGCCGACGTCCTCCAAGTGCTGCGGACGGCGGAAGCGAAGGGGCTGCACGAGACGGCGCGGCGCATGCGCTCCGTCGTCGGCTCCGTCTTTCGCTACGCCATCGCGACGCAACGGGCCGAGAACGATCCGACCTTCGCGCTGCGCGGCGCCTTGACGAGCCCGAAGGTCAAGCACCGCTCGGCCATCACCACCGCGCCGGAGTTCGCCGCCCTCTTGCGTGCCATCGACGCCTATCAGGGGCAGCCGGCGACGTGCGCGGCGCTGAAGCTCATGCCGCTCCTGTTCCCGCGGCCGGGCGAGTTGCGCGCCGCGCGGTGGGGCGAGTTCGATCTGGACAAGGCGATCTGGTCCGTTCCGGCCGAGCGGATGAAGATGCGCCGGCCGCACCGCATGCCGCTGCCGCCTCAGGCGGTGGCGATCCTCCGCGATCTACACGCCCTGACGTGCACGGGCGCGGACGCCTTCGTCTTCCCGTGCATTGGCGCGGCTAAGAAGCCGATCAGCGAGAACACCCTGAACGCCGCGCTGCGGCGCCTCGGCTTCGGCCCGGACGTCGCCACCGCGCACGGCTTCCGGGCGACCGCCACGACGCTCCTGAACGAAAGCGGGCTGTGGAACCCGGACGCCATCGAACGCCAACTCGCCCACGCCGAGAACAACGAGGTGCGGCGCGCATACCTGCGCGGCGAGCATTGGGACGAGCGGGTACGGATGATGACGTGGTGGGCGGATATGCTGGAGGCGCTCCGGCGGCAGCAATGAAGTCCGCACTTCGGCCGTAGCAGATCGTCACGCGGCTAGGGTAGACGCGAATTCGTCCGCGCTAGATGATGCTTCCGTGTCGAGCGACCTGATTCGTGAGCGAAATGGATCCGCTAGAATACTGGATAAAGGCGAATGCGCTGAATATTTATCAGCTCGCCTTGCTCACGGAAGGCTATAATCCTTCAGACTATGAAGATCAACCGACGGCAAAGTGGCCGCATCGCGTCAAGGAAAGCATAACGGTTCATATCGCCGTATTGAGAAATGCAGTCGCGACTGGTGGCCTGGAGCCGTTACGCGTTGCCCTATATGGGAACGGCGATACCAATTGGTACGACACACTTCTGAGCGTCCACGACTATCGCCTCTGGCTGGAGACGCGCGGCCTGACGGGCACCATTTTTCATAAAGGTCCAAGCCGCGCCGATGACTTCGCCAATCCATTCGGCGCCTTCTATGTCCCCAAGCTCGCCGCCGCCGTCGATGCCTGGAAGGCCGTGACGGCCGATCCGAAGCGGTGGCGGGGGAAGTCGCCAAAAAAGGCGTTGGAAGCCTGGTTGCGCGAGAACGCCGCGACCTACGGCCTGTTGAACAAGGACGGGTCGCCGAACATGACCGGCATCGAAGAAATCGCCAAGGTGGCCAACTGGAAGCCGACGGGCGGCGCGCCGGCTACCCCGGCGACCGCATCTCTCCCCCAAGTTCACACCGAACCCTCCCTTGGGTTCGGGGAAACTCCCGCTCAAATTTCCCGAAACCCTACCGAGGGTTCTGAACTACCCGATTTGGACGACGACCTGACCTTATGAGGGCGGCGGCGGAACCTTGCCGCTCCCAAGCATCTGAAGAGCCTAGGTTTTTTCAATCCCTCCCGGCTATCTCGGCGCCGTGGTCGCCGCCATCCTCTCGGCATGTCCAACCGAGCACGGATAGCGCCGATGACCGCCACCGAGATTTCAGCCCGCCCCCGCCTCATCCGTCTGGAGGCGGTGAAGGCCCGCACCTGCCTCAGCCGCAGCACCATCTATGCCTACATGCGGGAGGGTCGCTTTCCCGCCCCCGTCGCCATCACCGAGCGGTGCGTCGCGTGGATCGAGGCGGAAATCGACGCCTGGATCGCCGAGCGCATCGCCGTCGCCCGCCGGAGCTGACGGACGATGGCGCGCGGCCGGAAGGCCCGCCGGGGTCCGCCGAGCTATCGGCGGATCAAGCAGGGCGCGACCTATGAGGTGGCGGAAGTCGCCAAGCTCGTTGGCGTCCACCGCAACACCGTCCGCCAGTGGCTGAAGGCGGGGCTCCCCGCCCTCGACGATCGCCGGCCGCTGCTCATCCACGGCGCCGCGCTGAAGGCCTTCCTCGCCGATCGCCGCAAGCGCCGTCGGCGGACCTGCCGCCCGGCCGAGTTCTATTGCTTCCGCTGCCGCGAGCCGCGCGCGCCTTGGGGCGACACGGCGGACGTCCGCCCGCACTCGGCCGAGATCGCGAAGCTGACGGCGCTGTGCGGGTGCTGCGGCACCGTCATGCACAAGGCGGTGCGACGGTCGGACCTGCCCGCCCTCGCCGCCATCCTCGACCTGCACACGCCGGCACCGGAACGACTGAGTGAGTGTTCCGAACCCCCTGCAGATCGTGACTTCGAGAAGGACCCGGAAAATGCCGAAGCTGAACCCGAAGAACGAGCGCATCAAGCGCGACTATCTGCGCTGGCTGAAGGAGGCGAAGGGCAAGAGCGACGCGAGCCTCGACGCCACCCGGAAGGCGCTCGCGCGCTTTGAGGCGAGCACCGGCGGGAAGGACTTCGCCACCTTCCGGCGCGAACAGGCAATCAGCTTCAAGGAGCGGCTCGCCGAGACGGAGGCGCACCGCACCGGAGAACCTCTCAGCGCCGCGACGCAAACGGCCACCCTGACGGCGCTGCGCGACTTCTTCGTCTGGCTGGCCTGGCAGCCGGGCTTCAAGTCGAAGATCGGCCGCGCCGACGTCGACTATCTCACTCCCTCCCGCCGGGACGCGGCGCGGGCGAAGGCGCCGAAGCATCGCGACTTCCCGAGCCTCGAACAGGTGCGCGCCGCCATCGCGGCCGTGCCGACGGACACGGTGCTCGACCGGCGCACCCGCGCGCTGCTCGCCTTCCTCATCCTCACCGGCATCCGCGACGGGGCGCTGGTGTCGCTCACCCTCGGCGACGTCGACCTGTCGAAGAGCCCGCCGGTGGTGGTGCAGGACCCGAACCGCGTCGACACCAAATTCGCCAAGGCGATCGTCAGCTTCTTTTTCCGCGTGGGTGACGACTTC